>NZ_JAJAQC010000079.1 GCF_027604915.1 Streptomonospora mangrovi
GCCGCCCAGGCGGGCGAGGGCGGCGGCGCCGGGCGCGGCACCGCGCGGCGGGCGCCGGGCGGGGCGGGCGCCGCGCGGGAGAGGCGCGGCGGGCGCCCACACGGGGTGGAAGACGGCCATGGCGCGGTGTCCCTCCTGGCGGGCGGCTAGCCGGTGGGGCGGGTGCGGTCGGGGTGGGGCGCGGCCTTGCGGTCCTGGGCGGGGTCGTCGTCCTCCTCGGTCTGCTCCTCGCGCGGGGCGGGCAACGGGTCGGGCAGGAAGGCGTCGGTGCCCTCGGCGGTGCCGTAGGCGCCGGTGCGGCCCTGGGCGGCGGCGGCCACCGCCAACGCGGCGGCGACGTCGCCGGAGGCGCGGCCGGCGGAGTCGACGGTGGTGTAGGGGACCTGCTCGGCGCGGGCGCGGCCGACCAGCCCGCCCGAGCCCACCGAGGTGGTGCCGCCCACCAGCACGGCGGCCTTGGCGGTGTCGTGGAGTCCGTCGGCCACGGCGAGCATGATGTCGTTGCCGGTGGGGGCGTCGGTGCCGCTGGGCGAGGTGGAGGAGGCGGCGGTGGCGGTGTCGGCGGCGAAGGGTTCGGCCGGGGCCAGGACCACGGCGATGTCGGCGGCCTGGGCGGGTTCGCCGTGCACGGTCACCAGCCCGCCCTCGGCGAACGCGGCGAGCGCGGCCCCGGCGTCGAAGGCGGTGTCGCGGTCCTCGGTGTCGCCGGCGCCGGTGGCCTCGGGCACCAGGACGGCGTGGGCGAGCAGGGCGCCCGCGCGGGTGTGGGCGGCGCCGTCGGGCAGGGCGGCGCCCGTTGCGAGCTGGTCGGTGAGTTCGCCGACGTAGGTGGCCTGGTCGGGGTCGAGGTAGGCGTCGGTGAGGACGACGCGGCCGGGGACCTCACCGCCGGCCTGCTCGATGCGCTCGACCACGCCGGTCCGCAGCTCCTCGGCCACCCCGGGCGCCTCGACGACGGCCACGCGGACGCCGCTGAGGCGGTCGCGCAGCGTGTCGGGGGCGGCGGCGTCGGCGAGCTGGTCGACGCCGGTGGCGTAGCGCTCGGTGACGTCCTTCTCGGTGCGGAGCCGGTCGGACTCCTCGCGCAGCGCCGAGGTCTCGTCCTTGAGGGCGTTGAGCAGGGGGTCCTGGAGCATGGTGGTGCCCAGGACGATCCCCACGGCCAGCGCGAGGAAGACGGCGACGATGGACACCAGGTGGTAGCGGAAGTCGATCACGTCAGCAGCCCCGTGAACCAGTAGAGGAACGCGTCCCAGCGCGCGGCGATGGACGTGCGGTAGACGACGCCGGCCGGCGAGCTGTAGGCGGCCACGACGACGGTGAGCAGGGAGGCCGCCACCAGCAGGAGCAGCGCCCAGGGCGAGATGCGGTTGCGGTAGAGGCGGCTGACGCCCTTGGCGTCGACCAGTTTGCCGCCCACCCGCAGCCGGGTGAGGAAGGTGCTGGCCATGCCGGCGCGGCCCTTGTCCAAGAACTCCTCCAGGGTGGCGTGGGTGCCCACCGCCGCGATCAGCTCGGCGCCGGAGTCGTCGGCGAGCATCATGGCGACGTCCTCGCTGGTGCCGGTGGCGGGGAAGACGACGGCGTCGTGGCCGAGGTCGCGCACCCGCTTGAGGCCGGGGGCGCGGCCGTCGCGGTAGGCGTGGACCACGAGTTCGGCGCCGCAGGTCAGCGCCTGGTCGGAGACGGAGTCGAAGTCGCCGACGATGATGTCGGGGCGGTAGCCGGCCTCCAGCAGGGCGTCGGCGCCGCCGTCGACGCCCATGAGGACCGGCCGGTACTCGCGGATGTAGGGGCGCAGCGCGGCGAGGTCCTCGCGGTAGTGGTAGCCGCGCACGACGATGAGGACGTGGCGGCCCTCGATGCGGGTGGCGATCTCGGGCACGCCCACGCCGTCGAGGAGGAGTTCGCGTTCGCGCCGCAGATACTCCATGGTGTTGGCGGCGAACGCCTCCAACTGCACCGACAGCCCCGCGCGGGCCTCGGCCATGGCGGCGTCGACGGCGGCGGAGTCCTGCACCACGCCCCGGGCCAGCGGGGTGTCGCCCCGGTAGAGGACGCCGCCCTCCAGCCGCAGGACCTCGCCCTCGCGCACGCGGGCGAAGACGTCGGGGCCGACCTGGTCGACCACCGGGATGCCGGCCTCGACCAGGAGGCGGGGCCCGAGGTTGGGGTAGCGCCCGCTGATGCCCCGGGCGGCGTTGACGACGGCCGCGGCGCCGCGTTCGACCAGGGCCTCGGCGCTGACGCGGTCGAGGTCGACGTGGTCGATGACGGCGATGTCGCCGGGCCGCAGCCGCTTGGTGAGGTCTTTGGTGCGGCGGTCGCACCGCACGGGCGCGGTGACGCCGCAGGCGGTGGCGCCGCGCGGGCGGCGTCCGCGGACCAGCCGCGCGCCGATCGCTTCGGGGACCTTCATCGCTCGCACCGTCCAGAACCCGTGCCGTCAGGGTGATCACAACGTCACAAAGAGTGGCCACACCGGGGCGCACAAGCCCCGGTGGTCACACACCGTGTGCCGCGTCTGCCACCCTAGGCGCTGGAGTGCTCACCGTGCGCGCACGACACCAGGGGTTGTGGACAACCGCCGCGGCGCCGACCCACACGTCCGCCCCGGGCCGCTCCTCGCACCCGCCGGCGGGTGGGCGGGTCAGTCGCCGCGGTCGGCGGCGGCGATGGTGAGCAGCTCCTCGGCGTGGGCGCGGCCCAATTCGGAGTCCTCCAGGCCGGCCAGCATGCGCGACAGCTCGCGGGTGCGGCCGTCGCGGTCCAGGCGGGTCACGCCGCTCTCGGTGACGGTGCCGTCGTTGGACTTCTCGACCACCAGGTGGGCGTCGGCGAAGGCGGCCACCTGCGGCAGGTGGGTGACGACGATGACCTGGGCGCGGCGGGCCAGCCGCGCCAGGCGGCGGCCGATCTCCACGGCCGCCTTGCCGCCGACGCCGGCGTCGACCTCGTCGAAGACGAACGTGGGCACCGGGTCGGCCCCGGCGAAGACGACCTCGATGGCGAGCATGACACGCGACAGCTCACCGCCGGAGGCGCCCTTGTGCAGCGGCAGCGGCGGCGCGCTGGGGTGGGGCGCCAGCAGCACCTCGACGTCGTCGCGGCCGTGCGGCCCGAACTCGGTGCCGGTGGTGATCTTGACGCTGACGCGGGCGTGCGGCATGGCCAGCGCGGTCAGCTCCTCGGTGACGGCGGCGCCGAAGGAGTCGGCGGCCTCGGTGCGCACGGCGGTGAGGGAGTCGGCCAGCTCGGTGAGCCGGGCGCTCAGCTCGGCCTCCTCGGCGCGCAGCGCGTCGATGCGGTCGTCGTCGCCCTCCAGCTCGGCCAGCCGCTTGGCGGCGTCCTCGGCCCAGGCCAGCACGTCGTCGGTGGTGGCGCCGTACTTGCGGGAGAGCTGGGTGAGCAGGGAGCGGCGCTCCTGCACGGCGGCCAGCCGGGCGGGGTCGGCCTCGACCGACTCCGCGTAGGAGGCGAGTTCGGTGGCGGCGTCGGTGAGGACGTAGCCGACCTCGTCCAGGCGGTCGGCGATGGCGGCCAGGGCGGTGTCGTGCTCGCGCACCGCCGTGAGCGCCTGGCGGGCGGCGGCTAGCAGGCCCACCACGTCGGCCTGGACCTCGGCGGTGGGGTCGCCGGTCAGCGCCTCGTTGGCGGTGGTGGCGGCGATGCGCAGGGAGTCGGCGTGGGCCAGCCGGGTCTCCTCGGCCAGCAGTTCGGCGTCCTCGCCGGGCACGGGCTCGGCGGCGGCGATCTCCTCGACGCCGAAGCGCAGCAGGTCGGCCTCCTGGGCGCGCTCGCGGGCCTGGGTGGTCAGCTCCTCCAGGGCGGCGGCGACCTCGCGGTGGCGGCGGTAGGCCACGGTGTAGGCGTTGAGGGTGCGCGACAGCGGCTCGCCGGCGTAGCGGTCCAGCGCCGCGCGCTGGCGCTCGGGGCGCAGCAGCCGCTGCTGGTCGGACTGGCCGTGCACCGCCACCAGGTCGTCGGCGAGGTAGGCCAGCACGCTCACCGGCGCCGACCGGCCGCCCAGGGTGGCCCGGGAGCGGCCCTCGGCGGAGACCGAGCGGGTGATGATGAGGACGTCGTCGTCCAGTTCGCCGCCGGCCTCGGCCACGCGCTCGGCCACGCGGCCCTCGGCGGGCACGGTCAGCCGGCCCTCCACGACGGCGCGGTCGGCACCGGGGCGGACCCGCTGGGGGTCGGCGCGCCCGCCGAAGAGCAGCCCCAGGCCGGTCACCACCATGGTCTTACCGGCACCGGTCTCACCCGTGACGACGGTGAGGCCGGGCGACAGCTCCAGCACGGCGTCGTCGATGACGCCCAGTCCTTGGATGCGGACTTCTTCGAGCACCGGATCCTCTCCTGCTCACCTTCTGGTGTCCTTGGGTCACGGCGCGCCGGCCGGGCCGGCCGCTGCGCGCCGCCGTTGCCCCGGCGCGGTCTACAGGTCGCGTTCGGCGCGCCCGCGCCAGCCGGCGACGGGCAGGGCGAACTTGGCGACCAGCCGGTCGGTGAACGGCGCCCGCTGGAGGCGCGCGAGGCGGACGGGCACATCGGAGCGGGTCACCTCGATACGTGCCCCCGCGGGCAATTCGACCATACGGCGTCCATCGCACCAGAGCACGCCCGCAGTGGTGTCGGGGACGATCTCGAAGGCCACCGTGGAGTCGGGCGAGACGACGATGGGCCGGGCGAACAGCGCGTGGGCGCTGATCGGGACGACCACCAGCGCCTCGACCTCGGGCCACACGATCGGCCCGCCGGCGGAGAAGGCGTGCGCCGTGGAACCGGTGGGTGTGGCGCACACCACACCGTCGCAGCCCCAGCGCGACAGCGGGCGGTCGTCGATCTCCAGCACCATGTCGAGCATCCGGCGGGAGTTGGCCTTCTCCAACGTGGCCTCGTTGAGCGCCCAGGTGCGCACCGGCGGTGCGGTGCCGTGGCGGCCGCCGTTGAACACGGCGACGTCGAGGGTCATGCGCTCCTCGACCTCATAGGCGCGGTCCACGACGCTGCGCACCGTGGAGGTGAGGTCCTCGCGCTCGGCCTCGGCGAGGAACCCGACGTGGCCCAGGTTGACCCCCAGCAGCGGGGCGCCGGCCGGGCGCGCGATCTCGGCGGCCCGCAGCAGCGTGCCGTCGCCGCCCAGCACCAGCACGAGCTCCACCCCGGCGGCGGCGTCGACCCCGCCGACCGCCTCGACGGGGTCGAGGTGACAGCCGGCCAGCTTCAGCTCGTCCACCTCCGAGGCCAGCATCCGCACGGTCAGCCCGGCATCGGTGAGGTTGCGGTGGACCAGTTGGGCGCTGCGGGTGGCCGCGGGGCGGCCGGTGTGCACGAGCAGCAGCACGCTGCGTCCGTCCTGGCCGGGGCTGGTCATCGGCTGTCTCCGTACTATCGGGTGGCCGCTCGGGCCGGTTCGTCGTGGCCGCGCCGCCGGGGGGCCGCGCGGCCGGGGGCGACCGCCGAGCCACGGTACCGGCCCGCGCGGGGCGCGTCTCCTCCGACGTTATCCACTCCGGCCGACACGGGGCGGCCGCGCGGCCGATGGGGGACGCCCGGGCGGACGGGCGCGGGCTACTGCGGGCCCTCCTCGATGGCGCGGGCCAGGCGGTCCTCGGCCAGGTCGCCGGCGCCGGCGCGCAGCCACAGGAAGTACTCCACGTTGCCCGAGGGGCCCGGCAGCGGGCTGGCGGCGACCCCGGCGGTGCCCAGGCCCAGGGTGGCGGCGTGGTGGGCGACGGTGCGCACGGCGTCGGCGCGCAGCGCGGGGTCGCGCACCACCCCGCCCGCGCCCACCCGGTCGCGGCCCACCTCGAACTGCGGCTTGACCATGAGCGCGAAGTCGGCGCCGGGGTCGGCGCAGCGGGCCAGCGGCGCGAGGACCAGCGTCAGCGAGATGAAGGAGAGGTCGCCCACGACGAGGGTGGGCAGGGGGGCGCCGACCTCCTCGGGGGTGAGTTCGCGGACGTTGCGGCGCTCCATGACGGTGACCCGGTCGTCGGCGCGCAGCGACCAGGCGAGTTGGCCGTAGCCGACGTCGACGGCCACCACCTCGGCCGCGCCCCGGCGCAGCAGGACGTCGGTGAACCCGCCGGTGGAGGCGCCGGCGTCGAGGCAGCGGCGGCCCGAGGGGTCGATGCCGAAGGCGTCGAGCGCCCCCACCAGCTTGTGGGCGCCGCGCGAGACGTAGCCGGGGTCGGAGTCGGGGGCTTTGACGACGATGGCCTGGTCGGTGCCCACCTGGGTGGCGGGCTTGCTGGCGGGGACGCCGCCGACCAGGACGTGGCCGCCCTCGATCAGCTCCCCGGCGTGCCCGCGCGAACGCGCGTGCCCGCGACGGACGAGTTCGGCGTCCAGCCGCGCCCGCCTAGCCACGGCCAACCCGCCCACTCACCATGGGCCGCACCTTGCACATGGCTCCACCCTAACGGGCCGCACCGACCCGGCCGCGCCCGTTTCCCCACCCCGGCCGGGC
Organism: Streptomonospora mangrovi; assembly: GCF_027604915.1. Taxonomy (GTDB): domain Bacteria; phylum Actinomycetota; class Actinomycetes; order Streptosporangiales; family Streptosporangiaceae; genus Streptomonospora; species Streptomonospora mangrovi. Next base: position 6,479 of record NZ_JAJAQC010000079.1, read on the forward strand.
TGTGGAGGGGAAGGCGGAAGGCCGGCGGGCGCCGCCGGCCGGCGGCGCCCGCCGGGTGCCTTTTCCGTCGGCGAACGGCCGCCGGAGGGGATTGGGCGCGTTGCCGCACGCCTTTCCACCGCGTCGGCACCCGGGGTCGACGCCTTTCCCGGCCTCGCCCGCCCCGGCACGGCCGACCGAAATCCCGGAATGGTCAGAAACACCATAAAAGGACAAAAGGAGCAAATGACCTCGGAGGGCGCGAACGGCGACCCGCGCGGCGGAAAGGCACCCCGCCGTTCGCCCACCTCGCACACCCGCGACACGTCCCCCGCCCGCGCGCGGGGCACCCGCCGGTCGCCCCCGCCCGCGCGGTTGCGGACGGGGGCGTGACGGATTCCGGACACGGCGAACGCGGCGGGTAGCGGCGAACGGACGCACGGAACCCCGGGACGCCGTGCGGGGAGGGGGTGGCGGATCAGGTGTCAGCAGGTGCCAGACGTGCGGGGCCGCAGCCGCTCCGCCGAGGGCGGGGCGCCGGCGACGGCCGGTGCCGCGCGGCTGCGGGAGTCAGGGGCGGCGGTGTTAGCGGGACCGGGGTTCGCCCTGGTCGAGGCCGTTGAGGACGGTGGACAGCTCCCGATGAAGCTCGTCGAAGACGGCGACGTGGTCCGACGTGGGCAGGTTGTCCAGCGCGGCGAGTCGTTCCCGCGCCATTTGCAGGGTGCGCTCGGCGATTCCGGCGGCTTGCTCGTCTTCCATGGCCGAATCGAGAGTAGTGCCGGTGTGGTTCACTTCCGTCACTTCCGCTCCGCCCTTCTCGGTGGACGTTGTGTTGTGCGCCCCGCGCGCCACCCGCACAGGGGTGGTGACCACGGGAGATGGGGATAGGAGCCGGGTCTGCGACCCGGCTCGGTGTCGCATATGGCGGTGGTACTTCGCTTTAGTCGTTTTTCTTTCCCGACGTGCTGTTCCTACCACGTCCACCGGACCGCTTGGCAGTCGTGTTCTTGGCCGAACCGCCCTTGGCGGCCGCACCCGAACGTGCGGTGCTGGTCCGGGCCTTGGCCGAGCGCTGCTGCTTGCCGGTGGGCTTCTTCGGCGCGGGATCGTCGTCGGCGGGACCGGCCGGCGCCGAGACCTCGGCGGCGTCCGGTGCCGCTTCCTCCGACGTCGCCGGGGACACCGTCTCCGCCGCCGCGCCGGTGTCCTCGCCGAGGACGAGCTGGGCGGGGTCGCCGGAGCCCTCCTGGTCGGGCTCTGCGGGCGCCGGCTCCGCCTCGTCCGCCGGGGCCGCCCCCGAGTCAGTGGCCGACTCGGTGGCCGCACCGCCCTGGCCGGACCGCCCGACACCGGGCTCCTCCTGCCCACCCGAAACGCTCTCGGACACACCGGCCGGCCCGGCCCCGCCGGAGGCGGCGCCGCCGCCCGGGGCGGGCTCGGCGGCCTGCTCGGCGGCCTGCGCGCCGGCGGGCTCGGCGGCGGGCGGCACGGCGCGCGGCTGGGCGCGCTGCGCGGCCAGCCGCCGCTCCAGTTCGGCCACGCGCCGACCCAACCGGTCGTACTCGCTGCGGCTGACCAGCTCGCGGCGCTCCAGCACCCGCTCGACCTCGGCGGCGATGAGGGTGTTCAGCGCCTCGCGGTTGGCCTGGCTGGTCTCGATCAGCTCGGCGGCCAGCGACTGGATGGTCGCACCCGAGCGCGGAAAGCCGTTCGCGGCCGCCTCGCCCTCGCCCGCCGGCGCGGGGGCGCCCCACCCGCCGCCCGCGGCCGCCGGCCGCAGCGTCGGGGCGGGGCGGTCCTCACCCGCGCGCAGCAGCACCTTGGCGGCGGCGACGGCGCGCTTGCGGGTCAACTCGGTGAGCCCGTTGACGGCTTCGAGATAGGCGCGCACCGCGTCGACGACCATGGTTCCGTTGCTCCTTGCTGCTGAATGCCGACTCGCTGGCATCCCCCGCCGACAGCCGTGCGGCATTCCCGGATCCGGTGGGCCGCAGGGGGACAGAGGGGGACGCAGGGGTCAACGCTACCGGGCGCCGGACGTTCACGGGCGGTACTCGGCGGGGCGCCGCCGCACCCGCAGGCCACCGCGCCCGCGCGCGGCGCGGCCGGGCGCGGCGGCGCATGTCGGCATGGGGCATGATGGAGGCCATGGCCAGCATCGAGCAGTGCCGGGCGGCGATCGACCGCGTCTCCGAACGCATCGCCAAAGTCGACGCCGCCGATCGGCGCAAGCACATCGTCGAGCGCTCCGTCAGCGTCATCGTCAGCGACCTGGACGCGGTGTTCGACATGCGCCTGACCGAGGACGGCCTGCGCGGCATCACCCAGCGCGGCGCCGCCGACCCGGGCCAGCGCGCCCAGGTGCGGATCACCGCCTCCAGCGACGACCTGGTGGAGCTGGCCGAGGAACGCCTGGACTTCGCCAAGGCGATGCTGTCGGGCCGGGTGAAGCTGGATGCCGGCTTCGGCGACCTGATGCGTCTGCGCAAGCTGCTCTGACCCGGCCGGCACCGCCGGCCCCCACCCAGCTCCGCACCGGCCCGCACCGGCCACCGCCCCCGGCCGCACACGGCCGCCCGGCGGCATCCGCCTGCACCGGGCCCCCGCGCGCCGCCGGTGCGCTGTGAGGGGCGGCACCCGCCCAGGGCGGCGGACGCCCCGGGGCCGCCGGGTATCGTTCCAGCGTGCGGACACATGCGGGCGGGGAAGCCCTGGAGTTGGCGCCGCTGCGCGGCCTGCGCTACGCCAGTCCCGACGCGCGGGCGTTGCTGGACTCCCCCGACTTCGACATCGCCCTCGCGCTCGCCCCGCCCTACGACCAGCTCGACGCCGCCGCGTTCGCCGACCTGGCCCGGGCCGAGCCGCACAACGCCGTCCGCCTGACCGTGCCGCCGGCGGCGGTGGGCCAGGAGCCCGGCGGCACGGAGCCGGCCATCACCGCCGCCGACCGCTACGCCGCCGCCGCGCGCACCCTGCGGCGCTGGATCGCCCAGGGGGTGCTGGTGCGCGACCCCCGGCCCGCGCTCTACGTCTACGAGCAGACCCTGCCCGGCGGGCAGCGCCAGCGCGGCCTGATCGGCGCCCTGCGGCTGCCCGCGCCCGGCAGCGCCGTGGTGCGCCCCCACGAGGACGTCGCGCCGGGGCCGGTGGTGGACCGCGCCCGCCTGATGGCCGCCACCCAGGCCAACCTGGAACCGATCTTCCTGCTGTACCGGGGCGGGACCGGCGCCGCGCGCGGCGCCGCCGCCGAGGTCACCGACACCGTCGCCGGCACCTGGCCCGCTCCGCTGGTGGACACCGTGACCGAGGACGGCGTGGCCCACCGGCTGTGGGCGGTGGGCGACCCGGCCCTGCACCGCGAGATCGCCGACGACCTGGCCGGCCGATCGGCGATGATCGCCGACGGCCACCACCGCTACGCCGCCTACCAGCGCCTCAAGGCCGGCCGCCACGGACCCGGCCCCTGGGACCACGGGCTGGCGCTGCTGGTGGACTCCGACTCCTCCCCGCCCCGGCTGGGCGCGATCCACCGGGTCTTGCGCGACCGCGACGTCGACGCGGCGGTGGCCGCCCTGGCCGGTGCCGCCGAGGTGGTGCCGCTGCGCGCCGGAGCCGGCCGCGGCGACGCGGCCAACGGCGCGGCGCGCCCGGGCGGCGCCGCCGGCGAGGCCCCCGCGCTGGTGCTGGCCGACCCCGCCGACCACCGCCGGCGGTTCCTGGTGCGGGTGGACCCCGACCACCTGGCGGCGGCGTTCCCCGACCGGTCGCCCGCCTGGCGCGCCCTGCCCACCGCGCTGTTCACCCACCTGCTGCCGCGGTGGGAGCTGACCGAGGACCGGGTGGACCTGGTGCACGACGACCCCGAGTCCGCGCTCGCGGCGGCCCGGCCCGGCCGCGACACCGCCGCGCTGCTGGGACCGGCGCCGATCGAGCAGGTCTACGCGATCGCCGCGCACGGGGAGCTGACGCCGCGCAAGTCGACCTCGTTCGGGCCCAAGCCGCGCACCGGGCTGGTGCTGCGCGGCATGGAGGGACCGTGGGCGGTCGGCCCGGGCACGCGGCGGCGCGCCGGGTGACCGCCGCGCGCCGCCCCCGGCCGGCGGCCGCGCCCGGTTGACCGGGCCGCGCCGCACGCCCCGGGCGGCCGGCAGCAGGCACCGCGCCACCCACCGCACCGCCATCCACCACACCGCGACGAAGGACGGATGATCCACGGCATGACACTGCTGAGCGCCCCCCGACCGCTGAACAGCGTCTACGACGCGGCCCTGCTCGACCTCGACGGCGTGGTCTACATCGGCCCCCGGCCGGTGCCCGCCGCGCCCGAGGCGGTGGACAAGGCCCGCGCCGCCGGCATGAAGGTGGCGTTCGTGACCAACAACGCCGCCCGCACCCCCGCCCGCACCGCCGAACGGCTCACCGCGATGGGGGTCAGCGCCGCACCCGAGGACGTGGTGACCTCGGCCGAGGCCGCCGCCCGGCTGGTGGCCGAGCGGTTCCCGGCGGGGTCGCCGGTGCTGGCGGTGGGCGACACCGGGCTGCGCCTGGCCCTGCGCCGGCGCGGCCTGCGCCCGGTGTCGGTGGCCGCCGAGCGCCCCGTGGCGGTGGTGCAGGGGTATTCCCCCCGCCTGACCTACGACCTGATGGTGCAGGGCGCGCTGGCGGTCGCCGCCGGAGCGCTGTTCGTAGCCACCAACAACGACACCACCGCACCCCTGGAGCACGGGATCCAGCCGGGCAACGGGTCGGCGGCCCGCGTGATCGCCCACGCCACCGGGCGCGAACCCGTGGTGGCGGGCAAGCCGGCGCGGCCGCTGCACGAGGAGGGAGTGCTGCGCACGGGGGCCGCCAATCCCCTGGTGGTGGGCGACCGCCTCGACACCGACATCGAGGGCGCCACCGCGCGCGGCGCGGCGAGCCTGCTGGTGCTGTCGGGGGTGACCACCGCGCAGGAGGCGGTGTGCGCGCGGCCCGAGCACCGGCCCTCCTACCTGGCGTGGGACCTGGCCGGGATCAACCAGGCCCACCCCGAGGCGGCCGTGACCGCTCCCGGCACGGCGGTGTGCGCGGGCTGGACGGCGGACATGGTCCAGGACCGGCTGGCGCTCACCGGCGACGGCGACCGGCTCGACGCCCTGCGCGCGGTGTGCGCCGCCGCGTGGTCGCGGTTCCCCGACACGGCCCCGCCGCCGGAGCCGGTGGCCCCGGCCCTGGCCCGCCTGGGCGAACTGCTGGCCTGACCGGCCGGCACGGCCGCGCGCCGGCGAGGGCGGGGGTGGGGGCGTGACCGTCCTCAGCACATCGGCACCCACAGAAGTCCTCCGTTCACGGTCAGCCGTGCGGCCACGCGGCGGCGAGACGCCGCCGCCGGCCCGGTCCCGGCGGGCACGCACCTCGGGGCGGCCCGCCGGGACCGGCGTCGGGAAGAGCCGGGCAGCGCTCAACGCGCCACCGCAGCCAGGTACGGGGACGCGCCAGAGGCGCCGCCGCCTGAGGTCGCCACGGGTGACTGCCCCCGGCCTTCCACGGTGGCTTTGAGGCTGCTCGGGAGGCCTGGGACGACCACCCGCCGCGCCGGCGGGGGCGACGGCGTCCGTCCTCAGCACATCGGCACCCACAGAAGTCCTCCGTTCACGGTCTGCGGTGCGGCCACGCGGCGGTAAGGCGCCGGCGGCCGGCCCGGTCCCGGCGGGCGCGCGCCGCAGGGCGGCCAGCCGGGGCGGGAAAGGGTCAGGCCGCGCTCAGCGCGCCTCGGCAGCCGGGGACGGGGACGCGCCGGTCCCGGCGGTCGCGGCGGCGGGCTCGGCCCGGGCGAGGCGCTGCACCTGGCGCGCCTCGATCTCGACCACGCTGGCCGCGCCCTTGGCCGAGCGCCAGAAGCGGCGGCGCAGCGCGCCGCTGACCTGCACGGTGTCGCCGATGCGCCAGTCGCGGGTGTCGCGCTCGATGGCGGTCTGGAAGCTGACGCACGTGATCGGGTCCGACGACTGGTTGGGGCGCTGCTCCGACGCCGGGCGGGCGATCGACACCCGCCAGGAGGTGAGGCGGTCGCCCGAGGGAAGTTCGCGCACCGCCGGTTCGGCCGTGATCCGGCCGGCCACCACGACCTCGTTGCGGTGGCCGGCGGGATCCCGCCGCCGGACGGGGCGCGGCGCCACGGCACCGGCCCCCGAGCGCAGCCGCGCCCCCACCGGGCCGGCCGCCGCGCCCGGGGCGGCGGGCGTGAGGTCGGCCGGAGCGGACGGGGCGGACGGCGGGGCGGCCAGGGCGGCGGTGGTGGACTCGGACATGGTTCCTCCTGCGGATAAGCGCCGGTGACGGACCGGATGTGGGCGGCCGCCGCACCGGGCGGCGGGCCGGTCGGACAACTCCAGCATCGGCAGCCCCGCCGCCCGCCGCACCTTGGATCTCATACCTGTGGATAACTCCGCCGCCCCCAGTCCCACCCCGCCCGCCCGCACCGCGTCCGCCGTGAACTACATTCGGTGGTCAGAGCGCGGAAGGAGGCACACGGTGCACGACGACGTGGAACCGAACGCACTGCCCGGCGGCACCACCGCACTGGGCGACGACGTCTTCGCGATCGACACGCGGATGGCCGGCTATCCCGGCATCACCTCCAGCTACCTGCTGCGCACGGAGCGGCCGTGCGTGGTGGAGGTCGGCACCGCCGGGTCGGCCCCCGTGCTGCGCGACGCCCTGGCGGACCTGGGCATCGGCCCCCACGACCTCGCCACCGTCGTCGTCACCCACATCCACCTCGACCACGCCGGCGGCGTCGGCGACATCGCCACGATGTTCCCCAACGCCGAGATCGTCGTCCACGAGCGCGGCGCCCGCCACCTCGCCGACCCCGCGCGGCTGATGCGCAGCGCCCGCATGGTCTGGGGCGACAAGCTCGACCTGCTCTTCGGGGACCTGCGGCCCACCGACGCCGGGCGCATCCGCGCCGTCGGCGAGACCGGCCGGGTCGACCTGGGCGCCGGCCGTGCCCTGGTCAGCCACTACGCGCCCGGCCACGCCAAGCACCACATGGGCCTGGTCGACTCCGCCACCGGCGACCTCTACGTCGGCGACGCGCTGGGCGTCTACAACCCGCGCACAGGCGAGGTCCGCCCGGCCACCCCGCCGCCCGACTTCGACATGGCGGCGGCGCGCTCCTCGCTGCGGCTGTTCGGCGACATCGCGCCCCGGCGCCTGATGTTCTCCCACTTCGGCGCGGTCGACACGGTCGAGCAGACGCTGGAGTCCGCCGCCGAGGAGCTGGCGGCCTGGGTCGAGGCGGTCCGCACCGCCCGCGCCGACTCCCCCGACCTCGACCACGCCGTGGCGATGGTCCGCGAGCAGGTCCTCACCCGCTACCAGCCGCGCCCCGAGGTCACCACGGGCGAGGGCGCCCGGGCGGCCGAGGTCATGGACCTGCTGAGCGGGGTGCACAGCAACGTCGCGGGGATCGTCCACTGGCTCGACCGGGTCGCCGAGGACCAGCGCGCCGCCCGGGAGCAGGCCGACCCCTCGACCCGGGGCTGACCCGGCCGCTCCCCGGCCTCGGCTCGGCGCCGCGCCTACGCCTGCGGCGGGGGTGCCCCCGGCAGGCCCAGGGCGCGCAGGAGGTGGGCGTAGATGCCGTCGTCCCACGACAGGTCGGACGGCAGGGTGTCGAACGCGCGGACCTCGGCCGTCTCGAACTCCCCGGTCAGCGGCGCCAGCGCCGCCACCTGGGCGTGGGTGACGACCGTCGTGTGGCCGCCGCGCAGGACGTAGTGCCCGTCCAGGTGCACCTCGCCCAGTTCGGCGCCCGCCTCCTCGCGGGCCTCGCGGCGGGCGGTGGCCTCGGGGTCCTCGCCCGGCTCGGCGTGGCCGCCGGGGAACTCCCAGGCGCGGCGGCGGTGGCGCACCAGCACCGGCCGGTCCCCCGCGAACAGCAGGCACACCACGGAGTCGTGGCGCTCGGGCAGCCGGCCCAGCACCACGGTCGCGCCGTTCAGCGGCGGCCGGGCTCCCATGCGCGCGGCGACCTCCCTCTCCCGCTCGTCGACGGCCGCGCAGATCACGCGGCCCGCGCCGCACATCGTAATGCCGGGTGGCAACGGCCGCCTCAGCGCGGCCACCGCCCACCCGAGCAGTCGGGGCGGTCCGGGGCAGTCCGGGCCGAACGCCGCCCCACCTGGACACAACATCGCAACAGCCCTGCGTGGGCCGGCCGGTGTGGGGGTAGGTTGACCACCACAACGCTCCCCGGCCTCCCATCCCCACCCTCAAAGGACCCCGGATGCCCCTCGGTCGTGCGGTTCGCCGCCTGCGGCGCGCGGTCGGCGCCGGGCGCCCGGCCGCCCGAGGACGACTGGGCGCACTCGCGCTGGCGGCCGCCCTCGCGATCCTGCCCGCCGGATGCGCGCTGCCCGGCGCCCAGGCCCGGCCCGGAGCGCTGGACACCGTCGCGGGCAGCGGCGCCACCGGCTGGCTGCACGGCGGATACTCCGGCGACGCCGGCCCCGCCACCCAGGCCCGCCTCAACGGCCCCCGCGCCATCGCCCTCAGCGCCGACGGCACCCTCTACATCGCCGACACCGACAACAACCGGATCCGCAGCGTCCACCCCGAAAGCGGCACCGTCAACACCGTGGCCGGCGGCGGCTCGGAGAACTGGGCCCAGGCCGACAGCGCCACCGCCGTGGCCCTGCCCGAGGTCACCGACCTGGCGGTGGACCCCTTCGGCCGCGTGCTCTACATCGCCTCCATGCTGGACAACCAGGTCGCCGCCGTCGACCTGCACACCGGCGGCATCGAGATCCTGGCCGGCCGCACCGACGGCGCCGCCGCCGACGCCCGCGACCGGGTCGACAGCGCCACCACCGTCCTGTGGTGGCCCTCGGGTATAGACGTCGGCCCCAACGGCACCCTCTACATCGCCGACAGCGGCAACCGGCGCATCCTGGCTGTCGGCCCCGACCACCTGCGCTACGACGGCCGCCTGCGCGCCGACTCCGTCCGCGTCATCGCCGGCACCGGCGCCGAGCGGCCCGCCGGCTCCGACGGCGGCAACGGCGGCCCCGCCACCGAGGCCACCTTCGGCGAACTCGGCCGCCTGACCGTGGCCCGCGACGGCACCGTCTACGTCGTGGACGGCCAGCGCCGCCTGCGCAGCATCGACCCCTACCGGCACACCATCCACGACGCCTGGACCGGCCGCCTGCCGCCCACCCCCGACGCCATGGCCGTCGACCCCCGCGAGGGCACCGTCTACGTCGCCGACGCCGCCACCCACCGCGCCATGGGGTTCGTGCCCGGCCGCAAGGAGCCCTACATCGTGGCCGGAACCGGAGAACCGGGCTTTTCCGCGGACGGCACCCCCGCCAACGACGCGCTGCTGCACGCACCGGGCGGGATCGCCCTCAGCCCCTCCGGCGACCTCTACCTCGCCGACACCCACAACCAACGGATACGCCGCATCCCCGACATTCGCGCGCTTACACCCGACCCGGCGACCTGATCCCCCGACCGCCGCCGCGCCGCTCCTGCTCCGCCCCACGCCACCCCCGCGCACCGCCCGGCGGACGCCTTCGCCATGATGGTCGCGGCGGCGCGCCCCGCGCCGCGACACGAGGCAAGCGGACCGAGGCCAACGGCCCGATGGCCGCGACCGCACCAGCGGCCCGCACGAAGGGAGCCCGCCCCCATGGACGACGGCGAATCGCTCGGCGCGCTGTTCGAGGAGCACCGGCCCCGGCTGCGCGCGGTGGCCTACCGCCTGCTGGGCTCCGCCGGGGAGGCCGACGACGCCGTGCAGGAGGCGTGGCTGCGGCTGAGCCGCAACGGCACCGCCGGCGTCGACAACCTCGCGGCGTGGCTGACCACCGTGGTCAGCCGCGTCAGCCTCAACATGCTGCGGGCGCGCGCGGCCCGGCGCGAGGACCCCCTCGACCCCGGACCCGCTCACCCCGGCCCCGGGGCCGGGGCCGGGGCAGGCACCGGCGCCGGCACCGACCTCGTGGAGGCCCGCGCCGCCCACGCCGACCGCACCGCCGCGCCCGATCCCGAGGAGGAGGCGCTGCTCGCCGACTCCGTCGGCCTGGCCCTGCTGGTCGTGCTCGACACCCTGTCGCCCGCCGAGCGGCTGGCGTTCGTCCTGCACGACATGTTCGCCGTCCCCTTCGAGGAGATCGGCCTCCTGCTGGAGCGCTCCCCCACCGCCGCCCGCCAGCTCGCGAGCCGCGCCCGTCGCCGGGTGAGGGGCGCACCGTCGACGGCTGCCGCGCCCGACCTCGCCCGTCGGCGCCGCGTGGTGGAGGCGTTCCTTGCGGCCTCGCGCACCGGCGACTTCGAGGCGCTGGTGGGGCTCCTGGACCCCGAGGTGGTCCTGCACGCCGACGGCGAGATCGTGCCCGAGGGCAAGCCCGTCGTCCGCATCGGCCGCGACGCGGTGGCACGCGGCGCGGTCCTGGCCTCGGTCCGCAGCCGCTTCGCCGAACCGGCGCTGGTGGACGGCACGGTCGGCCTGGTCACGGCACTGGGCGGGCGGCTGTTCTGCGTCCTCACGTTCACCGTCACCGAGGACCGCATCACCGGAATCGAGGTGGTCGGCGCCCCCGAGCGCCTGCGCGACCTGGAGATCGCCCTGCTGGACGCTTGAGCCTCAGGCGTCCAGCTCCACGCGCAGGCCGCACACGGCCGAGGCCGGCGGTCATCGGGCCGCAGGGTGGACGGCTCGTGCGAGCTGCGAGGCAGCGATGGCGGCGGATGGTGCGGGCGAGCGGTTTCCGTGCGGCGGCCGGACGGTAGCGGTAGGCGACGGGGTAGCGAAGCCCGTGGGTGTCGGCCCGGTCCTCCCGAAGCTAGGGCGAACCGCAAAGCAGTCCTTGAGTAGCTGGTCGGGTGTCGCTCAGCCGAGAGTCGAGACCGGTAGGAGTCGTTGATCGAGTGATCTGTACTGTTCGACGCTCCCACCACTTCCATCACTGTGTGTGGTCGCTGGGGGCGTAGCGGTTCCAGACCCCTCCCACTGGCTCACCGATGGGCGGCGCGCCCCTCCAGAATTGGAAGCGCCCCTGGCCTCGTCGCGTGGGCGCTGTTACTGTCGGGGCAACGACCTACCTGATCCCCAGGGGAGTCCGCGCCGTTCGGCGTGCTCGATTCCCGGAGGTAGGCATGTTCTCGATCGATGCTCCAGGTCAGCCCACGGCGCTGTGGGACATGGTCGACGGCCCGATGCCGCGCGGGCTGCTGGGCGCCGGTGATCCCGATGTCCACGTGATCGACGGCGTACCGACGATGTTCCTGGGCGGCTTCTCCACAACGTTGCGCAACCGCCTCTACCGTGCTCGTCTGGTTCCCGGCCAGACCCTGGACAACGGACAGTGGGTGTTCGACACCGACGCGCGCGGTCGGGTCAGGCCGCTGGCCGTGGATCCTCCCCGCGACGGATGGGACCGCGCGGGGATGCACACACCCTCGTTCGTACCCGGCGTCGACGGCCACCCGCCGCGCCTTTACTACACCGGGCGCGCCTCGCTCCAGCACTACGGGACCCGCAGCAGCTACGCGATCGGGGTCCTGGAGTACCGCGGGGGACGGTGGGAGCGTCGCGCGGAGCCCGTTCTGCGCGGCAGCGCGCCCCGCATGAGCGTCCTAGAACCTCTCGTGGTCCATGACCGAGGCCGCTATCTGATGTGGTTTCAGGCGAACCCGAACGAGATCGGACCGGGCGAGCTGCCCGACTACGAACTCCGGGTCACCGAGAGCGCCGACGGGATCTCATGGTCGCCGCCGCAGGTCTTCGCGGGGACAGAGGAGGGGTTCTTCGACAACGCCGTCCACCGCGTGGGCGACCGGTGGGTCATGGTGCTGGCCCGGGGCTCGAACCTGCACAACACACCGCACTTCCCCGACCAGGGCTTGTGGATCACCACGGCCGCCGAACTCGTCCCGGCCCGCTCGGGGTGGACGGCCCCGGTGCGCGTGCTGGACACCGATCGCCCGGATACGCCGGAGTGGATGGCGCGCGGTGTGTACGGACCCGCACTGCACGCGCTGGAGGGAACCGGGGACGCCGTGCTGATGTACACCGCCGTCAGGGACGCCCCGAAGTGGGCCGCGTTCAACGTGCACCGCCTGCTACGGGGCAAGCGCCCGGTCGTGCCCTCCCCCTTCTATCTCGCGGTGGGTCGGTCCCGGCTGACGGCCCTGCCCCGCAGCACGGGCGGGAACGAGGATTGAGACTGGGAGGAGTGGGGGTCGAGACTGCGCGGCGCAAGCTGCGCTTGCCCGTCCTTGCCCGGTGGCGGTTTAGGCGAGCCAGTAGCCCAGGCTGTAGTGGGGTGGAGGCTCGGCTCGGGGGCCGGCTTCCGCGCCGAGGACGGACGGCCAGACGGCGAACCAGTCATCGCCGGGCCGGTCGGCCACGCGCACGGCAGGCGGCGCACCCTCCACGTGGGCGCGTCGGGAGACGGTGGAATCGGAGACGGGCGCGGGCGGGGCCGGGATCGCGGCACGGACGTGGGCGGTCGGAGCCGCCCGCAGTGACATGGACCCGGCGGAGCGGGCGTAGCCGCGTTCGGCGAGGAGACCGTCAAGGGCGGCCGGGCACGCGGTCGGCGTGATCTGGAAGCACGCGGCCGCACCGCGCGCGGCGGCGAACTCCTCGGCCTCCACCACTCTGCGCTCCAGGTCGCCGGGATCGTCATCGGCACCGCCGTGGGGCAGCACGGTGCCCACCCACCACGAGCAGCCCGGAGCGTGGCGCAGCCACCAGCCCCCGCGCCGCTCGACCCGCGCAGCGGGAAGGGCGCGAGCGGCGCGCTCCTGGAGGCCGCGCACGGTGGTCGAGCCGAGGAGACCGGACGCCATAGGGGCCTCCTTCGGACGACGCGGGTGGAGGCGCGACGTGCGGGCGTGGGGCGGATACGGAAAGGGCCGCACCGCACATCCCGCGTCGGGGTGTGCGGTGCGGCCGGGCGTGCGGAGACGGATCGGCGCGGCCGGTCGCCTGCGGGTCGAGGCGCTGCGCCGCCGACCGCTACTGCTCCTCGTCCACCGATCCTTCGCCCAGGTCGGGCGTCTCGAAGCGGCTCTGACTCCTCGGCTCGGGCGCCGGGGCGGCCGGGCCGGTTCCGGAGTCGGCGGTCGCCCCGGATGCGCCGGAGGCGGGGCGGCCCGCGCCGCCCTTGTCGGCGTCCTCCACCTCGCTGTCCTGGGTCTCGGTGTCCTCGACCTTGGCGTCGTCGGCCTCGTCTGTTGCCTCGGCTGCTTCGGCTCCTTCGGCTGCCTCGGTCTCGCCTACCGGAGCGGCGGGCACCTCGGGGCCGGTAGGAGCGTCGTCGGCCTCGGGGACCGTGGTGGCCTCGGGTTCCTCGGCGGACGCGTCCGCAGCGGGCGCCGCAGGGCGCTCCACCGAGGGTTCGGTGTCCGCCTCGGGCACCGAGGCGGGCGCAGACTCAGCGGACGGGGCCACCGCCGGGGACCCGACAGGCTCGGACGCGGAGGCGTCCGGCGTCGTCTCCTCGTCCTCGGCCTCGGCCGCCTCGGAACCGCCACGGGCTTCGACGCCTGCGGCGCCGTCCGCCTCGGGCCGGTCCACGGGGGTCCGGGCCGCAGCCTGCGGCTCGGCCTCGCTCCGGGCGAAGTCGTCCTCGCCTTCGTCCTCGTCCTCGACGTAGGGATCCTCCGCGTCGGTCCACACCACGTCGTCGCCGATGTCCACGATCTCGACACCCTCAAGCGCGGCCAGGCGCTCGTCGGCGTCCGTCACGCCTTCGCGGTCGACGGCGGAGGCGCGGGCGAAGAACTCCCGGGCCTCCTCCTCGCGCCCCACCTCAAGCAGGGCGTCAGCGTAGGCGTAGAAGAGCCGCGCCACCCACGGACGGGCGCGCCGCTCCTTCAGCTCGGGGACCTGGAGCTCCACGAGCGCGGCCTGGGGCTGGCCCAGGTCGCGGCGGGCACCGGCGGCGACGATGCGCAACTCGATGCGGTCCTCGATCGGCAGTTGGTCGGCCGCCGGGTCGCGGGCGATGTCCAGGGCGCGCTCCGGGCGCCCCAGGCCGCGCTCGCAGTCGGCGATGACGGAAAGGAAGTTGTCACGGCCGGTCATGCGGCGGGCGGCCCGCAGGTCCGACAGCGCCTCCTGCCACTTGCCGACCGTGTAGGCCGCGATCCCGGCGGCCTCGCGGACGACGCCGATGCGGGACGCCTTGCGGCGCGCGAAGACGGCGTGCTCGTAGGCGCGCTCGGGGTCCTCGTCCAGCAGGCGGCCGGCCATGACCATGTGCCGGCCGACGACCTCGGCCAGCGTGCGCGGCAGGGTGCCCAGCTCGCTGCGGATCTCCGGGTCCAGTTCGGTGATGTGCACGCCTTCGGGAACGCTGGGCGCGACGTCCCGAGGGTCCTTCTCCTCGGCGGCGCGGTCCCGGTAGCTGGTGCGGCCGGCGCCGTGCTGGGGGCGGCCGCCGGGGCCGCCACGCCTGTCGCGGTCCTGCCGTCCGCCACCGCCACTACCGCCGCCGAATCGGCGGTCACCGGTCCGTCCGTCGCGGCGGCGGTCGTCGGAGCGGCCCGCGCCTTCGCGCCGCCGGTCCTCGAATCGGCCTCTGTCTCCGTCGCGGCCTTCACGTCCGTCTCGTCCGTCCCGGCGTTCGCCGGACCGGGAGTCGCGGTTGTAGGAGCCGCCGCGCTCAGTGCGCTCACCGGACCGAGAGTCGCGGTTGTAGGAACCGCCCCGATCGGAACGCTCTCCCGAGCGGGAGTCGCGGTTGTAGGAACCACCGCGATCGCTACGCTCGCCTGAGCGGGAATCCCGGCTGTAAGACCCGCCCCGCTCAGTGCGCTCTCCCGAGCGCGAGTCACGGTTGTAAGAGCCGCCGCGACCGTAGGAGCCGCCGCGGTCGCCGCGCTCGCCTCCGCGGTAGCCGCCGCCTCCGGCGCCACTACCGCTGCCGCCGCTGCCACCGCGCGGTCTGCCCGCGCCGCCGCCGGAGCGGCCGGCGCCGAAGCCGCCGCCGCCCTGGCGTTCGCCTCTTCCCCCGCCTTGGCCGCCGCCGTCGCGACCGCCACGGAAGCCGCCACCACGACCACCGCTGTCGCCGCTTCCGCGCCCGTACCCCGACCGGGGACGACCGCTGTTGCCGCCACCTCGGCTACCACCGGTCCCTCCGGAACGGTGACCTCCATGGTTGCGTGCTCCGGAGCCTTCCCGGCCCCCGCGGCTATCGTCAGTCATGCTTCCGTCCGTAAACAGTCAAAAGCGCTGCCACTTGCAAGTAGCAGCGCATTGTCATTCCGATCTTTCACTGTACGCCATGGCACCACCCCTACCGGCCAGACCGACTCTGTCCTCCCCTCGTAGCCTCCCCCGGCCTGGGCGACGCCCCTGACCCTGTGCTCCTGAGCCCGCTGCGCGAGGGCCATGCAACCGGTTGGGCGGCTGATCGGTGGAGGAAGCCGCGTTGGCCGGATGGAGTCAGCTCACCCGGCCAACCCATCCGAACGGCACCGCGCCCTTCCCTTCCTTTGACTGGCACGGCCCGGCCGGGTCCCGGTTGAGGCTGGGACTCTTAGCCCGGAAAGCCCGCGAATCCGGTTTTGGGCATAAAAAAATGGGGGGACCCCCAAAGGAGTCCCCCCACTCAAATGAATTGCGGCAGCAACCTACTCTCCCACCCCACAACAGGGCAGTACCATCAGCGCAAAGAGGCTTAACGACCGGGTTCGGAAAGAGACCGGGTGTGACCCTCCCACCATAACCACCGCAAACCCAACC
>NZ_JAJAQC010000080.1 GCF_027604915.1 Streptomonospora mangrovi
GCCGGGCCGGGAGCGGACGGTGCCCCCGGCCCGGCCGGCGCCCGGCTCCCGGCACGCGCGTCGCGGGCTACCCGGCGGCGGGGAACAGCCACTCCGGCGGCGGCACCGGGTGCTCGGCGGCGCGGCTGACGCCCTCCCACCGCTCCCACTCGGCCATGCGCCGCCGGTAGACGTCGAAGGCGAGGTCGTAGACCATGCCGCCCAGCAGCAGGCGGTGCGGCGGGTCGTCGCTGTCGACCAGGGTGAGCACGGCCTCGGCCGCCAGGCGGGGCTCGCTGTCGGTGGGGCCCGCCGAGGCGTACTGCTCCTCGAGTTCGGCGCGCATGGCGTCGTACTCCGCCATCGGCTGCGCGGTGCGCATCCGGGTGTACAGCTCGGTCCAGTACCCGCCGGGCTGCACGATGCTGACGCGCACCCCGAACCGGGCGGCCTCGGCGGCCAGGGCCTCGCTCATGCCCTCCAGCGCGAACTTGCTGGCGCTGTAGAGGCCGGTGGAGGCGTGGCCCGCCACCGCGCCGATGCTGGAGACCTGCACGATGTGCCCCGAGCCCTGGGCGCGCATGCGGCCCAGGCCGGCCTGGCTGACCCACAGCGCGCCGAAGAAGTTGACCTCCATCTGCGCGCGGGCCTCCTCCTCGGTGAACTCCTCGACGGCGCCCATGCTCAGGGTGCCGGCGTTGTTGACCAGGACGTCGATGCGGCCGAAGTGGTCGGCGGCGCGGTCCACGGCCGCGAAGACGGCGGCGCGGTCGGTGACGTCGAGCGGCAGGTCGAGCACGCGGCCGGGGTGGTCGGCGGCGAGCGCGCCGAGGGCGTCGGTGTCGCGGGCGGCGGCGGCCACCCGGTCGCCGGCGGCCAGGGCCGCCTCGGCGAACGCCCGGCCCAGGCCGCGGCTGGCGCCGGTGATGAACCAGACGCGGTTTCGGGCGGGAGCGGTGGTGGTCACGGAATCGCCTCCAAGGCTTCTGCGAGACGAACCGTATCGCCTCGACTGAGCACCACCATGGCGCATGCACGGACTCTTGTCAAGACGAAACGTCTCGTCTCTTTGTTTGGTAGCATCGCGGGGTGAACACCGAGCGCAACTCCCCTGCGGGCGCGCCCACCAAGGGCCGACCCCCCAACGCCGCGCGGCGCAGCGAGGCGTCGCGCCGCGCCATCCTGACGGCGGCCTTCGACCTGGTCGGCGAGGTCGGCTACGCCAAGCTGAGCATCGAGGGCATCGCCGCGCGGGCCGGCGTGGGCAAGCAGACGATCTACCGGTGGTGGCCGTCCAAGGGCGCGGTGCTCTTCGACGCGGTGCTGATGCTCTCCCAGGGCCCCGACGGCGGCACGGCCGCGCTGCCCGACACCGGCGACCTCGCGGCCGACCTCGCCCTGGTGCTGCGCGCCACGGTGGACGAGTTCGCCGACCCCCGCTTCTCCGAGCCGCTGCGCGCACTGAGCACCGAGATCGCCCACGACCCCGACCTTGCGCGGGCCTACGCCGAGCGGTTGGACCAACCGCTGCGCGAGGCCAAGAAGGAGCGGCTG
This sequence comes from Streptomonospora mangrovi, assembly GCF_027604915.1. Classification (GTDB taxonomy): domain Bacteria; phylum Actinomycetota; class Actinomycetes; order Streptosporangiales; family Streptosporangiaceae; genus Streptomonospora; species Streptomonospora mangrovi. Next base: position 1,534 of record NZ_JAJAQC010000080.1, read on the forward strand.
CGCAGCGCGCAGCGGGCCGGGGAACTGCCCGGTGACCTGGACCTCGACGTCGCCGTGGACCTGATCTGGGGTCCGCTGACCGCTCGGTGGCTGCACCGCACCGGCCCGCTCACCCACGCCTTCGCCGACGCGCTGGCGGCCGCCGCCCTCAACGGGCTGCGCACCGCCGCGCCGACCCCGGAGGGGCGGAAAAAGCAGCCCGAATGACATCGCGACCGACAATCACGACATTCTTCGAAGAATTAGAATTCGGCCACCCGGAAAACGATCGACCGGGAATGAAAAACACCATGCGCCACGGAATCGATTGACGCGTTCCCGAGCCTGCGGCGAGAATTCAAACAGCCCGTCCCGTTCCGGATTGAAAAGCACCGGAACGTGCCGCGACCGTGTTCTCCCCCCGCTTGGAGCCTGCATGCGAACGCTGTTCTCCGCCCTTGCGGCGGCCGCGCTGACCGGTGCCTTCACCCTTGCCGCCGCCGGCACCGCGCACGCCGCCACCGGCGAGGTCGTCGTGTTCAAGACCGAGTTCGAGGACCTCGACGTGCACGAGAACCCCGCGCCGGGCTGCTACAGCCTGCCCGGCACCGCCCACGTCCTCATCAACCGCACCGACACCGAGGTCGTCATCCACGCCAATTCGCTCTGCTTCGGCCCGGGAATCACCGTGCAGTCCGACCGGGGATGGCACGCGCCGCCCGGCGGACTCGACGGCGTGTTCACGTTCTCGGTCCGGTAAATACGTAGAAAACGCCGCGAACATCCGTTCGGCGCGCTCGGGAATTCCGCTCGGGCGCGGCGGCGGAAGCCGGGGGCGGGCGGGCCGCTCCGTCCGTGCGGTCCGCCCGCCCCCGGTCCCCGCTCCCCCGCCCGCTCAATCGGCGGACCGGCGCCCCTGGACCGTGTAGAACACGCAGGAGGCGGCGCGGAACCCGGGGTCGGCCATCAGGTGCCGCACCCGCGCCAGTTCGTCGTCGGTCATGCCGGCCGCCACCAGGCGGTCGCGCAGGTGGCGGGTGTGGTGGGCCTGGAGCCGCGCCCCGGGGGAGTCGGCGGTCCACACCTCCGTGTGCGCCACGGGCTCGACCTCGGTGAACCCGGCCGCGCACAGGTCGGCCGCCGCGTCGCGGCCCCACGCGGGTTCGCCGCCCGATGCCCGCAGCGCCGAGAGCTTGGCCTGGTGGAACCTGGCGTAGAGGTCGCGGGAGTCGGGGTCGGCCGGCAGCAGCGCGGCGTAGTGGGTGGAGTCGAACTCGTCCACCTGGATCCGGCCGCCGGGGCGCAGGGTCCGCAGCAGCCGCGCCAGCACCGCGCGCCGCTCCGGCAGGTGGCTGAGCACCAGCCGCGCGTGCACCAGGTCGTAGGCGCGCTCGGGCAGGGGGTCGCGCACGATGTCGTGGCGCAGCACCACCAGCCCGGGGACGGCGGGGATGCGGCCCGGCTTGATGTCGGTGGCCACCACGCGCCCCGAGGGGGCCACCCGGCGCGCCAGCCACGCGGCCACGCTGCCCTGGCCCGCGCCGATCTCCAGGCAGTGCCAGCCCGGCCCCACCCCGGTGCGCTCCAGGTGGGCGGTGGTGGGGGTGTCGTAGGCGGCGGCCAGGCAGCCGTGCTGCTCGGCGGCGTGGACGCTGTCGTTGTCGAACGCGTAGCCGGGGCCGGGCGCGGTGTCGGGCGCCGGGCCGGACGCGGCGGGGCGGCCGGCGGCCGAGGGGGCGGTCACCGCTGCCCCCCTGCGTGCGCCGGGGCGGCGGCCGCGGGTTCCGGTGGCGGCCCGGCGGCGGGCTCCGGTGGCGGCCCGGCGGCGGCGAGGGCGGCCAGGGTGGGCAGGCACACCTTGCCGGTGGCGCCCAGCGGCAGTTCCGACAGGACCAGCAGCCGCTCGGGGAGCTTGGCGCGTTCCAGGCCGCACTCCTGCTCCAGAAACGCGGTGAGGCCGGGCAGCGCCACCGGGCCGGCGCCGGCGCGCGGCACCACGCACGCGCACAGCCGCTCGCCGAGGTCGGGGTCGGGCACGGGCACGCACACCGCCTCGGCCACGTCGGGGTGGCGCGCGAGCAGGGCCTCGACCTCGCGCGGGCTGATGGAGTAGCCGCCGCGCTTGACCACCCGCTTGATGCGGTCCACGACCCGCAGCGCGCCGTCGGGCTCCAACCGGCCCCGGTCGCCGCTGCGCACCCACCCGCCGGGCGCCCGGTAGCGGGCGTCGAGGTCGGGGGCGTTGACGTAGCACAGCGGGCTCATGGGGCCGCGCGCCCAGATCTCGCCCTCCTCGCCCGGCGGCAGCGGACGGCCGTCGGTGCCGGCGACGCGGATCTCGGCGACGGCGGGATCGGGCGGGCCGGTGACACCGCCGGGCAGGGCGGTGCCGCCGAGGGGGGTGTGGCAGTTCATGCCGTCGGCCGAGCCGTAGACGTTGAGGACCGGGCGGCCGAAGCGCTCCCGGGCGGCGGCGATGACGTCGGCCTCGATGACGGCGGAACTGGTCACCACGGCGCGCAGGGAGGAGGTGTCCTCGTCGGGCAGGCGCGGCAGGTCGGTGATGCGGCGCAGCATGGTCGGCACGGCGAAGAGGTGGGTCGGCCGGTGCGCGCCCACGGCGCGCAGGGCGGCGCGGGGGTCGAACCCGTCGAGCACGATCAGCGTCCCGCCGAGGCGGGCGAGGGTCACGGGCACGCCGAGGGAGCCGTAGGACGACGCGAGCGGCACCAGCACCAGGTTGCGCATGGGCACCGAGCCGTCGTGCAGCGCCGCCACGTAGTTGCCGCGCCCGCCGGCCATGGCGTTGTGGGAGTAGGCGATCATCTTCGGCTCGGCCTCAGAGCCGGAGGTCACCAGGATCCGGGCGGGGGACTCGGGATCGACGGCAGCCGGCCGCCAGGCACGGCCGGACGCCACCGGGTCGCCGGTGCCGGCGAGGGGATCGTCCACAGAGACGGCCCCCGGCGGCGCCGCGCCGAAAGTGAACACGGCAACGGGGTGGGTCAGGTCCCGACACAGATCGATCACCCCGGCGGCCGCACCGGCGAGGTCGGCGGCGCCGGGGCCGTCAGGGGCGTCGGTGGCGGTGGCGGTTGCGGAGACAGCAGGATCGCCGGGAGTGTCGGCGGCGCCGCCGGTGATCACGGCGCTTGCCCGCGAACGGCGCAGCAGCGCGGTGATGCCGAGCCGGCCCCGCATAGCGGGATACGGCAGCGAGACCGCCCCGACGGCGGCCACCGCCAACTCGGCGACGGCGGCCCGCCGGCCGTTGGGCAACTGGATCGCCACGATGTCGCCCGCGCCGATCCCCGCACCGGCCAGCACGGCGGCGGTGCGCCGCACCCGCTCGTCGAGCGCGGCGTAGTCGAGCACGCCTTCGGAATCGATGACGGCGTCACGCCGGGGATGCGCGCGCACGCGCTCGGCGAACAGCGAGTACAGGTCCCGATCGGGACAGTACCCCCGATCGACCCAGGACCGCCGCAGCTCGGCCGGCACCAGGTCGGTCAGGACGACGCCGTTCTTCGACGTCCAAGACGAGGTCATACGCGAACACCCCCACAGGAAGACGACAGGACAGGTCTTTCAATCGAGCGCGGCCCACCCCGCAGGCCACCCACCCCCAGGGCGGTCGGGTGTCCCCGCCCGGATCCGGCGACCGCCCCACGCGCGGGCGGGCTCACCGAGGCAGGGCAACCGCCTGAGCAGGAGGCGCCCGCGCGGGTGCGCAGCCGACCACCGCCAGAGCCCCCACGGGAAGGCACCCGGCGCCGCCCCGGACGCCCCGGACCGCCGGCGGGGCGGTACGGCGCCCACTCCGGTGGCCGACACGAGCCCGCCAGGGGCGCCCCGGCGGACAGGAACGGCCGCCACCGGCGCGCGGTGGATGCCGGACACCGGCCGGCACCCGCCGCAACCCGCACAGCCCGCCCCCGACCACGCGGCCGGGCTCGGCCTTCCGCGGAAACCGAAATCCGGAATACGGACGGCCCCCGGCCGGCGTAGCGCTCGGGCGAGCACCGATACGCGGCGAGTCGGCGCCGAGCCGGTCGTCCGCTCCCGGCGGCACGGGGCGGCGGCGCATGCCGCCGGACCCCCGCCGCCGGTTCCCGGCACCACCACGGCCCCACGGGCGCGCTTCCCGGCGGTCGCCGCAGACCCCGGATCCGGTGACGTGGGTGGCGGTCCCTCCGGCGCGGTGGGCTGGGGGCGCTCCGGGGTGGCCTGGGGACTCGGTGTCGGCGCGCTCATGGGGAGAACTCCCACGGGGTGCGGACGAAGGCGGCGCCGTCGTGGATCAGTGCCGGGGCGAAGGCGGGGTCGGTGGCGAAGGTGGTGAGGTCGGTGCGGACCTCGGTGGCCGCGAGGCCGGCGCGGTCCAGAACCGCGATGAGGTCGGCGGTGGTGTGGTCGCGGCAGTGGGCGGCCACGGCGGCGGAGGCGTCCGGGGCGCCCGCGCCGACGCCCAGGGCGCGCAGCAGCGCCTCGGGGTCGCGGCGGGCGCGGGCGGACAGAGCGAGGTGGCCGTCGGCCGTGGCCAGGGGCCGGTCCAGCGGTGTCCACCGGGGCCGCCGCCACGCGCGCTCGGCGCCCCGCCCGCGCAGGGCCGTCCGGCAGAGCACCAGGGCGGCGTCGTAGAGGGAGGTGTCCACCCGCTGCCCCGCGCCGGTGCGCAGCCGGGCCAGCAGCCCGGCCAGCACACCCTCGACGCTGGTCAGCGCGCCGAGCACGTCGGTCAGCGTCATCAGCGAGGGCGCCGGCGGCTCGTCCTCGGGCCGCACCAGCGCGCCCAGGCCGCTGTGCGCCTGCACCAGGAAGTCGGTGCCCACCAGGCCCTCGGCGCCGGGGGCACCGCCCCAGCCGCCCGCGTAGGCGTAGACCAGGCCCGGCCGCACGGCGTGCAGGTCGTCCGCGTCCAGGCGGTACTCGGCGGCCTTGCCCGGTGCCCAGTTGTGCAGGAACACGTCGGCCCCCGCGACGAGTTCGCGCAGGTCACGCCGGCCGGCCGCCGATCGGATGTCGATCTCGACCACGCGCTTGCCCCGGTTCAGCGCGAGGAACCGCGCCGAGCAGTCGCCCGACATCGGCGGCACGCCGCGCAGCGGGTCGCCGCCGGGGGGTTCGACCCGCACCACCTCGGCGCCCAGCAGCCGCAGCAGGTGCCCGGCCAGCGGCCCCTGCACCCGGCGGGTGGACTCCACGACCACCAGCCCCAGCAGCGGCGGCCCGCCGCCCGCGCCGGACGGTGGCGGCGGGGCGCCGGGCGCGGCCGGATCCGTCCACGCCCCCTCGGGGCCGGCGGCGCCCAGGAGGGCCGGCGCCCCCTCGGCGGCGGCGATCCGCCACGGCCGGTGGGCGTCCAGTTCATCGGGCGGCGCGGGCGCGCCGGCGCGCACCCGGACGGCGCTGACACCGGCGGCCCGGGCCGCCGCCAGCACGTCCCGGTAGAGGCGGCCGGCCACGACGGCGTGCAGGTCGGGCGGCAGCGGGCTGGTGGCGGTGCCGAAACGGCCCTGGAACGGCGGCCAGCCCCGCGCGAGCGCCGGGCCGTCGGCCCCCAGCGCGGTCCAGAAGCGCTGCCAACCCTCGGGGTACAGCGTCTCGATCTCGAACCGCACGCCGTCGGCCGAGGTGAACGGCGGTCCGCCCGGACGCACCGGCTCGTCGGCGTCGTCGTCGGGCGCGGTGGCAGCCGCGATGTACTGGCCGACGCTGAGCAGCGCACCCTGGGCGACGGAGGTGGCCACGCCGCGCGGGCCGGCGCCGCGCAGCCGGCCCAGGGCGGCGGCGAGCAGGCCCTGGACGGCCAGCACCCCGGTGACGGCGCAGGCGTAGTCGACCCCGAGCGCGGCGGGCGCGCCCTGGGCGCGGCCGTGGACGTGCATGATGCCGCAGGCGGCCTGCGCGGTGGCCTCGTCCACGACGCGGGCGCCCACCGGGCCGGCCCAGTCGACCACGCACTCGGCCAGCGCGCCCCGGCCGCCGGGATCGGTGAGCACCAGCCGCGCGGCCGGGGCCCCGGGCGCGCTGGTGCCGCCGTGCTCGGTGACCTCACCGCATCCCAGCAGCCGGAGGTGGCGCGCGGCGACGCCGCCCACGGCGGACCCGCCGCGATGGGCGGCGGCCGTCCCCGCCAGCGGGGCGGCGCCGGTGCCCCGGCCCTGCACGGAGGAGACGGTCACGGCCGCCGTCCCGCGCCCGGGCCGCGCCCGGTGCGGGCGGGCGCCGCGTGGACGCTGCGGATCCGGGAGTAACCCGGCGCCGCCGGCGCCGCCGCGAAGCGGTGCGCGGCGCGGCCGCGCCCCGGGGCGTACCCCCGCTCCCGCGCGAAGACCCACGAGACCCCGCGCGCGGTGGGCGCGGCGCCGCCCCCCTGGTCCCCGGCACGGCGTCCACGCGGCCGGACCGACACCCAGGAGACGCCACGCGCCCCAGCCTCGGCCCGCCCCCGGCGACCGGCGCGCCTGAGGCGGTCCACACCATCGGCCGCCCCAGCGGGGCGGTCCGCACGGCCGGGAGCGGCAGGCACCGGCACGCCCCCATCTGCATCAGGCCGGGCGCCTTTGCCAGGAGGCACTGCATGGGCCGGCCCCTGGCCCGCACCGCCGGAAACGGCAGACGCGCGCACGCCCCCGCCCGTAGACCTCACCGGGCCGACAGCGCCGAGGACCGACATGCCTTCGCCCGTGGAGGACAGCACATCGCTGTCACGGTGCGCCCCCTGACCCGAACAGCCGGGAGCAGCCGGAACCGGCGCCACCTCGCCCGTGTCGGACGGCCGGCCCATGTCACGGGCCGGCCCGTGGACTCCACGGCCGGCAGCGGCAGGTGCCGGGGCGGCCTCGTTGGTATCGGGCGGGACGCTGGTGTCGCGGGATGCGGCGTGGGCCGGGCCCTGGGCTGCGCGGCGGGCCGATACCCGGGACACCCCGTAGGCGCGGGTGGAGGCGCCGCCCGCCGCGCGGAGGCGGCGGGGCGCGGCGGTGCCGCGTTCGGCGGGGGCTCCGCGCCCCGGTGCGATGCGCGCGGTCGGGTCGGCGGTCCAGTTCTTCCCCGGAATCGGGAACAGCGGGACAGCGGTCATGTGCGGTTCTCTCCTCACTGCGGTCCAGGCGGCGCCGCGGGCGGCACTGCGGTTCGGTGGCGGTGTCGGCGACCCCGCGATGCGGCGGTGCTCTGGGCGGCGCCGCGGTTCGGCGACACGGCGATGTGGCGGCGCCGCGCTGCGGCGGCGCTGTCGGCCTCACCGCCCCGCGGCGGTGGGCGAGCGGGTGTGGTCAGGCGTCGGGGGATCCGACGAGGCGGCGGCGGAGTTCGAGGCGGCGGACCTTGCCGGTGCCGGTGCGCGGGAGTTCGTCCCAGGCCATCACCAGCGGCGGCGCCAGCGCCGGGAGGTCGCGCACCGCGCGCAGCCACTCCCCCGCGTCCAGGTGGCCGTCCTCGGTGGCGACCACGGGCAGCGGCGGGCCCTGCGGGGTCCGCAGGACCACGCACTCCAGCACCGCCGGGATGCGGTCGTCGACGACGTCCTCGATCTCCACGCAGCTCATGCCGGGTACGGCGTCGACCTCGCGGTCCAGCACCCGCACCCCGCCCCCGCGCGTGCGCTCGCCGATGTCCTCGGTGTTCCACCAGCCGTCCAGGACCTTGGCGCTCCACCGCTCCTGCTCGCCGACGTAGCCCAGCCCCAGCGCCTTGGTGCGCGCCAGGACCAGACCGGGCTCGCCGCGCCGCACCGGCCGCAGGGTCTGGGGGTCGACCACGCGCAGCCGGGTGCGGGTGGGCACCGGGTGGCCGAGGTCGCGGGTGGTGGGCCGGCGCGCGCCCTGGGCCGCCACGGCCCTGCGGGTGAGGAACCGGAAGGTCAGCGGCCCGGTCTCGCTCTGCCCCCACCCCTGCATCCACACCGGCCGGCGGCGCTCGGTGGCGTTGAGGAAGGTGCGGACGGCGGGCGGGTGCATGGCGTCGAAGGTGCTGATGTAGAGGCGGACGCGGCGGAAGGCGTCGGTGCGCGCCGCCATCGGCTGCCACCGCACGTAGGTGGCCGGCAGCGCCTCCAGGGTGGTGGGCGGGTGGGCGCGCAGGAACGGCTCGGCCGAGGCGGGGTCGTGGTCGGCGACGATCGCGACCTCGCGCGGGCGCAGCCACAGCACGCTGGCGGTCCAGGCGAACGCGCGCCCGTGCACGTAGGAGGTGGCCGCCGCGACGGTGTCGTCGGGCCGGCTGCTCAGCACCGGCCAGCGGTGCGCCTCGAAGCCGATGAGCCGGCGCACCATGGTGGTGGTGGAGTGCGGCACCAGCTTGGGCACCCCGGTGGTGCCCGAGGTGTGCACGATGAGCAGCGGGTCGTCGGCGCCGCGCCCGTGCGGCGCCGACCGCCCGGGGTCGGCCTCGGCCAGCGCCGCCGCGCCGGGCGCGGGGCCGTCGACGCTGAGCGTGCGGTCGGCGCGCAGGACCGCCCCGGCGTCGGACGCCGCCTTGAGGACCGCGCGGGTGGTCACCAGGACGGCGGGCCGCAGCCTTTCCAGCAGCACGGCCAGGGTCTCGGGCGGCAGGTGGTCGGAGATCGGCGCGGGCACCGCGCCGATGCGCACCGCCGCGAACGCCAGCAGGGTGGAGTCCCAGTGGTTCTCCTTGACCACGGCCACCACGTCGCCGGGGCCGGCGCCGGCCCCGGCCAGCCGGCCGGCCATGGTGTCCACGAGATCGGCGAGGCCGGCCATGCCGTAGGCGGTGCCGCCGTCGGGGGCGATGTCCAGCGGCCGGCTCAGGTGCACGGTGGTGGGGCTGTGCGCGGCGGCCAGCGTGTCGAACAGCGTGGCGGGGTCAAGCCGCTTCATGGTGGCGTCCTTCCGGTGCGGATACGGGGCCGCGTGCCAACCGGTCGAGGACCCGCGGCGCGGTGATCAGCGCGGACGCGACGGCGCCCTCGCTGCACGGGCGCAGGGTCAGCCAGTCGCCCGCGTACTCCACCGGCCGCAGGGGCCGGCGCAGGAAGGCGGGGCGCAGCCGCAGCGCCTCGGAGGTGGGCTCGGGCAGGCCGTGGGCGAACCGGTGCGGCACGGCGGTGCGCAGGGCGGCGCGCAGTCCCGGCAGGTAGCGTTCGGTGCGCTCGACCACGCGGTCGGCGGTCTCGGAGTCGGAGGCGTCCAGCAGCTCGGCCGTGGCCTCGGGCGTGGTGATCACCGAGACCAGGCCGTGCCCGGCCGGCGCGCGGCCGGGGTGCTTGCGGTGGTCGACGGTGACCGCGTTGACCACGGGGTCGGCCGAAGCGGGCAGGAGCAGCACGAAGCCGCGGCCGTCGGGGCGGGCGGCCAGCGGGCGGTCCAGGGTGAGGCTCACCCGCAGCATGGGCGCGTAGGCGCAGGCGTCGAGGTAGGCGCGTTCGTCGGGCGGCGCGCCCGGGTGCAGCCGGCGCGCGGCGGGGGCGGGCACGGCCAGCACCGCGGTGCGGGCGGTGAGCGCGCCGTCCTCCCACGCCACCCGGACGCCGCCGCGGGTCTGGGCGACCTCGCGCACCCGGCGGCCGGTGGCGACGTCCAGCCCGCCGGCCAGCCGCCGGGCCAGGGTGTCCATGCCGTCGCGGTAGGTGCGCCAGGTGGCGGTGCTGCCGGTGGCCGCCAGGTGGGCGAGCAGCGGCGCGGCCGAGGCGCGCTCGGTGCGCCACCCGAAGAACCCGCGCGCCAGCGGCGCCAGGAGGCGGTCGGCCAGGGCGGGGTGGTAGCCGGCGGCGAGGTCGGCCACGGTGAGGCGGGCCAGCGGGGAGTGCTCGGCGGCGTCGGGGTGCACCGCGCGGGCGCGCGCCAGCAGCCGCACCAGGTCCACCCGGGCTCGCGGGGGCAGCCCCGCGCCGGTGAGCAGCCCCAGCGGGCGGCCGACGTGCGGGTGCGCCCGGCCGTGGTGCCACACGTTCACGGCGTCGGGGACCCGGGGGACGTCGGCGGGGGTGAGGCCGAGTTCGCGGATGAGCGCCCAGGTGGCGGGGTAGCCCCGCGCGGCGATCATCTCGGCGCCGGTGTCCACCAGGAAGCCGTCGCGCCGCACCGTGCGCATGCGCCCGCCGACCGCGTCGGCGGCCTCCAGGACCAGGACCGACCGGCCGGCGCGGGCCAGGGCGTGGGCGGTGGCCAGGCCGGCGACGCCCGCGCCGACCACGGCGACGTCGAGGTCGGGGGTCATGCCGGGCCTCCGGCGAGCACCGGCGCGGCCAGGTTGACGGCCGCCAGCAGGGCCACGCTGACGCGGTGGACGCGGATGCCGAGGTTGCGGGCGCGCAGGATGTCGTGGCGGCGGAACCCGATGGTGAACTGGACGGCGCGCAGCACCACCACCGGCGCCATGGCCAGCGGGAACCACCACGGCGCCACCCCGCTCAGCGCGGCGCCGACGATGAGCAGCGCCTCGGCCGCCGACACCGCCCCGACGAAGGCGGCGTTGCCGCGCGCCGACGCCAGGACCGCGACGGTGCGCCGCCCCACCCGGGCGTCGCCGGGGATGTCGTTGGTGTTGGAGTAGACCCCGAACAGCAGCGGCCCCAGGCCGAACAGCACGCCCTGCACCACCACGAAGGCGTCCACGGTGCCGCTGAGCAGGCCGTAGGGCGCCACGAGCAGGCCCACACCCAGGGCGACGAGGAAGATCTCCTGTCCGCCGCGGTAGCTGATCTTCAGCCCCCAGGAGTACTGCACGGCGAAGAACAGGCACAGCGCCAGCCCGGCGGCGGCCCACGGCGGCTGGTGCGGCGCCGCCCACACCGCCGCCGCCCACAGCAGGGCGGCGCCGACCGCGGCGGCGGCGGCGAGCCGGAGCGCCTCGCGCTCGGTGAGGGTGCCGGCGATCAGGGGTTTGCGGGCGAGCTTGCGCCGGGGGGCGTCGGGGCCGTAGTTGGCGGCGTCGCTGCCGTCGCGCAGGCCGGTGATGTCGTCCAGGGAGGTCATGGCGGCGACCATGCAGACCTCGCCGGCCAGCAGCAGGACCAGCGCCGCCCACACCTCGGGCTCCAAGCGCGCGGCCGGCGCCAGCAGGGTCCAGGCGAGGATGAGGCCGAGGTAGTAGTCGATGATGTCGAGCTTGGCCAGCCGGGCGTAGGCGGCGGCCTTGGCCAGCCCGGTGGGGCGGGGCGCCGGTGCGGGCGCGGGTCGGGAGTCGTGGGCCATCGCTTCTCCGCGGGGGTGTCGGCGGCCCGCAGGGGGCCGCGCGGTCGGGGGGACACGGGGCGGGCGGCGGCCGGCGGTCGGGGGCCGGCGGCCGGGCGGGGGCGGCCCGGGTGCGCGGGCGCCGCCGCCGGGGGTGCGGGCGGCGCTCACCACTGGGGCTCCCGCCGGGGGTCGGCGAAGGCGCACACGGCGTCGGCGACCTGCTCAACCTGGGTGTCGGTCAGGTTCGGGTAGACCGGGATGGAGACGTTGCGCCGGGCGGCGGACTCGGCGTTGGGCCAGCGGCGGCCGGGCGGGGCGTAGCGGGCGAACGCGGGTTGGAGCGGCAGCGGCGCCGGGTAGTAGACGTGGGCGCCCACGCCCCGGCGCTCCAGGTGCCGCTTGAGGTCGTCGCGGCGCTCGGCGAGCAGGGTGTAGACGTAGAAGCAGCGGCCCTCGCGCCCCGGCGGCGGGGCGAGGATCCCGCGTTCGCGCAGCGGCGCGAACCGCTGGGTGTAGTAGTCGGCGATCTCGGCGCGCCGGCGCAGCCGGGCGTCGAGGCCGGGCAGCCGGTGGAGCTGGAACGCCGCCAGGAGTTCGTCGAAGCGGCTGTTGTAGCCGACGCGGTGGTGCACGAACCGCTGCTTGCCGTCCTGGCCGTGGTTGCGCAGCATGCGCACGGCCTGGCCGAGGTCGGGGTCGCGGGTGACGACCGCGCCGCCCTCGCCGGCGGTGCCGAACGTCTTGACCTGGACGAAGGAGAACACGCCGGCCTCGCCCCAGAGGCCGGCCGGGCGTCCGGCCAGCACCCCGCCCTGGGCGACGGCGGAGTCCTCGACCAGGCGCAGGCCGTGGCGCCGGGCGGTGTCGGCGATGCGCGGCATGTCGGCCATGACCGAGAACATGTGCGCGGGCATGAGGGCGGCGGTGCGGTCGGTGACGGCGGCCTCGACCGCGGCGGGGTCGGCCACCAGGGTCCAGGGGTCGACGTCGGCGAAGACGGGGACGGCGCCGAGCACGGCCACGGTGGCGGCCAGGGGCGCGCAGCCGAACGCCGGCACCACGACCTCGTCGCCCGGCCCGATCCCCATGGCGGTCAGCACGAGGGTGAGCGCGCTGGTGCCGCTGGAGCAGGCCACGACGTCGGCGGCGCCCAGCCGCTCGCGCAGCGCGTCCTCGAACGCGGCGGTGCGCCGGCCCAGGATGAACCGCTGGTCGGGGTCGGTGCCCACGGTGTGGACCGCCTCCAGCAGGGCGTCGCGGTCCTCGGCGAAGAGGTCCGGCGGGAAGAAGGGGATCACGTCTGCCCCCGTCCGGTGTAGAAGCGGCTGATCAGGTCGCACACCCGGTCGACGTGGGCGAGCGGGAGGTCGGGGTAGAGCGGCAGCGCCAGGGCCGAGGCGCACGCGGCCTCGGCGCGGGGGAAGTCGCCGGGCCGGTGGCCGAGGTGGGCGAAGCAGGGCTGGAGGTGCAGCGGCACGGGGTAGTAGACCTCGGTGCCCACGCCGTGGTCGGCGAGGTGGGCGGCCAGGGTGTCGCGGTCGGCGACCTCGACCAGGTAGACGTAGAAGACCGGGGGGTCGCCGTGGGGGCCGGGCGCGTGGTCGGGCAGCCGCAGCACCCCGGGCAGGCCGCGCAGCCGCTCGGTGTAGGCGGCGGCGAGGTCGGCCCGGCGGCGGATGTCGTCGGCCAGGCCGGGGAGCTTGGCCAGCAGCACGGCCGCCTGGAGGTCGTCCATCTTGCTGTTGAGGCCGGGCAGGCTGGTCTGGGTGGAGATCCCGGGAAAGTTGTCGAGGGTGGCGCCGCGTCGGCCGTGGTGGCGCAGTGCGGCGGCGGTGTCGGCGATGTCGTCGCGGTCGGTGAGCACGGCGCCGGCGTCACCGATGGCGCCGAGCGTCTTGGCTGGGAAGAACGACAGCACCCCGCCGGCGCCCAGCAGCCCGGCGTGGACGCCGTTCCACCGCATGCCGACGGCCTCGGCGCTGTCCTCGACCAGCGTGATGCCGCGCCGGCGGGCCAGGGCGGCGAGGGAGTCGAGGTCGGCGGTGCGCGAGAACAGGTGGGCCGGCATGACCGCGCGGGTGCGCGGGGTGACGGCGGCGTCGGCGGCGGCGGGGTCGAGCGCGTAGGTGGCGGGGTCGATGTCGGCGAAGACGGGCCGGCCGCGCGCCAGCGCCACCGAGGTGGCGGTGGCCGCGAAGCTGTAGGCGGGCACCACGACCTCGTCGCCGGGTTCGAGGCCGCACGCGCGCAGCAGCAGGACCAGGGCGTCGGTGCCGGAGTTGACGCCCACGACGTGGCGGGCGCCGGTCCAGGCCGCCAGGGCGGTCTCAAGCTCGGCGACCTTGCGGCCGTGGGAGAACTTGCCGTGGTCGAGCACGTCGGCGCAGTGCGCCCGCACGCTCGCCCACAGTTCGGCGAAGGCGGCGCGCTGGCTGAAGAAGGGCACGGGCGGGGCCGCCGGCGCCGGGGCATCGGCCGGCGCGGCGGTCGGGGTCGGTACGGCGGCGGGGGCCCCCCGCGCGGGGGGGGGGGCGGGGGGGGGCCCAGGTGTTACCACCCCGGGGGGTGCCGTGGCACCGGGG
>NZ_JAJAQC010000081.1 GCF_027604915.1 Streptomonospora mangrovi
GGGCCCGGCGGGCGGGGGGGGGGGCGGGGGGGGGGGGGCTGGGGGGGGGGGGGGGGGGGGGGGGGGGGGGGGGGGGGGCCCGGGGGGGGGGGCCCCGGGGGCGGGGGTCTCCAATGTGCTTCCCTGCCGGGCGGATCGCGTGCACCGGGGCACGGCGATGAGGGCCTACAGAAAATGAATTGAGTTCGGTTCAGCGGTATTCACTGGAACGGGTTCGACGCGTCGGGGACACAAACGGACAGACCGCGCGACCGGGGTTTACCGGGCGCACGGTTTTCGGCCTTTCGGGGGTTTATCTCCGCCGACGATCCAGGGCGATCGCGGTTATTCCCCACGCCTTCCGGAGACTAACGCAGCGCACAGGAAAAGTGTGCACAGTCGGCATGCCGGAACACAACAGCAGTCGGCAATCCTCCGCTAATCACCGCAGTACACACGCAACATCCCGTTCGCCCGTCCTGCCCCTTATGCCCCCCGGAACACCTGAGGTCGGACATATCAGCAGACGGCAATTTGCGGACATTTGACAAACCCCGCACACCCGGTGAACCTGGGGTCCGACCACGGAATTCCGTCGCGACCTCCACCTGACCGAAATCCGGGCGCCTGTCAGCCCATAGCCCCCAAAACGCAGTTTCGACCTGGAACGGGCGCGGCCCGCGCGCCCGCGAACCGAAAAAGGTGACGGAGTAGCCATGCTGCACACGCTCGTCGTCGGTCTGGGCCGCTCGGGGCGGGGCCTGCACCTCCCGGCGCTGACCCGCGCCCGCGCCCTGGCCGGCCGCCAGCGCCTGTTCTCCCCCGGTCCCGTCCTCACCTACGACATCCGGGCGCTGCGGGGCGAAACTCCCCTGCCTGGCACCCGGCCCGTGACCGCCCTGCCCGAGGCCGCGGCCCTGGTCGACCCCGCCCGCACCGTGGTGCACCTGTGCACCCCGCCCGGGGTCCGCTCCCGCCTGCTGGCCGACCTCGCCGCCCTGGGCTACCGCCGCGTCCTGGTCGAGAAGCCCCTGGCGCCCGACGAACCCGAACTCGCGGCCGTGCTGGAGGCCCGCCGCCGCCACGGCCTGGACCTGGTGGTGGTGGCCCAGTGGCTGACCAGCGCGCTGAGCTACCGGCTGCTCGCCGCCGCCCGCGAGGGCGCGTTCGGCGAGCTGCGCGCGATCTCCGTCCTCCAGAGCAAGCCCCGGTTCGTGCGCTCCCTCACCAGCCGCGCCCACCCCACCGTCTTCGACGTCGAACTCCCGCACTCGGTCGGGGTCGCCCTGGCCCTGGCCGGCCCCGCGCGCGTGCGCGCCGCCGCGTGCACCGACATGGCCCTGGGCAACGTCGAGGTCCCCCGCCTGGGGCAGGCCCGGCTGGTCCTGGACCACGACTCCGGCACCCGCACCGAGATCTTCTCCGACCTGATGTCGCCCACCCGCGAACGCCGCATCCGCCTGGAGTTCGCCACCGCCACCCTGGTCGGCCACTACCCGTGCAGCGAGGACGACGACACCGCCCAACTGCGCACCACCAACGAGACCGGGTCGGCCCACCTGGTCTTCCACGACGACGCGCTGGCCGACTTCATGCTGCGCGCCTACGAGCACTTCTCCGGCCGCCGCCCGGTGGCCGACCTCTTCGACATCCAGGTGCGCACCGTGCGCCTGCTCGCCGAGGCCAAGCGGGTGTGCGCCGCACCCGCCGACATCGGCGCCACCGCCGGCGTCGGCACCGCCCCGGCCCGGCCCGAGGCGGTGAGCCCCCGTGGTTGAGTCCGCCGCGCCCGCGGCACCCGCGCCGCCCGCCGCCGCGCCCGCCGTCCGCCCGGCCGCCGCGCCCCCGGCCTCCCCCGCTCACCCCGCGCCCGCCCCGGCCGCCGCCGCGCGCACCGAGTCCATCGCCTACGCCGGCATCGGCGACGAAGCCGCCCCCGGCCTCGCCGCCCAGATCGCGGCCGTTGACACGCTGGGCTGGCGCCACCTGGAGCTGCGCACGGTCGACGGCACCGCCGTGGCCGACCTCGACCCCACCGCGTTCGCCCGCTTGGCCGACGAACTCACCGCGCGCGGGGTCGTGGTGTGCTGCGTGGACTCCCGGATCGGCAACTGGGCGCGCCCGGTCACCGCCGACTTCGCCCCCGACCTGCGCGAACTCGCCATCCTGGCCGACCGCTGCGCCGTGCTGGGCACCGACCGGATCCGCGTCATGTCCTACCCCAACGACGGCCTGTCCGAGCGCGAGTGGCGCCGCCGCGCCCTCGACCGCGTCCGCCGGCTGTGCGACCTCGCCGAACCCCGCGGCCTGCGGCTGCTGGTCGAGAACTGCGCCGGCTGGGCCGCCGACTCCGCCGAGCGCGTGCTCGACCTGCTCGACTCCGCCGACAGCCCCGCGCTGGGCCTGCTCTTCGACACCGGCAACGGCGTCGCCCACGGCTACCACGCGCCCGACCTGCTCGCCGACATCGCCGCCCGGGTGGCTCACGTGCACGTCAAGGACGCCCGCCCCGGCCCCGACGGCGCCGTCTACACCGTGCCCGGCGAGGGCGAGGCCGGTGTCGCCGACTGCCTGCGGCTGCTGCTGGCCGCCGGCTACCAGGGCGTGTGGTCGATCGAGCCGCACCTGGCGCTGCGCCCCCACGAGCCCGGCACCGCCCTGTCCGGCGACCCCGCCGCCTTCACCGCCGCCGGCGAGGCGCTGCGCCGCCTGGTCGACCGCGTGGTCGCCCCGGCCGCGCCCGGGTGGTCCTCCGGGGCGCTGGGCCTGGTGCGCCGGGTGGCGCGGTGAGCACCGCCCGGCTCACCCCCGCCGACCACCGCCTGCTGCTGCGCCTGCTGGAGCTGCCCACCGCCGGGCCGCTGGAGACCGGGCCGGGCGCGCCGCCGCCGCGCCTGCGCCAGGCCCAGCTCGCCTACGCGCGGGCCGCCGCCGATGCGGGGTGCGCGGTGGTCCACCACGGCGCGCCCGACCCCGCCGAACTCGACCGCGACGACGTCCCCGAGGCGGTGCGCCGCGCCCTGGCCGACCCCGCCTTCCTCGCCGACCAGCCCAGCCTGGTGCTGCGCCTGGGGCCGCCGCTGCCGCGCGCGGCCACGGTGATGTTCAACGTCCACCTCGACACCGTCGCCGGCGACGAACCCGTGTCCTTCGACGGCGCCCGCTTCCACGGGCGCGGCGCCGCCGACGCCAAAGGGCCGGCCGTGGCGCTGCTGGCCGGCCTGCGGGCCGCCCGCGCCGCCGACCCCGCCGTGGGCACCGAGGTAGGCGTGCTCGTCCAGGCCGTCGCCGGCGAGGAGGGCGGCGCCATGGGCGTGTTCGGCACCCGCCCCCTGGTGGAGCGCGGCTACGTCGGCCGCCTCAACCTCTTCTGCGAGCCCACCGGCCTGCGCTACCTCCCGCGCTGCACCGCCGCCATGACCGCACGGGTGCGGGTGCGCGGCCGCGACTCCATCGACGACCGCCCCGGCGAGGGCCACAACGCCACCGTGCTGCTCGGCTTCCTCGCCCAGCACCTGGCCGAGGCGCTGGCCCACCACCCCGGCGGGACCGTGTGCGTGGCCGGGCTGCACACCGGCACCCTGCACAACCGCGTCTACGGCAGCGGCGACCTCCTGCTCAACCTCGCCTACGCGTCCTCGGCCGCCGGGCGGCGCCTGGGCGCGGCACTCGAGGCGGCGCTGGAGTCCGGCCTGGCGGAGTTCTCCCGGCGCTTCGCCGCCGCGCCGCCCTTCGCCCGCACCGCCGCCGACGCCCGCGCCATCACCCGCCTGGACTGGCTCAAGCGCGGGCTGCCCACCCTCGACGGCCCCGACCCCTGGCTGCGCGACCTGCTGGAGGGCGCCGGGGTGGCGCCCTGGCCCGCCGACTCCCACGGCTTCACCTGCGACGCCATCTGGCTGGCCGGGGTGCCCGGCGCCGCCGCCGCCGTGCTGGGTCCCGGCGACCTCGCCGCCAACAACGCCCACGCCCAAGGCGAGTTCGCCGACCTGGCCGACCTCGACGCCTTCGCCGACACCGTCGCCCGGGTGCTGCTCGCCTTCGCCCACGACCACCGACAGACGAACGGAGCACCGTGACACGAACCGACACCGCGCCCCAGGCCCCCGAGCGCAGCGAGGTGCGGGTCAACCACGCCGACCTCCTGGCCTGCACGGCGCGCGTCCTCACCGCGCACGGCCTGGCCCCCGACCGCGCCGAGGCCGCCGCGGCGGCGCTGTGCCACGGCGACCTCACCGGGGTGCGCTCCCACGGCCTGGCCAACCTGGAACGCGTCTACCTGCCCGCGCTGCGCTCGGGCCGCATCGACCCGGCGGCCGAGCCCGACGTGGTGTCCGACCTCGGCGCCTGCCTGCTGGTGGACGCCCGCCGCGCGCTGGGCCTGTGGCAGGCGGGCACCGCCGTGGACCTCGCCGTGGCGCGCGCCCGCCGCCACGGCGCCGGCCTGGTGTGGGTGCGCGGGGCCACCCACTTCGGCTGCGCCGGCCACCACGCCGCCCGCGCCGCCGACCACGGCATGGTCGGGATCGTGGCCGCCAACTGCGGGCGGCAGCGCATCGCGCCCCCGCCCGGCGGGCTGCGTCCGCTGCTGGGCACCAACCCCCTCAGCGTCGCCGCGCCCGCCCTGCCCGGCCACCCGTTCGTGCTGGACATGAGCACCACGGCGGTGCCCACGGGCCGCGTCCGCGAGGCCGCGCGCGCCGGCCGCGCCGTCCCAGAGGGCTGGCTGGCCGACGACCTCGGCCGCCCCGTCACCGACCCCGCCGCCTTCGACCGGGGCGAGGCGCACCTGCGCTGGCTGGGCCAGGGCGACGGCGCCTACAAGGGCTTCGGGTTGGGCCTGGCGGTGGAGGTGCTGGCCGCCCTGGTGCCGGGCGCGGGCCTGGGCCCCTGGCCCGACTCCCCCGGCGCGGGCGGCGGCGCGCCCGCCGCGCCCGCCGACGACGACATCGGGTTTTTGGCGGCGGCGCTGGCGCCCGAGGCGCTGCGGCCGGGCTTCGCCGCCGACGCCGCCACCATGTTCGCCGAGGTCCTGGCCTGCCCGCCGGCCGACCCGGGGGCGCCGGTGCGCTACCCCGGCTGGCACGAGGCCGAGCGCGCCGCCGCGCACCGCCGGGGCGGGGTGCCGCTGGCCGAGGCGGTCTACCGCGAACTCGCCGCGGCGGCCGAGGCCGCCGGCACCGTCCCGCCCGCCGTGATCGGGGGCATGTGATGGCGGCGCCGCTGCGCGTGGGGGTGGTCGGCCTGGGCGCGATCTCGCGGTTCTACCTGCGCGCGCTGCGGGAGCGCCCCTCGGTGCGGCTGGCGGCCGTGTGCGACCCCTCGCCCGAGGCGCTGGCGCCCTTCGCCGGCACCGTGCCCTGCCACCGCGACCACCGCGACCTGATCGCCGCCGGGGGCCTGGACGCGGTGGTGGTGGCCGCGCCCAACCACCTGCACGCGGGCATCGCCGGCGACGCGGTGGCGGCGGGCCTCGCGGTGTGCGTGGAGAAGCCGCTGGCCACCGACCTGGCCGACGCCCGCACGCTGGCGGCGGCGGCCGAGCGGAACGGGGTGCCGCTGCTCACCGCGTTCCACCGCCGCTACAACACCGCCGTGGCGGCGCTGGCCGGCCGCCTCGCGGGGCGCGCGCCCGTCACCGGCCTCACCGTGCGCTACCTGGAGCGGATCGAGGACCACATCGGCGGCGACGCCTGGTACCTCGACCCGGCGCGGTGCGGGGGCGGCTGCGTCGCCGACAACGGCCCCAACGCCTTCGACCTGGTGCGGCTGCTGCTGGGCGAGGTCGAGGTGGCCGACGCGCGCATCGCGCGCGACCCCGCCGGCCTCGACCGCCGGGCGGGGGTGCGCTTGACCGCGGCCGGCGGCGCCGAGGCGGTTGTGGAGCTGGACTGGGCCTACCGGGGCGAACTCAAGGACGTGCGGGTGCGGCTGGCCGACGGCGGGACCGACTCCGCCGACATGCTCGCCGGCCATCCCGGGTTCAAGGACTCCCTGTGGCACGAGTACGCCGCGATCGTGGCCGACTTCGAGGACCGGGTGCGCGGGCGCGCGCCGACGGCCCGTGACGGCGGTGTGGCGGCCCTGGCGCTGGTGGAGGCGGCCTACCGCGCGGAGCGGCCGGCACCGTCCGGCGCGCCGGACGGCGTCTCGGCCGGGGCGGAGGGGCGCGCGTGAACGGCGAGGATGGGGCCAAGCGGACGGTGGCCGCCACCGTGGTCAAGGTGCTGGTGCACCGCCGGAGCGACCGGGGGATGTCCCTGGAGCCGTTCGCCAGCCGGTGCGTGCGGGCGGGCGAGGTCCACGAACTGGTCACCACCGACCACACCGACACCGCGCCGGGCGCCCGGATCGACCGGGTGGGGTTCCTCGGCTTCGCCGAGATCGACCGGGCGGGCGTGATCGACCGCGGCGACGAACTGCGGGTCAACGGCCGCACGGTCGGCACCGTGCTGGGGTTCGACGCCTGCCACTTCCCCAACCACTACAACGTGCTGGTGCGCACCCCGCGCACGCTGACCGGGCCCGACCTGCGCCTGGCGCCCGAGGACCGGGTGGAGTTCACGCCGGCGCCCTTCACCGACGACTGAGGCGGCGCGGCCCGCCGCCGTGCCCACCGCCCCTGCCGCCCCCTGTGGGCGGTGGACGGAGGTGGACGGAGACGGGCCGCGCCGCGC
>NZ_JAJAQC010000082.1 GCF_027604915.1 Streptomonospora mangrovi
GTGGGCGGGCATGAGCGGGGCGAGCAGGTCCCACTCGGCGTCGGTGAGTTCATGGCGTCGGACCATGAATCCCAAGGATTACCGAAGACCAGCCCGCCCCGCAGACCTTTCAAAAAACAGGACCTAGGCGCGGGGCGGGGGAGTGACGAAGCGTCGCGTCTGGTGCTGCATGGGTGCGAGCCTAGCCGACCCCCCACCCGACCGCCCAGGTGGGGGCCGCGCGGGTGGGTGCGGTGCGGGCCGGTGTGGTGCGCCCGGCACCGCGCGGCTAGGATCCGAGCCGAACGGGACCGCGGCCACGCGCCGCCCTCCCCGCCACCACCGAGCAGGGGAGACGCCATGGAGTCCGACAGCCCGGCGGTCCCGGCCGGCCCGCCGGGGTGGGCACGCGCCCTGCTGGTGGCCAACGAGGGGCTGGCGTTCGTCCTCGAACTCGTCGCCTGGGGCGCCATCGGCTACTGGGGATGGTCGGCGCCCGTCGCCGCCCCGCTGAACTGGCTCACCGGCGCGGCCGCCCTGGGCGCCGCCGTGGGCGTGTGGAGCCTGTTCGCCGCGCCCCGCGCCCGGGTGCCGCTGCCCACCGGCGGCGTGCTCGTGGTCAAGGCGCTGGTGTTCGGCGCGGCCGCGCTGGGCCTGCTGGCCACCGGCCACCCCCTGGCCGCCGGCGTCTTCGCCGCCGCGGCCGCCGCCAACACCGCCTACGTCACCCGCGCCCGCGCGCGCTGGGGGACGCCCGGGCAGCCGGCGGCGTGAGACCCAGGCCGCACCGGCCGGTGCGGACGGGGTGAACCGGGCGGTGGGATACTGCGTCAGAAGTCCGTCGAGTCCCCACGACCGACGCCGGCCGCCGCGCGGCCGGCCCGCCACCCCCGTCGGAAGCCACCGGATCCGCCCATGAGTCACCCGCCCTACGGACCGCCCCAGCCCCCGTCCGGGCCGCCGCCCACCGACGTGCACCGCTGGCTGCTGAGCCAGCCCTTCCCGGCGGTGCAGCCCAACCTGCGGGTGATCCTCACCGGCGACCCCTCGGCCCTGGGCACGGACAAGCTGGCGTACTCCATCAACCCCCAGTTGACCGCGCTGCTGTGCTACCGCACCAACCCCGCCAACTACGAGGCGGCGGTGCTGGACGTCCGCCACACCCAGCAGTGGGGGCTGACCAAGCAGGACGTGTGGTTCGCCGCCCTGCACAACCTCGCCTACGAGCACTACGACCTCAAGTCGTTCCCCACCAGCGCGCCCAACGCCGACACCCCCGTGCAGGTGCTGATCGGCCAGAGCTGGCCGGGCTCGGCCCACGTCATGCGGCTGGTCGACGTCGTGCGCGAGCCGATGCCCTACGGCGCCGTGGTGATGCTGCCCTCGCCCAACACCATGATCTTCGCGGTGCTGCGCAGCAAGCGGTCGGCCTCGCTGCTGCCGTTCATCTACAACACCTTCCAGAGCCTGCGCGAGGACGGCGACCCGGTGACCGACCAGATGATCTGGTGGCGCGGCGGACGGGTCACCGGCATGAGCACCCAGGCCGACCCCGGCGGCGGCGTGGGCATCCGGCAGAGCCCGGAGTTCTCGTTCCTGCTCGACCACGAGCTGCCCGACTGACCGGTCCCGCCGACCCCTCCGGCCCCGCCGGGCCGGCCCCGGCGCGGGCCGCGCTCAGCGCGCGAACGCGTCGTCGGGCGGGGCGGGGGAGTCCTTCGCCGTGGCGTCGCGCACCGGCGCGGCGCCGGCGGTGAACCGCTCCAGCACCTCACCGGCCAGCACCCGCGCCATGTCGGGGTCGCGGTGGGCGCGGGTGGTCAGCTCCGCCACCGGCAGCGGGCGGTCCGAGCCCAGCAGCACGAAGTTGCCGAACCGCCGCCCCCGCAGCACGCCCGGCGCGGCGATCAGCACCACGTGGGCGAACACCTCCGCCAGCGTCACCGCTTGGGCGCGCACGTGCGCCAGCCGCCGGCCGTCGCCGACGTTGGCCGCGCACACCCCGCCCGGCGCCAGCACCCGCGCCACGTCGGCGAAGAACTCGGTGGAGGTCAGCGCCGCCGGGGTGCGCGCGCCGGCGAACACGTCGCACACCACCAGGTCGGCGCTGCCCGCGCGCCGCTCGGCCAGCCACGCGCGGGCGTCGCCCACCCCCACCCGCAGGTCGGCGCGGCGGTCCCAGGGCAGCGACTCGCGCACCAGCGCCACCAGCCGCTCGTTGTTGTCGACCGCGCGCTGGCGCGAGCCGGGCCGGGTGGCGGCGACGTAGCGGGCCAGGGTCAGCGCGCCCGCGCCCAGGTGCAGGGCGCGGATCGGCGCGCGCGGCGGCGCCAGCAGGTCGATGACGTGGCCGATACGGCGCACGTACTCGAAGTCGAGGTAGGCGGGGTCGGACAGGTCCACGTGCGACTGGGGGGTGCCGTCGACCAGCAGCAGCCAGGAGTCGGGCCGGTCGGCGTCGCGCAGCAGCTCCACCTCGGGCACCGCCGGTCTCCCGCCCCACACCGCCATGTGCCCCGCCTCGCCGCCGCCGGTTCCGTCTGCGGT
This sequence comes from Streptomonospora mangrovi, assembly GCF_027604915.1. Taxonomy (GTDB): domain Bacteria; phylum Actinomycetota; class Actinomycetes; order Streptosporangiales; family Streptosporangiaceae; genus Streptomonospora; species Streptomonospora mangrovi. The sequence goes on from NZ_JAJAQC010000082.1 coordinate 2,527, forward strand.
CTCCACGGTAGGGCCACCCGGGCACCGGGCGGACCCGCGCGCCCCGGCCCGGGTGCCCGCCCCGGCGGCGCCGGCCGCGCCGGGGCGGGCACCCGGGTCAGGCGCGGTCCAGCTCGGCCAGCTCCTCGGCGCTCAACTCCAGGTCGGCGGCCCGGGCGCTGTCGGCGATGGTCTCGGGCCGCGTGGCCCCCGGGATCGGCACCACCACCGGCGCCTTGGCCAGCATCCACGCCAGGCACAGCCGCTGCGGGCTCACCCCGCGCTCGGCGGCGATGCGCGCGAACGCGTTCCGCGAGCCCGCCAGCCCGGCCGCCTCGCGCGCGCCGCCCAGCGGCGACCACGGCAGGAACGCGATCCCCAGTTCGGCGCACAGCTCCAGCTCCGGCTCGCTGGAGCGGAACCGCAGCGAGAACTCGTTCTGCACCGAGGCCAGCCGCCCGCCCAGCACCTCGTTGGCGGTGCGGATCTGGGCGGGGTCGGCGTTGGAGATCCCCGCCATCCGGATCTTGCCCTCGTCCAGCAGGTCGCGCAGCGCCCCCACCGAGTCCGCGAAGGGGACCTCGGGGTCGGGCCGGTGGAACTGGTAGAGGCCGATCGCGTCGGTCCCCAGCCGGCGCAGGGAGTCCTCACACGCCCGCTTCAGGTGCTCCGGGCGCCCGTCGAGGGTCCAGGACCCGTCCTCGGGCCGCACGTGGCCGCCCTTGGTGGCCACCAGCACCCCGGAGGTGTCGCCGCCGTAGGCGGCCAGGGCCTCGGCGACCAGCTCCTCGTTGTGGCCGGCCCCGCCGCCGGGGTGGTAGGCGTCGGCGGTGTCGATGAGCGTCACCCCGGCGTCCAGGGCGGCGTGCACGGTGGCGAGGGCGCGGCCGCGGTCGGGGCGTCCGGCCACCGACAGCGGCATGGCGCCCAGCCCGATGGCGCTGACCGTGTGGTCGCCGATGGTTCGCATCCGCATGGTGGGCGTCCCCCTGCCGTTTCGTCTCCGTCGCGGGTCCGGCCCGGCGCGCCGGGCGGCCGGGTCCCCGCCATCCTGCTGCGCGGGCGCCCCCGGAGTCCAGCGCGCGGCGGCGGCGCGCCGCCGCTCCCACGACCCGCGCCCCGCTCCCGCCCGCCGCCTCCCGCGACGTACCCGGCCGGGCGCGGCGGGCGCTAGCCTGGAACTCCTCCCGCGCGCCGCCCCCTGGGGCGGGCGTATCCTCCCGCGGACGATCGTGTGCGCCGCGCGGAGCAGACCTGACTGTCGTTAAGGAGCGGCCGTGCTGCGGATGTCGACCCTGTTCCTGCGCACCCTGCGCGAGGACCCGGCGGACGCCGAGGTGCCGAGCCACAAGCTGATGGTGCGCGGCGGGTACGTGCGCCGCGCCGCCCCCGGCGTGTACACCTGGATGCCGCTCGGCAAGATCGTGCTGGACAACGTCGCCGGGGTGATCCGCGAGGAGATGAACCGCATCGGCGGGCAGGAGGTCCTGCTGCCCGCGCTGCTGCCCCGCGAGTACTACGACGCGTCGGGGCGCTGGACCGAGTACGGCGACACCATCTTCCGGCTCAAGGACCGCAAGGGCGCCGACTACCTGCTCGGCCCCACCCACGAGGAGCTGTTCACCCTGCTGGTGAAGGGCGAGTACTCCTCCTACAAGGACTTCCCGGTCATCCTGTACCAGATCCAGGAGAAGTTCCGCGACGAGGCCCGCCCCCGGGCCGGGGTGCTGCGCGGCCGCGAGTTCCACATGAAGGACTCCTACTCCTTCGACATCGACGACGACGGCCTCCAGCGCTCCTACGACCTGCACCGCTCCGCCTACATCCGCGCCTTCGACCGCCTCGGCCTCAGGTACGTCATCGTCTCGGCCATGTCGGGCGCCATGGGCGGCTCGGCCTCCGAGGAGTTCCTGGCCGAGACCCCCACCGGCGAGGACACCTTCGTACGCAGCACGGAGTCCGACTACGCCGCCAACGTCGAGGCCGTGCGCACCCCCGCGCCCCCCGCCCTGCCGATCGAGGGGCAGCCCCAGGCGCAGGTGCACCACACCCCCGACACCCCCACCATCGAGACCCTGGTCGACTTCTTCAACGCCGCCGGCCTGGGCCGCACCTTCACCGCCGCCGACACCCTCAAGAACGTCCTGGTCAAGACCCGCGCCCCCGGCGCCGCCGACTGGGAGGTCATGGGCATCGGCCTGCCCGGCGACCGCGAGGTCGACATGAAGCGGCTGGAGGCGGTGCTGCACCCCTCCGAGGTCGCCCTGCTGGACGAGGCCGACTTCGCCGCCAACCCCTTCCTCGTCAAGGGCTACGTCGGCCCCAACGCGCTGCTGCACAACAAGCTGCGCTACTACGTGGACCCCCGCGTGGTCGAGGGCACCGCCTGGATCACCGGCGCCGACAAGGCCGACCACCACGTGATGAACCTGGTGTGCGGGCGCGACTTCGTGCCCGACGGCACCATCGAGGCCGCCGAGGTCCGCGAGGGCGACCCCTCGCCCGACGGCCGGGGCACCCTCTACACCGCGCGCGGCATCGAGATCGGCCACATCTTCCAGCTCGGCCGCAAGTTCGCCAACGCCTTCGAGCTGGACGCGCTCGGCCCCGACGGCAAGCCCCGGCGCGTCACCATGGGCTCCTACGGCATCGGCGTCTCCCGCGTCGTGGCCGCCATCGTCGAGCAGTCCCACGACGACAAGGGCATCGTCTGGCCGCGCGAGATCGCGCCCGCCGACGTCCACGTCGTGGGCACCGGCAAGGGCGAGCAGAACGAGGTCGCCCTGCGCATCGCCGGCGAGCTGGAGGCGCGCGGGGTGCGCGTGCTGGTGGACGACCGCAAGGGCGTCTCGCCGGGCGTGAAGTTCACCGACGCCGAGCTGCTGGGCGTGCCCACCGCGCTCATCGTCGGCAAGGGCCTGGACCAGGGGGTCGTGGAGCTGCGCGACCGCGCCACCGGCGAGCGCGCCGAGATCCCGCTGGAGGCCGCCGTGGAGCGGGTGGCCGCGGCCGTCGCCGGCGGCTGAGCCCGGCGGGGGCCGGGTGCGGCGGCGGAGCCCGCGGCGGCCGGCCCCCGCGCGGTCGCCCCGCGCCCGCCCGCGGCCTCAGCCGCCGTCGGGCGCGGGCGGTGACCCCCCGGGGAACCCGGGGAACACCGGCAGGTCCGCGCCCCACTCCATGGCCCGCAGGGTGGCCTCCTGGAGCGAGCGCAGCGCCAGCTCGCGCAGCGCGGAGTCGGGCGCGGCGGCCAGCTCCAGGTACGCCTCGGCGGTCTGGTCCTCAACGTCGACGGCGTAGTCGGCCAGCGCCTCGCCGCTGTCGGAGTCGGGCAGCGCGTAGGAGCTCTCGCCCGCCGCCGGCACGGCGTCGCGCTCGCGCAGCTCCTCCTTGAGGGTGTCGCGCCGGCCCCGATGGGCGTCCAGGTACTCGTAGCACAGCAGCCGCCGGTCCTCGTCGCGGGAGCGCGCGCCGATGTAGGCGTAGGCGTAGACGGCGGCGTGCTCGGCCCGCAGCGCGCGTTGCAGCGCCTGGGCGGTGTCGAACTCCTCGGCGTCCTGGGGGCCGGCGGTCATCGTGCCTCCGCGAGGAGTCGGGTGTGGCCGGCCTCGCAGGCGCCGACGGCGGCGAGCAGTTGCGCCAGCCCGGAGTCGGTCAGCCGCTCCACCTGGCGGCCCCGCGACTCCGCCGCGCTCTGCTCGGCCACCCGCAGCTCGCCCACCCCCAGGGGGGTCTCGGGCACGGGTTCGGGGCTGGGGCCGGGCGAGGGCGCGGAGTCCTCGGGCGTGCGGCCGGGCTCCTCGGGCAGCCGCACGCGCAGCGCCTCGACGTGGGCGCGGTGGTCGTCGAGCAGCCGCTCCAGCAGGTCCATGGGGCCGTCGCCGGCCGCCACGGTGGCCTCGTAGCGGGCGATCATGCGCTCCTTCTCGGTGATCACGGAGCGCAGCACGTACTCGTCGGGGCTGATGTCGCTGGGGTACCACCGCGGCCCCTGGCACCCGGCCAGGGCGGTCGCGGCCACACCGGCCAGCGCTCCGACGACGACCGTGCGGCGGGTGACCGCGCCGCTGCTGCCCACCCTCTCCTCCTCAGTCCAAGGCCCCTGAGGGGCGACACCGTGCGCCGTGCAAGGGCGCGCACCGGGCCGGGCGGGCGGCCCTCGGCAGCGCCGGACCGCGCCGGGCCGGGCGACATGCCGGACACCGCGGCGCGGATCGCCCCCATCCTTCCATGATCGGCGCCCGTTTCGCGCGTGTGCGGGGGGTGTGTACACCCGCGCGTCGCGGCGCGGGCCACCGGGCCGCCCGCACCGGCCCCCCGGCGCCGCCCCCGAGGGGGCGGGCGCGACGCGCGGCGCTGATCACCGGCGACTGTGGATACCCTTGACTGCACACCGGCGTCGCCTGACGCGCGGAACTCGAACCGTTCAAGCAGGACCGCCCCGGATTCCCGTGTCCGAGGGGCGGAATTCGCCGAGGAGGACCACTGATGGGCGCGCAGGCCCGCCACGAACGTCTCGCCGCGCTGCTGACGCCCCTCCTGACCGAGGCCGGGCTGGAGTTGGAGTCGATCGAGGTCACCCCGGCCGGCAAGCGCCGGCTGCTGCGGGTCGTGGTGGACTCCGACAACGGCGTCGACCTCGACGCCGTCGGCGAGGTCAGCCAGGAGATCTCGACCGCCCTGGACTCCTCCGAGGCCATGGGCAAGGCCCCCTACGTCTTGGAGGTCACCTCGCCGGGGGTCGACCGCCCGCTGACCCTGCCCCGCCACTGGCGGCGCTCGCGCGGCCGGCTGGTCCGCGCCGTCACCGCCGAGGGCGCCGAGGTCCAGGGCCGGGTCAGGGACGCCGACGACGACGGCGTCACCCTGGAGGTCGACGGCCGGGATCACCGCTACGGCTATTCTGACCTGCGGCGCGCAAAGGTCCAGGTGGAATTCCGCCGCGAAACCGGCGACGACGCGGCGGACTAGAGGGGGAGCCCCGTGGATATCGATATGAGTGTCCTGCGCAGTCTGGAGCGCGAGAAGGACATCTCGGTGGACCTCGTCGTCAAGGCGATCGAGGACGCCCTGCTGATCGCCTACCACCGCCAGGAGGGCACCGAGTCCGCCGCGCGGGTCGAACTCGACCGCGCCACCGGCCACGTCACCGTCTGGGCCGCCGAGACCGACGACGACGGCACCGTCGTGCGCGAGTACGACGCCACGCCCTCGGGGTTCGGCCGGATCGCCACCTCGACCGCCAAGCAGGTGATCCTCCAGCGGCTGCGCGACGCTGAGGACGAGCTGACCCTGGGCGAGTTCGCCGGGCGCGAGTCCGAGATCGTCTCGGGCCTCATCCAGCAGGGCAAGGACCCCCGCAACGTGCTGGTCGACCTCGGCAAGATCGAGGCCATCCTGCCGCCCCAGGAGCAGGTCCCCGGCGAGCCCTACACCCACGGCGAGCGGCTGCGCGCCTATGTGGTGCAGGTCCGCAAGGGCCACCGCGGCCCCTCGGTGACGCTGTCGCGCACCCACCCCAACCTGGTGCGCAAGCTGTTCGAGCTGGAGGTCCCCGAGATCGCCGACGGCACCGTCGAGATCGCGGCCATCGCCCGCGAGGCCGGGCACCGCACCAAGATGGCGGTGAAGTCCAACAAGTCGGGCGTCAACGCCAAAGGCGCCTGCATCGGCCCGCTGGGCAGCCGCGTGCGCAACGTCATGGCGGAGTTGAACGGCGAGAAGATCGACATCGTCGACTACTCCGAGGACCCCGCCGTGTTCGTCGGCAACGCGCTGTCGCCGGCCCGGGTCACCCGCGTCGAGGTGCTGGACCGCGCCGGCAAGGTCGCCCGCGTCACCGTGCCCGACTACCAGCAGTCCCTGGCCATCGGCAAGGAGGGGCAGAACGCCCGCCTCGCGGCCCGGCTCACCGGCTGGCGGATCGACATCCGCTCCGACGCCGAGCCCGCCGAGCAGGAGGAGGCCCCGGCCGGCTCCGCCCCCGAGGGCGGCCCCGACCGGCCCTCCGGGCAGCCCGATGCCCCAACGCGCTAGACTGGAGGCTCGCGACCGCGCCCGGCCCGTCCGTACGTGCGTGGGGTGCCGGTCGCGGGCGGCTCAGTCCGATCTGGTGCGGTTGGCGAACCTCTCCGGCGTTGTCACGCCGGATCCCGCCAGGCGCGCCCCCGGCCGCGGCGCCTACCTGCACGCCGACTCCCGCTGCTGGGAGGCGGCGAAGCGGCGGCGCGTCCTCCCGCGGGCCTTCCGGACCGCTGAAGGACTCGACACCTCCGGTGTCGACGCCTACTTCGCCGACGCGTAATCGCGTTGGCGCGGCACCGGGTTCCAGATAGGGTTGGAATGATCACGCCACCCCGGCGGTTGTACACCGTAGGGTCGGCGGGTCTTGCCATGTCGGCATGCCGAAGTGGCCAACCCATTGTTGTGTAACGACGAGGAAGCGGGTCGAGATTGCGATGAGCGCTCGATGAGTACGCAGCGATGAGTACGTCAAGTTAGCGACGGTCCGGAACAAGCCCATGTCCCGGACCGAGTAGAGGAGAGCAGTGGCGAAGGTCCGGGTATACGAACTCGCCAAGGAGTTCGGAGTAGAGAGCAAGGCCGTGCTGGCCAAGCTCAACGAGATGGGTGAATTCGTTCGGTCGGCGTCCTCGACCATCGAGGCTCCAGTCGTGCGTCGGCTCAAGGAAGCCTTCAACAACGGTTCCGGCGACTCCCGCGGCGGCGGCGAGCGCAAGCCGCGCCCCCGCCCGCAGGCTCCTGCGGGCCCCGCTGAGACCGCGAACGGCTCCGCCGCGCGGCCCTCGGCCCCCAAGCCGGGTCCCAAGCCCGGCCCCCGAAGCGATTCCGGCCAGGGCGGCGGCCAGCCGAGCCCGGCCGGCCAGTCCGGTCAGTCCGGCCAGGCAGGCGCCCGTCCGGGCGCCGGCTCCCCGCCGGCCAAGGCGGGCGCGCCGCGTCCGGGCCCCCGGCCCGGCCCGCGCCCGGCCGGCAAGCCCGACAAGCCCGACAGCAAGCCCGGTGCCAGGCCGGGCGGGCGTCCCGAGCGCGCCGAGCGGCCTGAGCGCCCCGCGGCCGAGGGCGGCCGCTCCGCCCCGCGTCCCGGCCCGCGCCCCGCGGGTCCGCGCCCGGGCAACAACCCGTTCGCGTCCACGGCCACCGGCATGGGCGCCAAGCCCGCGCCGCGTCCCGGCCCCCGGCCCGGCGGCCCGCAGGGCGGCCAGGGCGGCGCCGGCCAGGGCGGCGGCCCCGGCGGTCCGCGTCCGGGCGGCGGCGAGCGCAGCGGTCCGCCGCGTCCCGGCGGCCCGCGTCCGCAGGCCCCGCGTCCCGGCGGCGGCCCCGGTGCGGGCGGTCCGCGCCCCAGCCCGGCCGGCATGGGCCCGCGTCCCGGCGGTCCCCGTCCCAGCCCCATGAACATGCCCTCCTCGCGCCCGGCTCCGGGTGGCGGCGGCGGTCGCGGCGGTCCCGGCGGCGGTGGCCGCGGTGCCGGCGGCGGTCGTCCGGCGGGCGGTCGCGGCGGCGCCCCGGCGGGTGCCGGTCCGCGTCCCGGCAGCGGCGGCGGCGGTGGCCGTCCCGGTGGCGGCGGCGGGTTCGCCGGCCGTCCGGGCGGCGGCGGTCGCGGTCGCGGCGGCGGAACGGCCGGCGCGTTCGGCCGTCCCGGCGGGCGTCCGGGCCGTCAGCGCAAGTCCAAGAAGCAGCGGCGCCAAGAGTTCAACGACATGCAGGCGCCGTCCTTCGGCGGCGTCAAGGTGCCCAGCGGCAACGGCCAGACCATCCGGCTGTCGCGCGGCGCCTCGCTGTCGGACTTCGGCGACAAGATCGACGTCAACCCCGCGTCCCTGGTGCAGGTCATGCTGCACCTGGGCGAGATGGTGACCGCCACCCAGTCGCTGCCCGACGAAACCCTCCAGCTCCTCGGCGAGGAGTTGAAGTACGCCGTCGAGATCGTCAGCCCCGAGGACGAGGACCGCGAACTCCTGGAGTCCTTCTCCATCGAGTTCGGCGAGGACACCGGCACCGACGAGGACCTGCGTCCCCGCCCGCCGGTGGTCACCGTCATGGGCCACGTCGACCACGGTAAGACCCGCCTGCTGGACACCATCCGCAAGTCCAACGTGGCCGGCGGCGAGGCCGGCGGCATCACGCAGCACATCGGTGCCTACCAGGTGGCCACCGAGGTCGACGGTGAAGAGCGCAAGATCACCTTCATCGACACCCCGGGTCACGAGGCGTTCACCGCCATGCGTGCGCGCGGTGCCCAGGCCACCGACATCGCGGTCCTGGTGGTCGCGGCCGACGACGGCGTGAAGCCGCAGACGGCCGAGGCCATCGACCACGCCAAGGCGGCCAACGTGCCGATCGTGGTGGCGGTCAACAAGATCGACGTCGAAGGCGCCGACCCCCAGCGGGTGCGCGCCCAGCTCACCGAGTACGGCGTGGTCACCGAGGAGTACGGCGGCGACGTCCAGTTCGTGGACATCTCCGCGCTGCGGGGCGACGGCATCGAGCAGCTCCTCGAGGCCATCGTGCTGACCTCCGACGCCGCGCTGGACCTGCGGGCCAACCCCGACATGGACGCCCAGGGGCTCGCGATCGAGGCCTACCTCGACCGCGGCCGCGGTTCCATGGCCACGGTCCTGGTGCAGCGGGGCACGCTCAACGTGGGCGACTCCATCGTCTGCGGCGACGCCTACGGACGCGTCCGCGCCATGCTCGACGAGCACGGCCAGAACGTCCAGAGCGCCGAGCCGTCGCGGCCGGTCCAGGTGCTGGGTCTCACCAACGTCCCCAGCGCCGGCGACAGCTTCCTGGTCGTCAAGGACGACCGGGTGGCCCGCCAGATCGCCCAGCAGCGCGAGGCGCGCGAGCGCTTCGCCCAGCAGAGCCGCTCCACCCGCCGGGTCACGATCGAGACCTGGAAGGACGCGCTGGCCGAAGGCGAGCGCAACGAGCTGCTGCTGCTCATCAAGGGCGACATGTCCGGTTCGGTCGAGGCCCTTGAGGAGTCGCTGCTCAAGATCGACGCCGGAGGCGAGGAGGTCGACATCCGCGTCATCGGGCGCGGCGTCGGCGCCATCACGCAGAACGACATCAACCTGGCCTCCTCGGCCGGTGCGATCATCATCGGGTTCAACGTCCGCCCCGAGGGCAAGAACAGCGAACTCGCCGACCGCATGGGTGTCGACATCCGCTACTACTCGGTCATCTACCAGGCGATCGACGAGGTCGAGGCCGCCGTGAAGGGGCTCCTCAAGCCCATCTTCGAGGAGGTCCAGCTCGGGTCGGCCGAGATCCGCGAGGTCTTCAAGGTCCCGCGGATCGGCAACGTCGCCGGCTCGATCGTCCGCGGCGGTACCATCCGCCGCAACTCCAAGGCGCGGCTCATCCGCGAGGGGATCGTCATCAGCGAGAACCTCACGGTGGAGTCCCTGCGGAGGTTCAAGGACGACGCCACCGAGGTCCGCGAGGGCTTCGAGTGCGGTATCGGCATCGGCTACAACGACGTCCGGATCGGCGACACGATCGAGACCTACGAGATGCGCGAGAAGCCGCGTGACTGACCCGCGCTAGAACACCGGTGGCGCCCCGGCCCGCACGGGCGGGGGCGCCACCGCCTTCCACCGGCACCACCGGCCCGGCCGCTCCGTCATGCGGCCCGACGATGACATCTGAACCGCGATCCGCGGCGAGCGGCACACGGGGTGGGCGCATGTTCGTTGGAGCCCTCACACTGGACCTCCTGCTCGGCGACGTCCGCTCCCTCAAGCAGAAGCGCTCGGTCGTGCGGCCCATCGTGGCCGAACTCCAGCGAAAGTTCGGCGCCTCGGTGGCCGAGACCGGCGACCAGGACCTCTACCGCCGCTCCGAGATCGGGGTGGCGGTGGTGGCCTCCACGGCCGCGCACTGCACCCAGGTCATGGACGCGTGCGAGCGGCTGGTCGCGGGACGCCCCGAGATCGAGCTGCTCTCCGCGAGGCAGCGGCTCTTCAGCGCAGAGGAAGACTGAGATGGTTGACGCCGCACGTGCGCGCAAACTCGCCGACCGCATCCAGCGGATCGTGGCCGAGATGCTGGAGCGCCGGGTCAAGGACCCGCGCCTGGGGTTCGTCACCGTGACCGACGCGCGGCTCACCAACGACCTGCGCGAGGCCACGGTGTTCTACACGGTCTTCGGCTCCGACGAGGAGAAGGCCGGCACCGCCGCCGCGCTGGAGAGCGCCAAGGGCATCATCCGCTCCGAGGTCGGCCGCCAGACCGGGCTGCGGCACACCCCCAGCCTGACCTTCCAGAGCGACGAGGTGCAGCAGAACGCCCAGCACATCGAGTCGCTGCTGGCCCAGGCGCGCCAGTCCGACGCCGAGGTGGCGCGGGCGGCCTCGGGCGCCACGCCCGCCGGCGAGCCCGACCCCTACAAGACCCCGCGCGAGCGCGCCGAGGACGACGACGACACCGACGAGGAGTAGCCTCCGCGTCCCGTCTCCCGCCGCGCCGGGACCCGAGCCCGGCGCGGCCCGCGCCCCCACCACACGAGGAAACCCGAGCCCGCATGACCGATAGCGGTGTCGTCATCGTCGACAAGCCCGCCGACTGGACCTCCCACGACGTCGTCGCCCGCACCCGGCGGCTGGCCGGCACCCGCAAGGTGGGCCACGCCGGCACGCTCGACCCCATGGCCACCGGCGTGCTCGTGCTGGGCGTCAACAAGGGCACCAAGCTGCTGGGCCACCTCACTCTCACCGAGAAGGTCTACACGGCCACGATCCGGCTGGGCCTGACCACCAACACCGACGACGCCGAGGGCGTGCCGGGCGTGCGCACCGACGCCGCCGGGGTGGCCGAGGAGGCGGTGCGCGCCGGCGCGGCCGCGCTCACCGGCACCATCCAGCAGGTCCCGCCGCAGGTCAGCGCGATCAAGGTCGACGGGCGGCGGGCCTACAAGTCGGCGCGCGCCGGCGAGGAGGTCGCGCTGAAGGCGCGGCCGGTGACCGTCTCGGAGTTCGCCGTCACCGACGTGCGCCGCACGGCCGACGACGACGGCGTGTTCGTCGACGTCGACGCCACCGTCACCTGCTCCAGCGGCACCTACATCCGGGCGCTGGCCCGCGACCTGGGCGCCGCGCTGGGGGTGGGCGGCCACCTCACCGCGCTGCGCCGCACCCGCGTGGGCCCCTACGGGCTGGAGCAGGCGCGCACCCTGGAGCAGTTGGCCGAGGAGTTCACCGCCGTGCCCCTGGCCCAGGCGGTGGCGGCGGCCTTCCCGGTGCGGGTGCTCAGTGCCGAGGAGGCGCGGCGGGTGGCCCACGGCAACCGCATCCCGCCCGGCGAGCTGGGCCCCGGCCCGGTGGGGCTGTTCGCCCCCGACGGCACGGTCGTCGCCCTCGCCGAGGACCGGCCCGGCTACAGCAAGCCGATCGTGGTGTTCGCGGCCGGCTGAAGCCGCCTGGCCCGGAGGGCGGACCGGGTGCGGGCCGCCCGCGCGGGCGGCTGCCAGCCCTGTCAGCCCGGGCGACCGCGCCCCCGTGCCCGAGGCCACCCCGCGACCGCGCGCCGCGTCCGGGCGCCGGGCGATACGGTTGCTGTGGCCCCGCGGCCAGGTGCCGCGCCGGGCCGCCTACCACCCACCGCGCTCGGAGGGGAGCTGTTGGACGTGCGGCCGTGGCACGGGCTGGATGAGGTGCCCCGCGACTGGGGCGGGTCGGTCGTGGCGATCGGCGTGTTCGACGGCGTGCACCGGGGCCACCAGGCCGTGCTGGCCGCCGCCGCGCACCGGGCGCGCGCCCTGGACCTGCCCGTGGTGGCCGTGGTCCTCGATCCGCACCCTGATGCCGCGCGGGGCGGGCCGGCCCCGGCCGTGCTCACCCCGCTCGACCGGCGCGCCGCGCTGCTGGCCGCCCACGGCGCGGCGGCGGTGTGCGTGCTGCCGGTCATCCCCGAGCCGGCCGCGCCGGAGCCCGAGGCGTTCGCGCTGCGGGTGCTCACCGGGCGCCTGGGCGCGGCGGCGGTCGCGGTGGGCCCCGGCGGCCTCGACCTGGGCGGCGGCGGCGTGCTGAGCCCCGGCGACCTGCGCGAGCTGGGCGCCCGCCACGGGTTCGCCGTGGAGGTGGCGGAGGCGGTCGGCGGCGCCGAGCCGGTGACCTCGGACCGCGTGCGCGCCCTGCTGGACGCCGGCGACGCCGACGCGGCGCGGGCCGCCCTGGGCCGTCCGCACCGCGTCGAGGGCGTGGTGGTCCACGGCGCCGCGCGCGGGCGCGAGCTGCTGGGGTTCCCCACCGCCAACCTGGAGTGCCCGCCGGGCACCGCCGTGCCCGGCGACGGCGTGTACGCCGGGCGGATGCTGCTGACGGACCCCCCGCCGGGGGCGGCCGAGACCGCGTGGCCGGCCGCGATCTCGGTGGGCACCAACCCCACCTTCGAGGGCGCGGTCCGCACGGTCGAGGGCTACGCCCTGGACCGCGACGACCTCGACCTCTACGGCCGGGCCATGGCCATGGAGTTCACCCACCGCATCCGGGGCCAGCTCAAGTTCGACAGCGTCGAGGAGCTGATCGCGGCGATGGGCCGCGACGTGGACCGGGCGCGCGAGCTGGCGGCCGAGGACCCGGCCTGAGTCGGTGCCCGCGGGGGGCGGTGCGGCCCAGGGCGCGACGGGCCGGGGAAAACTCCTGTAGACTGGCCGGAGCCTGTTGACGAGCCGCGCAGTGCTGCCCGCCGGAGACCCGCCGGGCGAAGGCGACCGGGGCGCGGTACCCGCTGAGTCCACGCGGGGGTTTCCCCCGGTCCGCCAAACGGTGACTGTTCGTACGCGTGGTCACCGGACCCCACCCGCGGGGCGCACACCGCCCCCAGAGTGCGGGCGTGTTGATGTCTGCGTACCGATACCGAGAAGGAGCGTTGTGTCGATCGACACCGCCACCAAGCAGAAGATCATCGCCGAGTACGCCACCCAGGAGGGTGACACCGGCTCCCCCGAGGTCCAGGTCGCGCTGCTCACGCACCGCATCACCGAGCTGACCGAGCACCTCAAGACCCACAAGCACGACCACCACAGCCGCCGCGGGCTGCTGCTGATGGTCGGCCGCCGGCGCCGCCTGCTCAAGTACGTCCAGAACCAGGACGTCGAGCGCTACCGCGACCTCATCCGTCGCCTGGGCCTGCGCCGCTAGGCACGCCGACCCGGGGGAGTGGCCACGGCCACTCCCTTTCTTAGTAGTGTGGTGGTGACCGCCGCTGTCATGGCCGGCGGGTATCGTCCGCAGTGTCGGCCGTGCCCTTGGCCTGCCTCCGGCGGCGGCCGCCCCACAACCGAATACCGCGACTGACAACCAAGCGCTCCCGCGCTCCCACCTCGGCTGCCGCGTCGAGGCCGGTCCTCGGTAGTGGCCTCCGGCCCGCCCCCTTCCGGGCGCGCCGCGGGCTTCGATCGATGGCCGGCCGTAAGCGGCCCGCGGCGCCCGCCCGTCGGGCACCGCCGGCCGCCGCGACTCGACGAACCCTCCGGGGCACGGACGCGGGGCACACCGACACACCTGTTCCCGTGTTAGTAGGAGGACGCCCATGGAGGGCGCGTATTCCGCCGAAGCCGTGATCGACAACGGCACCTTCGGCACCCGTACCATCCGCTTCGAGACCGGCCGCCTCGCCAAGCAGGCCGCCGGCTCGGCCGTCGCCTACCTCGACGGCGAGACCATGGTCCTCTCGGCGACCACGGCCTCCAAGCGGCCCAAGGAGAACCTCGACTTCTTCCCGCTCACCGTGGACGTCGAGGAGCGCATGTACGCCGCGGGGCGCATCCCCGGCTCGTTCTTCCGCCGCGAGGGCCGCCCCTCCGAGGACGCCATCCTCACCTGCCGGCTGATCGACCGCCCGCTGCGCCCGTCGTTCAAGGGCGGCCTGCGCAACGAGATCCAGATCGTCGAGACGATCATGGCGCTGCACCCCGAGCACCTCTACGACGTCGTGGCGATCAACGCCGCCTCGATGTCCACCCAGCTCGCGGGGCTGCCCTTCTCCGGCCCGATCGGCGGCGTGCGCGTCGCGCTGATCGAGGGCCAGTGGGTCGCGTTCCCCACCCACACCGAGTTGCAGAGCGCCACGTTCGACATGGTCGTGGCCGGCCGGGTGCTCGAGGACGGCGACGTCGCGATCATGATGGTCGAGGCCGAGTCCACCGTGAACACCCTCAAGCTGGTGGCCGAGGGCGCGGTCGGCCCCAACGAGCAGTCGGTGGCCGAGGGCCTTGAGGCGGCCAAGCCGTTCATCAAGGTGCTGTGCCGGGCGCAGAGCGCCCTGGCCGAGCAGGCGGCCAAGGAGGTCGCCGAGTTCCCGATCTTCCTCGACTACGAGGACGACGCCTTCGCCGCCGTCGAGTCCGCCGTGCGCGACCAGTTGGCCCAGGCGCTGACCATCGCCGACAAGCAGGAGCGCGAGTCGGAGCTGGACCGGGTCAAGACCCTGGCCGCCGAGAAGATCGGCGAGGACTTCGAGGGCCGCGAGAAGGAGATCAGCGCGGCCTTCCGCGCGCTGAGCAAGAAGCTCATGCGCGAGCGCGTCCTGCGCGACAAGGTCCGCATCGACGGCCGCGGCCCCAAGGACATCCGCCAGCTCAGCGCCGAGGTCGGCGTGCTGCCGCGGGTGCACGGCTCGGCCCTGTTCGAGCGCGGCGAGACCCAGATCCTGGGCGTCACCACGCTGAACATGCTGCGCATGGAGCAGATGGTCGACACGCTCAACCCCGAGCGGACCAAGCGCTACATGCACAACTACAACTTCCCGCCGTACTCCACCGGCGAGACCGGCCGCGTGGGCTCGCCCAAGCGCCGCGAGATCGGCCACGGCGCGCTCGCCGAGCGGGCGCTGCTGCCGGTGCTGCCCTCGCGCGAGGAGTTCCCCTACGCCATCCGCCAGGTCTCCGAGGCGATCGGCTCCAACGGGTCCACCTCCATGGGCTCGGTCTGCGCCTCCACCATGTCGCTGATGCAGGCCGGCGTGCCGCTGAAGGACATGGTCTCGGGCATCGCCATGGGCATGGTCAGCGAGGGCGACGAGTACGTCACCCTCACCGACATCCTCGGCGCCGAGGACGCCTTCGGCGACATGGACTTCAAGGTGGCCGGCACCCGTGAGCTGATCACCGCGCTCCAGCTCGACACCAAGCTCGACGGCATCCCCGCCTCGCAGTTGGCCCAGGCGCTCCAGCAGGCGCGCGGCGCCCGCCTGGCCATCCTGGACGTCATGCAGGAGGCCATCGAGCGCCCGGCCGAGATGAGCCCGCACGCGCCGCGCATCCTCACCGTGAAGGTCCCGGTCGACAAGATCGGCGAGGTCATCGGCCCCAAGGGCAAGATGATCAACTCGATCCAGGACGAAACCGGCGCCGACATCACGATCGAGGACGACGGCACCATCTACATCGGTGCCACCGACGGACCCTCCGCCGAGGCCGCGCGCGACACCATCAACAGCATCGCCAACCCGACCATGCCGGAGGTCGGCGACCGCTACCTGGGCACGGTCGTCAAGACCACCGCCTTCGGCGCGTTCGTCTCCCTGCTGCCGGGCAAGGACGGCCTGCTGCACATCTCGCAGATCCGCAAGCTGCACGGCGGCAAGCGGATCGAGAACCTCGACGACGTCATCAGCATCGGCGAGAAGATCCAGGTCGAGATCCGCGAGATCGACGACCGCGGCAAGCTGTCGCTGGTGCCGGTCGAGGTCGTCGAGGCCGAGGCCGCGGCGTCCAACGGCGCCGAGCCCGCGGCGGCCGACTCCGCCCCGGCGGCCGAGCCCGCCGAGGACGCCCCGGCCGAGGGCGGCGAGCAGCGCCGCCGGCGGCGCACCCGCAGCCGCAGCGAGAACACCTGATCCGCGCCTATGATCGGTGGGGCGGTCGCACCCGGAAGGGTGCGGCCGCCCCGCGTCGTTTCCCCGCGCCGCCCGCCGGGCCGCTGGGGCGGCGGCGCGACACCGTGGCGCGCAACCGAGGAAGGCCCGTATGACTTCTGTGCCCATCGCCGCCGAGCAGGAGCCCGGCAGCACCATCACCCTGCTGGAACCCGGTGACGGTTCCGGGCTGGTGCGGCGCACGGTCCTGCCGGGGGGACTGCGCGTCGTCACCGAGGCCATGCCGGGGGTGCGCTCGGCGGCGTTCGGGATCTCGGCCACCACCGGTTCCCGCGACGAGGACGGCGAGCACGCCGGCGCCGCGCACTTCCTGGAGCACCTGCTGTTCAAGGGCACCCGGCGGCGCGACGCCATGGAGATCTCCGCGCTGCTGGACAGTGTGGGCGCCGACCACAACGCCTACACCACCAAGGAGCACACCTGCTACTACGCCAAGGTGCTGGACCGCGACCTCCCGCTGGCGATCGACGTGGTCGGCGACATGGTGGCCAACTCCGTCCTGGACCCCGGTGAGGTCGAGACCGAGCGCGGCGTGATCCTCGAGGAGATCGCCATGAACGAGGACGAGCCCGGCGACCTCATCGACGACGTGTTCGCCGCCCACGTCTACGGCGACTCCGCGCTGGGCCGGCCGATCCTGGGCACCAACGAGACCATCGCCAAGCTCAGCCGCGACCGCATCTTCGAGCAGTACCGCGCCGCCTACGTGCCGGGCGAACTGGTGGTGGCGGCGGCCGGCAACCTCGACCACGACACCGTGGTGGAGCAGGTCCGGGCGGTCTTCGCCGAGCAGTCGGCGGCGGCGGGCGACGCCCGGCCGGCGCGCCCGCGCATCGGCGGCGGGCCGGTGGCGGTGCACGCCGGGTCGCGCCTGGTGTCCCGCGACACCGAGCAGGCGCACCTGATCCTGGGGCGCGAGGGGCTGCCGCGCACCGACCCGCGCTGGTACGCGCTGCGGGTCCTGGGTTCGGCGCTGGGCGGCGGGATGTCGTCCCGGCTGTTCCAGGAGGTCCGCGAGAAGCGCGGCCTGGCCTACTCCGTGCAGGCGTTCCACAACTCCTACGCCGACACCGGCGTCTTCCAGGTCTACGCGGGCTGCCTGCCCGACAAGATCGAGGAGGTGCTGTCGGTGTGCCGCGAGGAGCTGGCCAAGGCCGCGGCCTCGGGCATCACTCACGAGGAGTTGGAGCGCGCCAAGGGCCAGATCAAGGGCTCGTGGGTGCTGGGTACCGAGGGCAGCAACTCCCGCATGGGCCGGCTGACCGTGCACGAGCTGGGCTACCCGCGGCACTTCTCGCTGGACGACGACCTCGCGCTGTTCGACGCGGTCACCGCCGACGACGTCGCCGAGGTCGCCGCCGAGGTGCTGGGCCGCCCCGAGGCGCTGGCGGTGATCGGCCCCTACGACGAGGGCCGCGCCTTCTGACGCCGGGTCCCCGCCCTCGGCCCTCCGCCCAAGATCATCACGGCGGTCCGTCCGGGATACGATCGGGGGACCGGTGCCCGAAGCGGCTCCTGTGAGCCGTATGCGTCGGGTGTCCGGTTTGGCCGTGGGTGGAGAAGGGCGGGATCGGGCGTGGACGACCAGAGCCGACCGGGAGCGGTCCGGCCGGGCGCCGAGCGGCCGCTGCGGGCCGACGCCCGGCGTAACCGGGCCCGGGTCCTGGAGGTCGCCAACGCGGTCTTCGCCGCCGAGGGGCTGTCGGTGCCCGTGCACGAGATCGCGCGGCGGGCGGGGGTGGGCACCGGCACGGTCAGCCGGCACTTCCCGACCAAGGAGGCGCTGTTCGCGGCGGTGCTGGCCGACCGGCTGGAGCGCTACGTGGCGCGCGCCGACGAACTCGCCGCGGCCGACGACCCCGGCGCCGCGTTCTTCGACTACTTCGCGTTCCTGGTCGAGGAGGGCGCCCTGGACCGGGGGCTGACCGACGCCCTGGTGGGCAGCGGGTTCGACAAGAGCACCCTGGCCGGCGAGGGCCGCGACGTGATGGGCGCCCTGGGCCGGCTGCTGTCCCGCGCGCAGGCGGCGGGCGCGGTGCGCGGCGACGTCGGCCTCCCCGAGGTGCAGGCGCTGCTGGTGGGCTGCCTGTCGGGCCGGGGCGGCCAGGAGGGCGCCGAGGCGGGGCGGCGCATGGTGGCCGTGGTCCGCGACGGCCTGCGCGCCGGGGGCTGACCCGCGGGCGCCGGCACCCCGAGCGCGTTGGCGCGCGGAAGCGGGGGTCAGGCGCGGCCGTGGAACCGGCGCTGGAGTTCGCGGACCTGCGCGGCCAGGCCGGGTACGGGTCCTTCGACCACCACGCCGGGCGCGACCTCGTTGACGGGCAGCGGGCGCACGGGCGGTGCGGGCACCCCCCACTCGGCCAGCCACTCGGTGAGCTGCGCCGAGGAGCTGACGTAAACGATGCGGCCCAGGCCCACCCAGGCGTGGGCGGCGGCGCACATCGGGCAGTGCTCGCCGGAGGTGTAGACGGTGGCGGCGGCGCGCTCGGCCGGGGACAGGTGCGCGGCCGACCAGCGGGCCAACTCGAACTCGGGGTGGCGGGTGTGGTCGCCGCCGGCCACCCGGTTGCGGTCCTCGGCGAGCACCGTGCCCTCGGGACCGACCAGGACGGAGCCGAACGGCTCGTCGCCGTCCTCCAGCGCCTCGGTGGCCAGCTCCACGCAGCGGTGCAGGTACTTCAGCTCGGGATCGGACACCACGGCGGCCTCCTGGCGGTGCGCGTGCGGACGGGGCGGGTCGGCGGACCGCCCGGCCCGCCGACCCGCATCATAGGCCCGCGCCGCGCGGGCGCGCGCCGGGGTGTCCCGGGGACCGCCGCGGGGCGGCTACCAGGTGGGCAGCTCCCGGCGCATCAGCTCGGCCCAGCGCTCCTCGACGCGGGCGGGGTCGAGGTCGACGCGGGCGCCGGCCGCGCGCGGGCCGGCGGAGCCGGCGGCGATGGCCGCCTCCAGCGGCAGGACGAGCGGGCACAGCCACGCTGCGCCGGAGAGGAGTCCGCGCGCCGCGGAGCGGACCGCGCGCCAGGGGAGCGACGTCAGCATGTGCGCGTGTGTACCCGCTCACCGGGCCGCGCAACCGTCGGGCGGCGGGCCGCAACGCCGGCCGGCGCGGGAGCGCGGCGGCCCCCGCCCCGGGTGCGGGGCGGGGGCGCGCGCGGGCCGC
>NZ_JAJAQC010000083.1 GCF_027604915.1 Streptomonospora mangrovi
CATGCCCCCGTTTGGTCCCGACACGCCCCAATGGGCGCGCACGACCATCAAGTACCTCCTGGGCATCGAGATCCCCTCAGCCGACCCCGCCGCGATGCGCGCCCTGGCCCAACTCCAAGACGTGGTCGACCGCGCCCTGACCGTCGAGCTGACCGACCTGCTCACCGCCATCCGCCGCAAGGTCCGCACCGACTTCAGCGGCAGGGCCTCCGACTACTACGACAACTCCATCCGCCAGTTCACCACCGGCGACAACGACTACCTGGGCGCCGGCGGGCGCACCGCCCGCACCAGCGCCGCCGAACTGCGCAAAGGCGCCGCCAACGCCGAGTACATGGCCTGGATGGCCCTGGCCGAACTCATCCAGCTCCTCATCGAGATCGCCTGGTGCATCGCCATGGCCTACTGGACCATGGGCGCCTCGCTGTCCTGGATCCCCGGCTTCAAATACATCCGCAGCATGGCCATCCGCCGCCTGCTGGGGTGGCTCCTGCTCACCGCCCCCGGCCACCAGATCATGGAGCAGCTCTTCGCCTCGGCCGACTCCATCATCCAACGCGCCCAGATCGACGCCGGTGTGCGGGACAAGCGCGACACCCGCATGACCTACATGGCCCACGCGGGCGCGGGTCTGTCCGGTCTGATCTCGGCGGGGCTGTCCTTCGGGGTGGACCACCTCACCAGCGCCCAGATCCGCAACCTGTTCCGCAACAACATCGACAACCTCCTCAACACCCCGCCCCCGCCCCGCATCGACACCGCACCGCCGCCCAAGATCGACGAGGCGCCCCCGCCCGGCACCCGCACCGAACCCCACCCCGGAGCCACACCGCGCCCGGAGCCGGAGCCCACGCCCGCGCCGCGCCCCGATCCCGACGTGCCCAATCCCCGGCCCGATGCCGGTTCGGTGCCGCCGCCGCGCCTCGACCCCGACTCGGTGCCCAACATCAACCGGGACATGGCCGAGGTCTTCTCCAAATACCAAGACGACCTCGCCGCGGCCTTCGCGAGCATCGAAGGCAAACGCCCCTTCGACAACCCCGCCGCCGTCACCGAATTCAAAAACGACTTCGCCGACATCTTCGCCCGCCACTTCGGCAACGACATCGGCCACCAGGCAGCACGCGACCTCGGCAACAACTACGCCGACGCCTTCGCCCGCAACTGGGGCCGCAACGACCTCACCCGCAGCCTCGACAACGCCCTGGGCGACAGCCTGCCCCCGCCCCTGCGCAACCACCTCGCCAACGACGTCCCCCACGCCCTCAACGGCAACGTCCCCACCTTCCTGCGCAGCACCCCCTTCTACGTCCAAAACCTCGGACTCGGGGCGGGATCGGGCGCCATCGAGGGCTACGTCGGCGAAGGCGTCACCAACGCCGCCCTCACCGAGGAAGGCTGGAAGGCCAACGGCTACTCCGCCACCGCCGGCGCCTCCCAGGCCACCATCCAGACCTTCGCCGTCGACGGCGCCGTCAACACCATCAACACCCTGAAAGGACCACCCGACATTCCCCCACCGGTGTCCGTCGACACCACGTCCTCCTCCGCGGGCGCGGACACTCCTGCAGGGGGCACCGGCGATGGCTCCCCCGCCAACGCGAACGACAACGCGCCGGGCGGCGGGCGCGGCGGATCCCCCCGAGGCGACGACACCCCCGGATTCGACGGCGCCCCCGGCCCCGACCGCCCCGAAGCACCCGACAGCGCCGGCCTGGGCGACATCGATCAGATCGAGGCCCCCGACCTCGACCTCACCCCGCCCAAGGCACCCGACACCGACCTCGCCCCGCCCAACGCCCAACCCAACACCTCCACACCGGAGGGCGCACCCTCCCCCACACCCAACACACGCGACGAAACCGACACCCACAACGAGACGGGGAGCCAGTCCGGCAGGGAGATCGGCGGGGAGACCGGCGGGAAGACCGGCACAGCGCCGGACACCATCCCGTCGCCCACCACCCACGAGGCGGAGGACGGCTTCAGCCTCTACGACGACGTTGACGGCCAGGCCCCCGCGCTCCACGACGTGCCCGACCTGGTGCCCGACGAGGGGTCGGTGAGCGGCGACGACGCGAGCCTCTACGATCTCGGCGACGACGCGCCCGCACCCGTGCCCGCACCCGACGTAGACGGCGCGAACGGCGTGAACAGCGGGCAGGACTACACCGGCAAACCGCCGGTGCTGGCCGACTTCAGCGTCCTCAACGGCAAGGGCACCGGGGTGGAGGACACCTCAGGCACGCCCGACCCGAACACCACGCCCGTCGCCACCCCCGTCGCCTTCGGCGGACCCGACGCACCCGCCCAGAACAGCACGCCCCCGCAGTCCCAGAACAACTTGGCCAACAGTTCAGCGAACAGCAACAGCAACAAGCCGACCACCCCGCACAACCCCACAGTCGACCCCCTCACCCGCGGCACCGACACCCCCGGCCGCGACTCCGCCGACCTCCTCACCCACTCCCCCCAGGTCGACACCCAGTCGACCAACGGCCAGGAGACCACCACCGACCCCGCCACCGCCGAACACGACGACGAATTCACCCCCGCCGAACGGCCCTCCCGGGACACGGCCGCAGAACGCGAGCACGGATTCGCCCCCGCGCCACCGCAGGACACGGCCACCGACACACCGCCCGCGCAGAGTGGAACCGCCGCGCCGAACGCCCCGGACTCCGCCGACGACCTCGACCTGTCGCTCTACGACTACGACGACAGCGCCTTCACCAACCCCCACCCCCGCACAGCAGAGCCGCCGTTCGCCGCCAAGCCGGACGGCATCGATTTCACGCCGCTCCACCCCAAGATCCCCGACCACCCCGACTTCTCCGGGATCGACCCCAAGGGCTTCACCACCTCAACCGACCCCATCGCCCAATTCCTCGCCGACCTCGGCCGCGCCGACACCTGGCAGACCACACCCCTGCCCATCAACCTGAACACTTCCCTCGCGGTGTTCAGCGCCCAGGGCGATTTCAACGAACCCGACGACTTCGACTACTACAACCAGATCGGCGGAGTCCCCGGCTACTACGGGACCAGCCAACCGGTCACCACCCCTTCGGAGAACCCGCCCACCTCGGCGCCCGAGGCTCCCGCGCCCACCAACCCCCAAGACCTGGTCACCAACGGCGCCCGCACTTTCACCAGCAACACCGACGTCCAGCAGTTCGTCCAGTACTGGGACGGCTACTCCGCCAGCTTCACCGACGGCCACGTCCAAGCCCTCACCCACTACACGTCCTCGCGGTACTTCCCCACCTACCGCAACATCAACGACTACCTGCGCACCGGCCAGGGCCACCACCCCGCCATCACCCAGGACATCACCCACCTGGACCAACTCCTCGCCGGCCGCCCGGTTCCCGAGGACATCGTCGTCATCCGCGGCATGGACCTCGACCACATCGGCGTCCACCCCACCCAGATGCGCCACCAACCCCAGGGCTTCACCGACCACGCCTACATGTCCACCCGCCTCTACCGCCTCCCCGGCATGGCCCGCGAGAAGCAGGCCGTCCTCCACCTGCGGGTGCCCGCCGGAACCCCCGCCCTCTGGATGGACGGGCTGGGCGAGCCCCGCAACCCCGAACGCGAACTTCTCCTGGGCCGCGGCCTCACCTACCACGTCTTCGACGCCGTCTACGACGACAACCGCGGCCAATGGCGCATCTACGCCGAAATCCGGCCCACCACCCCCCAGACAACCGCCCCCGCCACCACCCAAGGCGACACCACCTACAACCAGGGCTACGGCTACCCTCCCCCCGGCGGCTCCTACTACAGCCGCGACCCCGAGGGCGCGCCCATCACGGCCTCCGACGGGAAACCGTGGGAGCCGCCGACCTTCCAGCCCTTCGACCCCAAGCCGTTCCACCCCGTCGACACCACCTCGTTGAGCGGCAAACCCGAGCCCGGCGGCTTCGCCAACCTCAGCGGCAAGGGCTCCCCCTTCTCGTTCGGCACCGGGTCGATCGAGGACCGCATCCGGGAACTCGACTCCTTCCTTGACGACTTCAGTCGGCGCTGGGGCTTCTCCACCGACGACCTACCGGTCTCCCCCGAACCGATCCAGGTCTTCGCGATCCCCCACATCTCCACGACGGCGAGTCCACCAGCCCCTGAGACCGGGGCACAGGAGGCGTCTCCTCCCCCGGCACCGAGCGCCGAATCGGGCAATGGCAACCAGAACCCGGTCACCAACCCGGTCGCCACGGAAGGCGAGCAGAGCCCCGTCGCCCCCGACACCCTGGCGTCGCAGTTCAACGTCGAACTCAACGGGCAGCCCACCACCGAATCCTCGGCCTCCAATCCTCAGACCGCCCCGCAGCAGGAAGGCACCCAGCAGCAGCCGAAGGAGGAGGCCGCCGCTCCTCCGCCGCCGCCGCCTGCGGAAGACGAGACCAGGACCGACCCCGGCACCCGGCAGCAAGACACCCGGCAGAACGAGGAAGCCTCCGCTCCCCCGCCTCCCCCTCCCCCGCCGCCGCCTGCGGAGGAGACCACCAACCCCAACACCCAACGAGAAGGCACCCACCAAGAAGAGGAAGCGGCCGCACCACCTCCTCCTCCTCCCCCACCCCCGCCACCGCCGCCGCCTGTCGAGGAGGAGACCAGCACCAACCCCAACACCCAGCAGCAGGAGCAGGAGGAAACCCGGCCACAGGAAGAAGAAACCGCCGCTCCCCCACCTCCCCCTCCCCCGCCGCCACCTGCGGAGGAGACCACCACCAACCCCAACACCCAGCAGCAGGAGCAGGAGCAGGAGGAAACCCGGCCGCAGGAAGAAGAAACCGCCGCTCCCCCACCGCCTCCTCCCCCGCCGCCGCCTGCGGAGGAGATCACCACCAACCCCAACACCCAGCGAGAAGACACCCCCCAAGAAGAGGAAGCGGCCGGACCACCTCCGCCTCCCCCGCCTCCTCCGCCTGCCGAGGAGGAGGCCAGCACCAACCCCGACACGCAGCCGCAGGAGCAGGAGGAGGAGACCCGGCCGCACGAAGAGGAGTCCGTACCGCCTCTCCCGCCTCCCCCTCCCCCGCCACCGCCTGCGGAGGAGGAGGAAGCAGTCGGGTCGCCTCCGGCGCAGACGTTCGACCTGGACTACCTGCTGCCGTCCAGCATCATGGGCTCCCACGCCCTGTACGCCGACGGGCTCGGCCACCATGTCGACAACGCGGTCACCGCCCACAACTTCGGTCGGCCCGCCCCCGTCGCCGCCATCCGGCGGGCGATCGACAAGCAGGCCCGGCGCGACATGCGCCGCGTGTTCGCCCCCCGGTCGTTCACCGCGACCGTCCCGGGCGACGGCGGCGACTGGACCGTCACCGTCTCCCTCACGCCCAACGGCACCTACACCCCCACCAACTCCCCCGACCCCGACGACGTCCGGGACAGCCGGGGCAAGAACCGCATCGCCGAGTCCTCGGGCGCCAGCTACAACAGCAACGCCACCGGCTACAACGGCGGCACCAAGTCGGTCTCGCTCGCCGTCTACGTCAGCCCGTTCACCATCACGCCGGTGAACTTCGGCTCCCTCGGCGCGCGGCTGGTCGGGCGGCTGTCGGCCGGTCTGCGCACCCGCCTGAACACCTTCTCGGCCAACGGCTCCCACGCCACCACGACGACCGTCGAACTCAAGGGCCCGATCCACACCTACGGTTCGACGATGCGGCTCGATGTCCGGGTCACCCCGCCCGGCCGACCGGAGGTGCCGCTGCCGCAGCGGGACATCGACGTGGAGGTGCACATCCCCGGCGGGCTCCGGGACAACCCGCCCGATGCGCCGACGCGGATCCGCTTCACCGACCCCAACTCCGCCGACTTCGACCCCGCGCGCGACACCCTGCCGGGCAGCGGCTTCCGGCGGGCCGCCGAGCTGCACCCCATCCAGGTCGGCGACATCCGGTACTCCCCCGAGCCCGCCGACGGCGAGACCGCGCCCGACCCCGGCCCCAGGCTCGCGGACTGGGTCAACGACCACCTGGGGAACCCCCGGCCCACGCGCGACCGCTTCCGCTTCCCCTCGACCCGGCGCACGCTCGCCGAGCAGAACAACGCGGACAACCAGAACACGCTGTCCAACGACATGTTCCGCGACAACCTGGCGGAGACGACCACCGGTGTGCTGCCGCTGCGGATCGCCGACCGCTACGGCCGGCCGCGCACCGCGTTCGTCCGATCCTTCCCGACCGACCTGGAACTCCAACCCAACCCGCCCAACATCAACGACCTCCGGTCGCACACGACGCAGTCGAAGGGCGTGACCACCAACAAGTCGCAGAGCACCTTCCTGCGGCTGCTGCTGGGCGGCGGCCTGGACATCGCGATCGCGGCGGTCGACTGGATCGTGGGCCGCGTCGCCGCCTCGGTCGACCTGACCGGGCAGATCACCCACACCCACGGCGACACCCGCAACCAGTCGGGCTCGCTGACGTCGATGCTGTGGGGGTCGCCCGACACGGTCGTCTACAAGGTGACGCGCACCTACTACGTGCAGTTCGACGGGGAAGACACCGTCCACCGCTTCACCGGCTCGACCCTGGAGATGTCCACCGTCGAGAACGCCAACCTGCTGAAGTCGGCCGAGAACGTCGGGCCGGCCGCTCCGCACGTGGAGCGGCCCCCCAACGTCGAGGGTTCCTCGAACGTCGAGCGGCCCCCGGACGGCACCGGCCGGCAGGCTCCGGTCGAGACCGGCGAGGAGCGGCCGGACCAGGGCGGCGGGACCGCGCCCGCCCGCACCCCGCCCAAGTACCGCAACATCCGGTCCTACGTCTGGCCCGACGGGCGGTTCCACCAGAGCCCGCAGGACGGCGGCCGCCCGGTGACGGTGCCGGAGGGGCTGGCCCGGCACGTGCTGACGGAGCTGGCCACCCAGTACCCGGGCCTGGTCATCCCGGACTACGGCCGCGGCAAGGACGACTTCGCCGTGCGGCCCGGCAACGAGAACAAGAACTACTTCCAGAAGTCGCCGCGCGAGAAGAAGCCGCTGCGCCGCTCCTTCGACACCGCGCACGAGAACACGCAGAAGATCATCAACGCGCTGTCGGAGGCCAACCTCAAGAGCCACGACGCCGACCTCGACGGCAACGAGGGCATCCTCGTCTCGCTGAACGAGTCGGCCACCTTCCAGCACAACATCAAGGCGATCCGAATCTTCGCCGACCGCGGCGCCCCCCGCCACACCGGCGAGAGCGACCGCAGCGTCGGCGTCGAGGCGCGCGGCGGCTCCAACCTCGGGTCGTTCCGCGGGCGGGGCTTCTCCGGCAACGTGGGACCCAACGTCGCCGGCAACTTCATGCAGGGCGACCCCGACGCGCACGGCCGCCGCGAGGCCGGCCTGTACCCACGGCTGCGGGCGACGTTCGGCTACCTGAAGAACAAGGCGTTCGGCCAGACGTCGTCGGACTCCAGCACCAGCACGCTGATGTTCGACGGGCCCTCCGACCTGTGGCAGCAGCCGACGACCTTCCACGCCCGCGTCTACACCGAGGACGACATGGGCCAGGACTCCCGCGACACGCCCATGCGGGACCCCGAGGGCGGCGCCGTCCGGGGCAAGCCGCTCGGCGGGCCGGTCCAGGTCGTGGCCGAGTTCAGCACGCCGCGCCTGCCCGTCGGCAACACCATCGGCTATCCGAGCAGCGCACCGGCGGCGCCCATCGAGAGGATGAGCGACGCCGACGCCAAGGCGATGATCGAGGAGTGGGGTCCCGGCCCCGCGCGGACCGCGCAGAGCCGGCCGAACACCGAGAACGGCTCCCCGGCCACCACCCCGACGAACACCCAGGTCAACGGCCAGTCGACCACCCAGCCCAGCACCCAGGCCGACGACCGGCCCGCCGTCCAGCCCAACACGCGGAGCGCCCCGGAGGCGCCGGCCGGGACCACGGAACCGGTGCGGGTCACCTCAAGCGACCTCGCCACCACGGCCCCGGCCCCGCAGGGCACGACCACCGGCGCGACCGAGACCGCGCCCGCCGACACCACGGCCGCCGAAATTGCACCCGCCGACACGACGTCCGGCACCGGGGAGTCGTCCGCCGACGCCGCGCGGACCGCGCCGGGCGCCGTCACCACCACCCTCACTGACACCACCACCTCCACCGACACCTCCACCGGCACGGATGACCCCGGCACGCAGAAGGGCACGACGAAGGGGACGCAGCCCGGCGCCACCCCCTCCACCCCCTCCATCCGCGACCGGCTGCGGCAGTTCGGCGCCACCGTCACCGACATCAACCAGCGGTACTCCGTCGACGGGCGCGAGATTAGCGCCACCGAGGCGACCTACCGCAGCTTCACCCGGCACGGCATCGGCAAGCGGTTCTTCCGGCTCAAGGACGGCTACGTCCACAAGGTCGACCACCTGGTCCGCGACAGCGAGGGCGGCCGGCACTTCTTCCCGCACTACGCCTCGCCGGCCAACCTGGCCGCGCACCTGCTGGACGGCGTGCGCACCAGCATCGACCTGAGCACCCGGTTCCGCTCCCCGCACAACCTGCGCACGACCACCGACACCCGGGTCGAGCCGACCAGCGTCCGGCTGGAGCCGGTCGACGCCGAGATGATCCTGGAGGACGGGTCCTCCCCGCTGGACCAGAACACCGTCAACTCGCGCACCGTCAGCGTGTCGGTGGGTGCCCAGGCCCAGACCCGGCTCAACCTCCTCAACGCCACCGCCCCCGCCGGGCAGACCGCCGGCGGCGCCGCCCCCGGCCAGGCCGGCTACACCGGGCAGCCCGGGCAGACGGGCGAGGCCACGCCCACGCCCGGTGCGCCGCCGGCCGGCCAGAGCATGGCGCCCACCTTCTCCGACGGCGTGTTCGCCGACCGGACGTGGAACCTGAGCATGAGGTCGACCACGGCGTCGACCTCCTACACCGACACCACGACCATGCTGCCCAACAGCAAGCGCGCCTACCTGTTCCAGGTCGGCGGGCGCATCAAGCAGGCCACCGAGTTCGCCCGCAACTGGAGCATCGGCCCGACCATCTCGCGGGCGCGCCGCTACACCGGCTGGCAGGCCGACTCCGAGAACCTGTTCTCCGGGTTCCTGCACGCCTGGGACGCCATCACCAGCGGCCTGCTCAGGGACGGCCTCTCGCGCGACGGCGACACCCTGACCACCCGGCCGCTGCCCCCGCCGCCGGGGCCCGAGGGCGGGGTCCGGGTGCGCCCCGGCTTCGAGGGGCTGGGCACGGTCCAGGCGCCGCCGGACGCGAGCGAGGCCATGAACTCCCTGGTCCGGCAGTTGCGGGAGAACCACCTCGAACTCACCCGCAACAGCCGGGACAAGCTGCACCAGGCGCTGGAGTCGGAGCTGGGGCGGCACGCCGACTCCCGGACGCCGATCCCGGTCAAGGTGCGGCGCACCGACATCGCCCGCATCCGGCCGCACGGCCTGGCGCCGGCCGTCAACGCCGTCATCGACGTGAGCGTCCAGCGCAGTGACGCCAGGGCCGAGTACGTCGGCGGCGAGACCGAGCTGCGCAGGAAGCACGGCTGGCGTAGCGGCGACGGGCGCGGCTCGGGCAGCGGCGTGCAGGACAACGTGGGCGTGGGCGGCAACTCGCTCATGCAGCCCACGCAGCCCCCCGACTCCACCGGCACGCAGGAGACGCCGCCGACCCACGCCGCGCCCACGCCGTACAGCACCATGCACGAGAACGCGATCTCGTTCACGGAGAACACCGGCCGCTCGGTCGTGGACCAGAACAGCCGGTCCAGCAACCTGACCGTGCCCACGCCCTACGCGAAGGTCAGCCACGACACCACCGTCACGCTCAGCCTGAGCATCGCCGCCCGGGGCCCGTCCACCACGATGCAGATCCCCTCGGCCATCCGGCGCGACGGCCTGACGGTCACCGAGAGCGGCGGCCGCACCTACGCCACCTACCCGGCGCACTATTTGGAGTTCCCGCCGCCCGGCAGCGGCCCCGCCGAGGCCGCCCCGGCCCCGCCGCGCACGCCCGAGGTCAACCGCATCACCCCGCAGGACAACCGGACCCCCATGCAGGAGTGGGAGCGGTGGAGTCCGCAGGGCGGGGTCCAGGCCGACCGGGCGTACATCTTCCCCGAGTCGTTCAGCGACAAGGGGCGCGGCCTGCGCGACCTGGCGCACGTCGGGCTGGCCACGGAACTGGGGTGGAAGCCGGGGCGCGCCCACTTCGACGCCGACAGCGGCACCTACACCCCGGCGGGGGTCGCCTCCGCGCTGGCCTACCTCGACGACAAGGTCGGCCGGGACGAGTACTTCGACGGCATCGACAACAACCTGACCGAGGTCGCGCTGAAGTCGTCGTGGAACGACATCAGCGACCCCAACGGCTACCGGCCGCCGCCCGTGGGGCAGGCGTCGTGGGGCGTCAAGGGCCGGCCGATCCCCGCCACGACCCGCGTCCTCGACGTGGCACCCACGGGGTCGATGTACGACTCCGCGTCCAGCGACTTCGTGAACGCCAACTCCCACACCCACACCTCCACCCTCAACAACAGCGGCGGGCCGTCGGTGGCCGCGACGATCTCCGCCGACCGGGGCGACGGCTTCCGCCGCGAGGTCGTGGACTACAACTCCCTGGAGGCGGGGTCCAGCGCCAACTTCGGCGGGCAGAACGCGCCGTCGTTCACCGCGAAGGGGCCCTCGACCGACAAGCGCAACCGCGACGACACCTACTACCTGGTGGAGTTCGACGTCGAGTGGTCGCTGGCCACCGACCACGGGAAGCGGTTCGGCGGCGGTGACGGCACCCGCCCGAGTTCGTTCGTGGGGACGGTCCGCAACCGGGTGACGGGGTGGGTGTCCCAGCAGGACGCGGTCGCCATGGGCTTCATCCCGCAGAACCTGGTGGACGACACCCGCGACGCCCGCGGCGCCCTGCTCCGGTACCAGGCCGAACTCGCCGCCGTCGAGGACGAGATGCTGATGCGGCGCCAGCCGCTGGCCGGGGCGGCGGAGGCGGCGGTCCGCGAGGGCGCCGACGGCGTCGCGCACTTCCGGCACCGGTTCCTGGAGGCCGACTACAACGACGCCGTCGAGGAGTACCAGGAGCGGCTGGCGGACTGGATCGACGCGGTGAACGCGGTGCGGGACGCCCTCAGCGGGCGGTCCGCGGAGACCGGCCGGGACGGTTCCGGCCCGCCGGACCCCAAGGGCAAGCGGCCGAACCGCGGGGTCCACATCTCCCGCCTGCCGCGCGGGAGGTATCCGCGGTTCTTCTGGCCGGTGAGCGGCGGCGGTGGCCGGATGCCGCGGATCCAGGAGGCTGAGGAGTTCGAGATGGACTCCATGGACGACTTCGTGTTCGACGGCGCCGAGCCGTTCAGGTCGCCGTTCGAGGTGCCGGCCATGAGCGGCGGGCGGGCGTCCACGCGCGTGCCGACCATGAGCGGCGCCCTCTCCGGTCCCGACCGGACGAGCCCGGTTACGGCCTTGTCACCCCCCGGGCAGTCGGGGTCCGATTTTGATTTCGACTTCGATTCCGTCTTCGACCTGGACACGCTGGACACGCGGGGGCGGCCTTCCTCCCCGCGGCCGGAGGGACAGGAGCAGGCACCGGACCAGGCACCGGACCAGCAGCAGTCGCAGTCCCAGGAGCGGCACGAGGACCAGGAGCAGCCCAGGGAGCAGCCTCAGCAACAGACGCAGCCGCAGCAGCCGGAGCAGGCCGGGGAAGAGGGACAGGCGCAGCCTCAGCAGACCGAGCAAACCGAGCAGGCCGAGGAACAGGCGCAGGAGGAGCAGCCCAAGCAGACCGAAGAACAGGCGCAGGAGCAGCCCAAGCAGACCGAGCAGCCCAAGCAGGCCGAAGAACAGGGACAAGAACAGGACCAGGAGCAGCCCAAGAACACCGAACAACCCGAGGAACAACCCCAGGTTCAAGAACAACCCCAGCAAACGCAGCAACCCCCGCAGCCCGAGCAGGCCGGGGACCAGGCGCAGACGCCGCAGCAGACCGAGGAACAGGCACCGTCGCCGCAACCTCAGCAACCCTCCCAGCCTCAACAGCCCCAGCAGGCCGAGGAGCAGCGGGAAGGCGAGCAGGCGGGCGCCCACGAGAGGGCTCCGACGCCCGTCTCGGCGGACGTGACGGACACGGGCGGTCCCGTCGACGTGGCCCCCGCCCAGCAGACGACGACCGGGAAACCGACCGTGGCCGGGCCTCCCACCATCACCGTCACCGTGCCCGCCGAGACCGCGACCGCCGCCTCATCCACCGCCGCCGGTGGTCTCCCCGCCCCCGCATCTCCGCCGGTCTCCCCGGCCTCCTCCGAAGGCGGGTTCGGCGGGCTCTTTGACGAGGCCGAATCGGTGCGGCCCCCCGCCGGCACCGGTACCGCCGACACGCGGCGCGACAGCGCCGCCACCACGGCCACCCCCACCTCCCCGTCGGGCGTCGACTTCGCGGCGCTGTTCGGCAGCGCGTTGAACCCGGACCGCGCCTCGGGGGCGACCACGCCGCAGGGCGCCCCGAACCCGGCGGCCCAAAGCCCCGGGGGTGCCGAGGGCGCCGAAAGCGAAGGCAGCGAAAGCGGCGGCGACTCCCAGGTTGGCGACTCCCAAGCCGACGACTCCGGCACCGGTGACGAACGGGGCGGCGGCTCGGACGGCGAGGCGGCCGTCGACCCGTCGCAGTCCGCCGCCGGACCCTCGGCGCTTCCGGCCGACTACTCCCAGCCCCACGTGATCGAGCACATCACCGACCCCGCACGGCTCGACTTCGGGCCGAACGGGCTGATCTCGCACATCGACGGCCGGCCGGCCACCGACTACGTGCGCGACCTGGTGCGGCGGCGGGCGCGGGGCATGCGCGGCGCGGTCGCCGGGGGGCAGGCGTCCCAGGCCGGGCTCGGCGGTCTGCGCGGGTCCGTCAACGCGGTCGTGCTTGACCGGCGCACGGGGGTCGTCTCGGAGGCGGTCAACGGCCGCCCCTACCACGTCGTCGCGGGCGAGGACCTGCACCCGGTCCTGGCGCAGCGCCTCCAGGAGATGCTCGACGCCGGCCCCTACCAGCAGTGGGACCGCCACACCGGCGAGCGGCTGCCGGACACGCCGTTCCCGCACGGCGACGCGCCGCTGCGGCACGCCGAGATCAAGGCGCTGAACCTGCTGCTGAGCATGCGCGGCGACGGCGTCGGCCCCGACGTGCTGGGGGAGTTCCTGATCGACGTGGCGTTCACGCTGGCGCGGCAGGGGCCTGCGGCGGCGCCGTGCTGCGCCAACTGCACCCGCCTGCTGGAGGGCGTGCTGTCCAACAACAACCGCAACCTCTTCCCGCCGGGGCATCCTGACTACCAGGTGATCAAGGGGGAGCTGTGATGGGGATGCGGGTGACCGACGCCGATGTCGAGCAGGACGACGACGGCACCGTGCTGTACCGGGGGGCGCCCTACACCGGCGAGGTGGTGGAGGTCGCCCCCGGCGGGACGGTCGTGGCCCTGGTGACCTACCACCGGGGGCGCGAGCACGGGCCGTGGTGCGAGTGGTACCCCGACGGCACGCCGCGGGTCGAGGGCCGGGTGGAGTTCGGCCGCGGCGCGGTCGGCACGTGGCGGACCTGGCACGCCAACGGCCGGCTCGCCGAGGAGCACGAGTTCGACGACCTCGGCCGCAGGCGCGCCGAGCGGCGCTGGGACTCCGAGGGCACGCCGACCGCCGAGCGGGTCTACCCCGACCCGGCGTGAACGGGCCGGCGGCCCGCGCCCGCCCCCGCGCCCGAACGGTGACCGGGCGCGGGGTTGGGGCTAGGCGTCAGCGGGTGCTCACACGCGGACGAGCCGCGCCGCGGAGACCGCCACCCGGCGGCCGGCCGGGGTGTCGCAGGCGGAGTCGGTGATCAGGCAGTCGAGGTCCTGCATGGTGCCGTAGCGGGCGAGGGCGACGTGCCCGACGTGGCGGTCGGTGGCCAGCACCACCACTCGGTCGGACACGCGCATCATCATGCGCTTGGCGGCGGCCTCGACCGGGTCGTTCGCGGTGAGTCCGCGCTTGCCGTCGACTCCCCCGGCGGTCATGAAGGCGACGTCGACGTGCAGCCCCTTCAGGCCGGGCATGCCCGAGCCGCCGCAGACCGTGGCGGTGGCCCCGGCGCGGATGCGGCCGCCGATGAGCAGCACCGTGACGTCCTCGCGGCCCATCAGCTCCACCGCGACGGCCATGGAGTTGGTGACCACGGTGAGGTCGCAGCCGGGGGGCAGGGCGCGGGCCAGGTCCTCGGAGAGCGGGCCGGCGTCGAGCAGGACGACGCCGTGCTCGGGGAGTTCGGCGAGGGCCGCCGCCGCGATGCGCTCCCCGGGCGGGGCGGCGGGTTCGGGGCGCGGCGCGGGCGCCGGCGCGGGGGAGGCGACGGCGGAGCAGCCGTTCGCGCGGCCGACCGTGTTGCGCGCAGCCGCCTTCGTTCGTCCAGCCACCACGGCCTCCTGTCCTCCGGCACGGTCAACGGGTCAACGGGCATTGGGCGGTCCCCGCCGCAATCCGGGGTGCGGACGCCAATACGGGCGGGGGGGGGTGTCGAACAATCACTACCACGAGTGACAATTAGCCCACAATAGGCACAAATGTAAACTCGATACGAAAAGCCGGAGCAGGCCCATTGTGCAACCCGTGGCCCCCTCCGCACCACCCCGCCGATGGCCTCCTCCCCTCCTCCGACGCCCCGCCCGCCCCGTAAACCTGGGACCATCCGCTGTCCTCTTCGGCGGCGGCGCGGGACGGCCGGGGACGAATCGCACGCCCGGGCGCGGGAATCCGCGCGCCGTTGTGGATTCGGCAATTCCCTACAGCTTTTTGGCAAGTCTGAGATCTAGGCAAAACGGGTGTTCCCGTCATAGGCTCAGCAACCTCACCATCCTCCCAGGTCGCCCGGGGCGACCGCACACGGCCAGTATCCCAAACCGGTCATTTCAGGAAACAGGACACATATGCGGCACCGACGCAGAGATCCGCTGTTCGCGGACCCCCCACTCGCCGGACTCGCCGAACTGCCGCTCCAGGACAGCGTGGCGGGCTTCGCCCGCCCGGCCGGCGAGGGGTGGCAGCGCGTCAGTGCCGCCGACTTCCGGCGCGACGTCGCCGCGGCGGCCAAGGGGCTGGCGGCCACCGGCCTGGAGCGGGGCGACCGCCTCGTCCTCGCCTGCGGCACCCGCTACGAGTGGGCGGTCATCGCCTTCGCCACCTGGGCCATGGGCGCGGTGCTGGTGCCCCTCCACCCGGCGCTGTCGCAGGCCCGCCTGCGCCACGTGCTGGCCGACGTGCGCGCCGACGCGATCGTGGTCGAGAACCCCGCCCACGCGCCCGTCGTCGCCGAGGCCCGCCGGATGCTGCCCGGCCTGGTGCGCACCTGGTGGATCGACGGCCCGCCGAGCCGCGGCGAGGCCGACCGCGCGGGCGGCCCGCCCGCCACCGCCCTGCACGAGATCACCGCCGCCGGCGTGTACATGGACCACAGCGTGGTGGCCAACCGGTCCGCCACCGTGGGGCCGCAGGACATCGCCGTGCTGAGCTACCCCGTGCTGGGCCAGCGGGTCCACGGCGCCGCGATCACCCACGGCAACCTGATCTACTCCGCCGCCGCCCAGGTCGAGACGGTGCGCCCGCTCCTGGACGAGATCCCCGAGGGCGAGGCCGACACCCTGCTGCACCTGCCGCTGGCCGGTGTGGCGGCCCAGAACCTGCTCGTGGCCTGCATGATGGCCGGGGTGCGGGTGGCCTTCCCCGCGCGGGGCGGCACCCGCGCGCCGCTGCGCCAGACCCGCGCCTACGGGCCGACCATCGTGATCGCCCGCGCCGGCCACCTGGAGCGCGCCTACACCCAGGAGCGCGCCGCCGAGCACGCCCGGCCCGACCAGCCCGGCTGGGACCGCAAGAAGGCGTTCGACGCGGCCGTCGAGCACGCCGTCAAGATCGGCAAGGGCGCCAAGCGCGGCCGCCCCGGTGTGTTCGGCCGGGTCTCCCACGCCATGCACGAGTGGCTCTACACGCAGTTCCGCGACCGGTTCGGCAGCCGGGCCCGGGTGATCATCTGCGCGGGCCGGCCCTCCGACCGCATGCGGTGGTTCTTCAGCGGAGCGGGCATGCGGGTGGTGGAGGGGTTCGGGATCGCCGAGACCTCCGGCCCGCTCGCGCTGCGGCTGCCCGGCCCCGACCCCGACGGCGCGGCCGGGTTCCCGCTGCCGGGCACGGAGCTGCGCGACGGTCCCGGCGGCGAGGTGGAGGCGCGCGGCACCACCGTGTTCCGCGGGTACTGGAACACCCCCGACTCCGCGACGACCCCCACCCACTTCGCCGACGGCTGGCTGCGCACCGGCCTGCTGGGCCGCCTGTGCCGCGACGGCTCGGTCGAGATCACCGGCCGGGTGGCGCGGGTGCCGCCGCCGCTGCCGCCCGGGGCGCCGCCCCCGCAGCAGATCACGCCGGCCGCCCCGCAGACTCCCCCGCCCTACACGGCGCCGCCGCGGCACGCCCCCGCCGGCCCGCCGCCGCACGGGCAGCAGGGCGCGCCGCCGCACCCGCCGCACACCCCCTACGCGGCCCCGGCCCCGCACCACCTGCCGCCCGCCGCTCCGCCGCACGCGACCGCGGCGCCGCAGGTGCCGCCCGCGCCCCCGGCGGCGGCGCCCGCGGACGAGCCGCCGACCGTGCCGTGGCACCGCACGCAGGGGGCCGAGCGCTAGGGCCTGTCTGACAATTCCATCCCGACCAGCGAGATTCGGCTGAGTTTGCAATCCGGAGGTGCGCTGACCGGCCGGGGGGACTGGGCAGGGCCTACGAACGGCGGGCCAGTAGATGGGCGTCGAGGAAGCCCCGATCAGAGGCTGGATCGTGGAGCAGCCGGGCGAAGGGATCGAGCCCGGCATCACCCAGCAGTCCGGCGAGGCGATCCGCCGGCCAGCTATAGGCGGGCGCCACCTTGTGGTCGAACCGGACCGGTTCCTGTCCGTCGGTCCCGAAGAAGGAGACCAGCAGCAGACCATCCGGCGCCAGGACGCGTACCTGTTCGGCGATCAGCTCCGGCAGTTCTCCCGGAGGGGTGTGGATCATTGAGTAGTGGGCCAGTACGCCGCCGAGCGCGGCGTCCTCGACCGGCAGGGATTCCATCCGCGCCTCCTGGAAGCGCAGCGCCGGATGGACCTGCCGGGCGTGGGCGACCATGCCGGGAGCAAGATCGAGTCCGAAGGCATCCAGGCCCAGTTCGTGCAGCATGGCTGTCAGGTGTCCGGGCCCGCACCCGACATCCGCTGCCCGCAGGTTGCCCGTCGCGCGCACCAGTTCGGCGAAGGTGCCGATCATGGCCCGCGAGAAAGGCTGTGTCTCCAGCCGGTTCGCGAACAGCGATGCGTACAGCTCGACGACACCGTCGTAGGCCATCCTGGTTTCGTCCTGATGATTCACCACAGGCAGGACTCTATAGCCGGTCTGATAATTGATCTTGTGTCAGGTCGAGGTGAGTTGAGAGATACGGCATGGG
This sequence comes from Streptomonospora mangrovi, assembly GCF_027604915.1. Classification (GTDB taxonomy): domain Bacteria; phylum Actinomycetota; class Actinomycetes; order Streptosporangiales; family Streptosporangiaceae; genus Streptomonospora; species Streptomonospora mangrovi. The sequence continues at coordinate 17,475 of NZ_JAJAQC010000083.1, forward strand.
GACGGATACAGCCCCTTTTGCCCAAGGCGGACGGACGGGGCCGTCCGTGGCGTGATCACCGACAGGTGGTCAACGGAGTGCTGTGGCGGCTGCGGACCGGGGCTCCTTGGCGCGACCTACCCGAGCGATATGGGCCGTGGCAGACCGTCTATGAGCGGTTCGCCCGCTGGGAGGCCGATGGCACGTGGGCAAAGCTGCTGGAGTACGTCCAGGTCCATGATGACGCGGAAGGCCGGGTGGAATGGATCGTCGCCGTCGACTCTACGATCACCCGAGCTCATCAGCACGCCGCGGGCGCCCGTAAAAGGGGGACGCGGACGGGGACGAACTGGAAGATCCGGCCCGCTCGCAAGCGCATCAGGCACTCGGTCGGTCCCGGGGCGGGCTGACCACCAAAGTCCATCTTGCCGTCGACGGCCGGGGAGTGCCGCTGTCGATCGTGCTCACACCCGGAAACGTCAACGACGCCACCGCGTTCGCCGATGTCCTCGACGGGGTCCGCATCCCGCGCGCCAGCACGGGCCGCCCGCGCCCCCGGCGGCGGCGCCCGCGGACGAGCCGCCGACCGTGCCGTGGCACCGCACGCAGGGGGCCGAGCGCTAGCGCGGCGACCGGCCCGTGCGCCCGGGGCGCGTCCGCGAAACGCGGACGCGCCCCGGGCGTTTCCGTCGTCACACCAGCGCAGCGGGGGTGCGCCGGAGCGGTGGGCGGCGAAGCGGCGAAGTGGCTCGTCAGAGGCGGTGCGGCGACCCCGGCGCCGCGCTACACAGCCCAGGCGACACAAAGCAACATAGCCGGTAAACGATAACCAACCACTTCCACAGAGGTGGGTGGCAGTGTTACTGTCTCCCTCTCTCTGAGGCGCTGTCCACGCGCTCGCTCCGGCCTGCCGGCGGCGCGACGGCGAGGAGTGAGGAACTCGGTCATGCCCCCGTTTGGTCCCGACACGCCCCAATGGGCGCGCACGACCATCAAGTACCTCCTGGGCATCGAGATCCCCTCAGCCGACCCCGCCGCGATGCGCGCCCTGGCCCAACTCCAAGACGTGGTC
>NZ_JAJAQC010000084.1 GCF_027604915.1 Streptomonospora mangrovi
TGCCAGCGGGTGTGCGCGCTCAACGCCGCGATCTGGCACAACTGGTTGATCGGGGCCCCGGTCAAGCGGTCATTGATCGCTTACGACCACTGACCAGGACACCAATTCCCCATCAACGATCTAGCGGGCGCGGGCGCCGCGCGTGTGCGCATGCGTGGGGGCGGCGGCCGGGGGGACCCGGCCGCCGCCCCCCGCGTTTCACGGCCTGCGGCCGGGGCTGGGGCGGGGCGCGGTGTCAGTCCAGGCGGACCAGGTCCACGCGCTCCGGGGCGCCCAGCTCCCCCTGGTAGCAGGTGCCGGCCGACTCCGAGAGGCGGTCGACGACTTCGGCGGTGGCGCTGAGGCCGCAGGTCCAGCCGTCCACCTCGGCGACGTAGCCGGTGCCCTCCTTCTGCTCGTCGGGCATGGCCAGGTACTCCTCGGTGACGGCGCGGGCCTCGCCGCAGTCGATCCCGTTATCGGTGGGCACCAGCAGGGCGCGCTCCACGGAGGGGACGCCCTCGACCACGCCGCACAGGTCGCCGTCCAGGCCGTCGAAGCCGCCGTAGGTCCACACGTAGTCGGTGGCGGCGAGGGGGTCGTCGCCGGTGAACTCGTACTCCAGGCGCAGCGGGCTGCCGTCCATGGCCGTCCACAGGCTGAAGTCGAGGTTGTCGGCCTCGAAGGGGAACTCCCCGTTGGGCACGCTCAGGTCGAAGGTGCCCGTGACGCGCACCGCCGCCGTGCCGTCCACCTCGTCGCGGGCGCGCTCCTCGACCCGCATGGAGGCGGCCAGGCTCTCCAGCGGCGCCAGCACGACCGCGCGCGAGTTCTGCCAGCGCACGGCGTCGTTCACGGCGGTGGAGGAGGCGACGTAGGAGTCGGTTGGCCCGGCCGGCGCCCAGGTGCGCTCGATGAGCGTGTCGGCCTCGGGGCGGTAGATCAGGTCCATGGCGAACTCGGGCGACTCCGGGCTGCCCGTGATCGTGGAGGTCTGGAACACCGGCTCGCCGCCGGCCGTGGACAGCACGTGCTCCACCTGCGAGGGGAGGCCGTCGGTGGGCGAGGTCGCCTCGACGGCGCGGTAGCTCTCGGCGGTCTCCACCGTCCGCACGATGCCGGCGACGATCTCGTCGGGCGTGCCCAGGGTCGGCGACGGCGAGGGGCTGGCCTGGGCCTGGGGCGGCGCCTCGTTCGATGAGAGCGCGTCCACGGCGAAGTACCCGCCCGCGCCGAGACCGCCCACGGCGATGACGGCCGAGGCGGCGATCGCGCCGATCTTCAGGCCGCCCGCCGCACCGCCGGCGGCGGCCGCGCCCCCGGCCGCACCGGCACCCCCCGCGCCCGTGGCACCCGCCGCGCCGGCACCGCCCGCGGCCCCCGCGAGCCCGGCGCCTCCGGCGCCCGTCCCGGCCCCGCCGGCGCCCGCCGCGCCGGTTCCCGCACCGGCAGCGCCCGCCCCGGCGCCGCCCGCACCGGCACCGGCGACTCCGGCACCGGCTCCGGCGCCGCCCGCACCCAGGGCCGCGCCGCCCGTACCGGGCCCGGCGCCGCCCGCGACCAGGGCCACGCCGCCGGCCGCGCCGGCGAACCGGGCCGCCGCCAGCCACATCCCGGGGTCGTGCCAGCTCGCGTCGATCCCGCGCCAGCTCCGGCCGACCACGTCCAGCAGCCGCCGGGCCAGGTCGCGGGTCTCCACGCGGGTGATGTCGTCGTCGGAGGCGAACGCGATCAGCCCCCGGTAGACGCTCTCGGCCGTGGGCCGCCGCGCGGGGTCGGCGGCCAGGGCCAGCTCCACCACCGGCCGCAGCGCGGCGGGCACCCCGTCGAGGTCGGCCTCGCCCGCGAGGGTGCGCCGCCGCTTGTCCTGGGCGTCGCCGGTGCCGAACGGCGGGCGCCCGGTGGCGGCGTAGGCCACCAGGCAGCCCCACGCGAACACGTCGGCGGGCGTGCCCGGCTCGGCGCCCCGGTAGCGCTCGGGGCTCACCCAGCCCGGCGAGCCGAAGGTCGCGCCGGCGGCGCGCGAGGCCGCGCTGCGGCCGGCGGGGCGCGCGATGCCGAAGTCCAGGACGCGCGGCCCCTCGGGGGAGAGCATGACGTTGCCGGGCTTGACGTCGCAGTGCACGATCCCGGCGGCGTGGATGGCGGTCAGCGCCTCGGCGGTGCCGGCGGCGAACGCCAGGAGCATGTCGGGCTCCAGCGGGCCGTCCTGCTCGACGCGCCGGTGCAGGGTCACCCCGGGCACGAAGTCGGTGGCCACCCAGGGGCGGTCCGCCCCGGTGTCGGCGGCGTGCACGGCGGCGGTGAACACGCCCGCCACCCGCCGCATCAGCTCGACCTCGCGCGCGAACGCCTCCCGGAACGCGGGGTCGGCGGCGAACCGGTCGTGGACCACCTTGACCGCGATGCAGGTGCCCTCGGCGCCCACCGCGCCGAACACGGTGCCCATGCCGCCCTGCCCGAGCCGCCCGACCACGGTGTAGGGGCCGATGGCGCGGGGGTCGTCACCGGCCAGTGGCCGCAGTTCAGGGGGGAGGGGCACACCATCGGCCCCGGGCTGCGCGCTCATGGAGGGTTCTTTCTCGTCGATAGGCCGACATGCGGGATGATCATAATGCTTTCGGGCATCTCGGGACGTCCGTGAACAGGCAGGGTTATAGGCCCGAAATCCCCCTGTGGACGCCGGTCCCGCCCGACCGCCGCGCGCGCCCTCAGAACCCCGGCGCGAACGCCTCGGGCACCTCCTCGCAGTCCTCGCGCTCGGCGCTGAAGTCCCCGCCCACCCGGTAGCAGATCGGCACCCGGTAGTAGGGGTCGGCCTGCTCGGCGGCCTCGGCGAAGTAGCTGACCGCGCCCGCCTCGGGCGCGCCCGGCAGGACGACCGTGAACTCCTGCTCGGGGGCGCCGGGCGACAGCGTGGCCAGGGGCGACTCCCCGGTGCCGACGACGGTGCCCTGCTCCACGGCGTCGCCGGTCGCCGGGGCGCCGCCCGCCGCGAAGTGGAAGAACTGCCCGGGCTCCAGCGCCAGCTCCCCCTCCTCGGCCAGGTACTCGCCGGTGAAGGTCAGCGCCACCCCGCCGCCCGCCGCCTCGGCCGCCGTGGGGGTGATGCGGGCGACGGGCCGGCCCTCCTCCACCCGCAGGTAGGCGGCCCCGTCCAGGCGGGTGTAGGTCAGGCCGGCGTCGTTGCCCAGCGGCGCGCCCGCCGGTTCGCCGCCTCCGCCACCGCCCCCGGGCGCGGACGGCTGAGCGGCCGCCGCGAAGGGGTCGAACACCTCGGCCGTCGCCGCGCGCAGCGCGTAGCCGCCGCCGGCCGCCAGCGCCCCCGCCGTGAGCGCGGCCGCCGCCGCGCCGCCCGCCAGCAGCCAGGGCGAGCGCCCGAACACCATCGTCAGCCACATCCTTCGGTATCGGCGGTGAACCCGGCCCCGACCTCGTAGCACAGCCCCATGGGCGGCGCCCCCGGCCCGCCCTCGACGTGGTTGGCGCCGCGCAGGGTCAGCACCCCGGTGGGCGGCGCTCCGGGCACCAGGAACGAGACGGTGTCGGTGCCCTGGAACGCGTCGAGGAAGCCGGTCAGGGGCTCCTCCCCGGCGGGCAGCTCCCGGTCCCCGGCGGTGACGGCGAACTGGGCGGCGGTGAGCTGGGCGGTGCGCACGCCCTGGTAGGCGGCGACTGCGGTGAACCGCACCCCGCCGTCCTCGGCGGCGGCCCCGGTCATCCGCACGATCCAGGCGACCTGGCCCTGCTCGGCGGTGACGAAGGTGTCGCCGCCGTCCACGGCGGTGACCGAGGGGCCGTTGACCGCCGACCGGGCGCCGCCCTGCCCGCCGCCGTCCTCTGCCGGGTCCCCGCCGCCGCCCGCGCCGTCCTCCCCGCCCTGTCCGCTTTCCGCGCTTTCCGCGCCGTCCTCCGCGCCGTCGCCGTGCGCGCCGGCGTCGCCGCCGGCCCCGGCGGTGCCCGCCCACCAGGAGCGGCCCTCGGCCAGGTAGGTGTGGGCGGTGTAGCCGCCCGCCGCCGCCAGCGCCAGGCTCACCGCCGCCGCCAGCACGGCCAGCGCCTTCGGCGCGCCCCGGCCCGGCCGCGCCATCGGGGGCGGCGGGATGTCGGTCCACTCCGCGTCCAGCAGCCGTGTCAAGGTCGCCGGCTCCTCGACGGCGGTCGGCGCGCCATCGGCGCCGCCCGGCCCGGTACCACTCCGCCGCCCCCACAGGGCGGTGACCGCCGCCAGCGCCTCGGCCGCCGTGGGGCGCGCCGCCGGGTCCACCGCCATGGCGCGCTCCACCAGCGGCAGCAGGTCGTCGGGCACGCCCTCCAGGTCGGGGCGGCCGTCCAGCACCCGGAACGCCAGCACGTCGGGGGACCCGGTGCCGTAGGGGTTGCGGCCGGTCGCGGCGAACGCCACCAGCCCGCCCCAGGCGAACATGTCGGCGCGGGCGTCGGGCTCGGCGCCCTGGTACAGCTCCGGCGGGATCCAGCCGGGCGTGCCGACGAGGACGCCGGTGGTGGTGATGGCGGTCTCGTCGCCGGAGCGCGCGATGCCGAAGTCGAGCACCTTGGGACCGGTGGGCGACAGGATCACGTTGCCGGGCTTGAGGTCGCGGTGCACGATCCCGGCGGCGTGCACGGCCACCAGGCCCTCGGCGATCCCCGCCGCCAGGCCCATCAGCATGCCGCCCGACAGCGGCCCGCCGTCGCGCACCCGCTCGCGCAGGGTCGGCCCCGGCACGTACTCCGTGGCCAGCCACGGGGTGCCGCCGGAGGTGTCGGAGCCCAGCACGGCCGCCGTGCACGAGCCGCGCACCCGCCGCAGCAGGTCGGCCTCGCGCGCGAACCGCGCCCGGTAGTCGGGGTCGGCGGCGTGCTCGCTGTGCACCACCTTCACGGCCACGCAGGCGCCGCGCGCGTCGGCGGCGGCATAGACGGCGCCCATGCCCCCGGCGCCGATCCGGCCCACCAGGCGGTAGGGGCCGACCACGGCCGGGTCGTCACCGAGGAGCGGGGCGAGCCGGTCGGGAACCGGTCCGGTGGTGAAGACGGAGGTGAGTGACATCGGTCCTTCCGCTGTGTCAACGGGGGCGCCGGGGGCGGGGGGCGGGCGCGGGGCTCAGTCGTAGGTGGCGTCGCCGTCGGCGCACATGTCCCAGGCGCGCCAGTGGTTGTTCAGAAAGTCGGTGCCGGTGTCGGCGTAGGGCCGGTCGGTCCGGAAGCACAGGTGGGGTGCCGGCAGGTCGCCCTCGGGGTCGAACACGAGCGCGCCCGGCCCCTGGGCGGGCACCGCGAAGGAGAACTCCCGGCGCGGCTGGGCGGGGGAGACGGTGCCGATCTCCGCCTGGGGCGCGGGGTAGGCCCGCGCCGCCTCGGGGACGTCGGCGGCGTCCACCACGGGGTCGGCCACGGCCGCCCGGTCGGGCACGAAGAAGTCGGCCGTGCTCAGCGCCAGTTCGCCGGAGTCGCCGAGGTACTCCACCGCGCCGCGGAACTCGGTGCCCGCGCCGGCCGCCGCCGCGCTCTCCAGGGTGATCTCGTAGCGCGCCCGCCCCTCGGCTGAGGTGTGCCGGAACACGCCGGGGCCCTGGGCGGCCAGCGTCTCCATACCGGGAATCCCGGCGGGTGCCTGCGACGGGCTCGCCGCCGGGGGCGGCTCCCCCTCCCCGGTGCCCGGTCCGCCCTCGCCCTGCCCTTCGCCCTCGCCGCCTGTGCCGGGGTCCTCCGCCGCCGCGTCGAACAGCCCGCCGCCCGGCGGCGCCACCGGGGTCAGCCCGGACGCGTAGGCACCGCCGGCCGCCACCACCAGGACGGCGGCGACCGAGGCGGCGACCAGCGGAGCCCGGCGCCGCCGGGGCGGCGCCAGCGCGGTCCAGGAGGCGGGGTCGTGGGCCGTGCCCGGCTCGGCGGCCCCGTGCCACTCCTGGCGCAGCAGGCGGGTGACCATCCGCGTGGGCTCCTCGTCGGCGGCGCCCCGCGCCGCCTCCGGCCCGGGCGCCAGCGCGCGCAGCAGTTCGGCGGTGCCGGGGCGCGCGGCGGGGTCCTTGGCCATCGCCCGCCGCACCAGCGGCAGCAGCTCACCGGGCACCCCGTCGAGGTCGGGCTCCTCCCGCAGCGTGCGGTAGGCGACCGTCTGCGCCTGGCCGCCGCCGAAGGGGTTGCGCCCCGTGGCGGCCAGGGCGACCACCGCGCCCCAGGCGAAGACGTCGGAGAGGGCGGTGGCCTCGGCGCCCTCGTAGCGCTCGGGCGCCACCCACCCCGGCGTCCCCACCAGGCCGCCGGTGCGGGTGATGCCGCTCTCGTCCACCGCCCGCGCGATGCCGAAGTCCAGCACCTTGGGGCCGTCGGGGGCCAGGATGAGATTGCCCGGCTTGAGGTCGCGGTGCACGATCCCGGCGGCGTGCACGGCGTGCAGCGCCTCGGCCACGCCCGCCGCCAGCGCCACGAGCATGCCGCCGGCCAGGGGGCCGCGCTCGCGCACCCGTTGGCGCAGCGTCGGGCCGGGGACGTACTCGGTGGCCAGCCACGGCCGCTCGGCCGTGGTGTCGGCGGCCACGAACCGGGCGGTGCAGGCGGCCCGCACCCGGCCCACCAGCTCCACCTCGCGGGCGAAGCGGGCGCGGAAGACCGGGTCGGCGGCGTACTCGCGGTGCACCACCTTGACCGCCAGGCAGGTGTCGCGGTCGTCCAGCGCGGCGTAGACCGCGCCCATGCCGCCCGCGCCCAGCCGGCCCGCCACGCGGTAGGGGCCGATGCGGGCGGGGTCGGTCCCGGTGAGGGGGCCGAGCCCGGGCGGCGGGGCGGGGCGGGCGTCCTCGGCAGGCGGCACGGGAACTCCTGGGGCGGGCGGGGAGGGGGCGCGGTCGGGCGGGGTCAGGAGCACCCCTCCGTGGTGAACTCGGCGCCGGCCGTGTAGCAGACCCCGATGGGCGGCAGGCCGGTGCCGTCCGCCTCGTAGTCGGCGCCCTGGAAGAAGATCGCGCCGGACTCGGGGGCGCCGGGGATCACGAAGGTGTGCTCGATGACCATCTCACTGGTGGACTGCGCGGTGGCGTAGGAGGTCAGGACCCCCTCCCCGCCGGTGGTGTAGCGCTCGCCGGCCGACTCGGCGTAGATTTGGCTGTGGTAGATCTCGCCTTCGGGCTCGGCCACGTTCCACAGGAAGTGCAGCAGGAACTCCACGCCCTCCGGGGTGGCGGTGGCGGACTTGAAGGTGACCTGGGTCTGGTGCTGCACCGGCGACAGGTCGTCGTTGTAGCTGGTGACGGTCAGTTCACCGAGGTCGTTGGTGCCGACCTCGCCGCGCCAGGGCGGGTTCTCCACCGACTGCGGCAGTTCGATGGGCTCGGCGGAGGGCGAGGCCGAGGGGGAGGTCTCGGCGGCCTGGTCGGAGGGCGAGGGCGACGGCGCGGGCTCCTCACCCCCGCCGCCGCAGCCGGCGGGCAGTGCGGACAGCATGGCGAGCAGGGCCAGGGGGGCGACACCGTGGAACAGCCGGGGGCGGGACGCACGGCGAACGGGGGGTGCTGAGGACACGGAGGACTCCGATCGGTCGGATACCACTGCCGGCACGGAAACGTGTGGGCGGTGCGGCGCGGCGGTGGACGGGCCGGGGGACGGGGACACTCCGTCCGACGGCCGCCCCTCGGCCGGGGTTCCCGGTTCAGCCGAGGAATTGAAACATATTGTCCCATAAACGCGCGTGCCGGAGTCAGCGCCGGACTCTCGGACCGGTGGGCGCCGGTGGGCGCCGGTGGGGTGGCGGTGCCGCGGCGGGTGTGCGCGCGTCATCCGCCCCGTGCGGCCGGCCGCGCCGGAAAAGGGCCGGTCCCCCGGCGGAGCGAGAGGACCGGCCGGTGCGCTACCAGACCAGGTAGACGCTGACTCCGTCCGGGACGATCATGGTGTCGGACTGCCCCTGCCCGACGTGGGCGATCCGGCCGCCCTCGCAGTCCGGCAGGTCGTAGACCGCCGCCACGGCGGGGATCCCGGGGCTGGGGTAGGTGTTGGCGATCGAGCGGATCGGCACCTCCAGGTTGACGCAGCCCGCGCCCGCCTGGAGCGGGACGAGCTTGCCGTGGAATCCGTACTCGGTGTAGCCGCAGATGCTGTTCGCGGGGCAGTCCGGCGGCGCCGACGCGGCCGACGCCGCCAGCGGAGCCGCCACCACCGCACCGAGGGCGGCGGCCGACAGGAAGGTCGTGCGCAGCAGACCACGCATGACACGCATGGGGAACGCCTTTCGGTCAAGCGGCCTCGCGTGCCAGCCTCCCCCAGCCGTCCGGGGCTGTCGACACCCTTGCCACGAAATGCCGGTTCCGGCCAGCCCCACGCCACCCCACGCCACCCACCGGCCCCGCGCCGAGAGCGCAGCCGGGGCCTATCGCCGGCGGCGGATGAGCCATCGCAGGACGGCCGCGAGCAGGACCAGCGCGGCCGCGACGGGGAGCGCGCGCGTGACGGCGGTCGGAAACGCCGCCGCCGGGCGGGCGGGAACGTCCTCGCCGTCGTCCTCGTCGTCGAGCGCCGCCGCGCCTCGGGGGCGGGCCGACGCCGGCTCGCCCGGTGCGGGCGCGGCGGGGGAAGCGGGCGACTCGGGGACCGCGCCGGACACCGCCGCCGCCTCCAGCCGGGCCTCGGCCGCCGCGCCGCCGTGGCGCTCGGCCGCGGTGACCTCCTCGGGCATCGCCGCCGGGGCGTCGGGGGCGGTCTCCCCGGTCTTCCCGGCCTCCCCGGTGTCGGCCGTGCCGGCCGTGTCGGCGGCGTCGCCTTCGGCCAGTTCGGCGGTGAGTCTGGTCGCGAAGCGGGCCAGGAGTCGGGCGCCCACCCCCGCCAGGACGTCGGGGCCGAACCCGGCGGCGCGGCCGGTGGCCACCAGGTCGCCGGACACCGCGACCCGGGTCGCCGCGCCGTCCGCCGCCTCGTGCAGGCGGGCCGTCAGCTCCACCGAGGCCGTCCCCGGCCCCCGGGCCTCCCGCCCCGACGCCCGCACCACCAGGCGGTATCCGGCGCGGTCGGCCTCGGTGAACTCGGCCTCGCCCCGGTAGGTCACCGTGGTTGAGCCGATCCGCACCCGCAGCCGGCCCGCCGACCGCCCGCCCTCAGCGGACTCCACCGTGGCGCCGGGCACGCACGCGGCGACGAGCCGGGCGTCGCGCAGCGCCTCCCACACCCGCTCCACGGGAACGGGGACCGTGAACTCGTCGTCCAGCCGGGTGCTCATGCTCCGTGCCGCCTTCCTGCCGCGCGGTGCGCGCCGATCGCGCCCGCGGCGGCGAGGGCGCTGGTGCGCCCGCGCCGACAGGTGGGGATATGCCCGCCCGGCGGCACCCCCAACACGGCGCGGCCGGGGCGGGACCCCAGGTCCCCGCCCCCGCCGCCGCGCCGCCGACCGCGCTCAGCCCTCCGCTCAGTGGGGCCGGCCGCCCCCGGTGGGGCCGGGCCGGTCGCGCGAGGCGGCCAGCGCCCGCGCCACCCCCGCGATGCCCAGGCCCACGGCCACCACGGGCACGATCCACACGGTGTCCAGCCCCCACCGCCCCGGGCCGCCGAGGATGAACGCCGTCCCCAGCGCGATGAACAGCAGCCCGGCGATGAGCGAACCCCAGTCGGTCCTATGCCGCCACACGCCGCACCTCCAGTTCGCCGAATCGGGAGTCCAGGTCCAACACCAGCGTCGGCGCCGCGTCCTCGGCCCCGCCCCGGCCGCCGCCGGCACCGGCCGCGCCGTCCGTGCCATCCGTGCCCGGCCGCCCGGCCGGCGCGGCGGCGCCCTCCAGGTCCGCGACCGGCTCCAGCACCCGCCGCAGGCGCACCCCGGTGCCCGACCGCGTGGTGCCGTCGACCCGCACCTCGCCGATGGCGGCGCCTCCGCGCACCTCCACCCGGGCGTACTCGGGCACCAGCACCTCCAGCCGCCCGTAGCGCACCGACGCGTCCACGTCCACCCGCTGCCCCGGTTCCAGCGGCAGCGCGGTGAGGTCCAGTTCGGCCACCCCCACCGTCAGCGCGTAGCCCCGCTCCACGTCGGCGACCGACCGCGGCCGCCACTCCTCGGCCCCGAACCGCTGCCCGGTGAGGTCGACGGAGGCCGACAGCACCAGCAGCGCGGTCGCGACCACGCCCAGGCCGATCAGCCCGCGCGGGTCGCCGAACCACGTGCCGAGCAGCAGCGCCGCCCCGATGATCACCACAACGCTCCCGAGGTAGAGGGGGCCGGTCTGCGGACCCAGCAGGGCCTCCTGGACGGAGGTGTCGGTCAGGCCGAGCGTGATCCCGGTGGCCGCCACGACCGCCGGCAGCACGAAGCCCGTCAGCCGCGTGCCCCGCCGGGCGCGGCGCTCGGCGCGCCGCTCCCGCCACGTGCCGCGCGGCCCCCGCCGGGCGCGCCCGTCGCCCTCCGCGTCGCCGCCGTCGTCGTCCTCCCCGCGCGCCGGACCGGCGTCGCGCCCCGAGGCGATCCGCGCCACCACCGCCAGGTCCACCGGCCCCGCCGGCGCCTGCGCCCAGGGCTGGGCCGGGTTGTAGTAGGCGGGCTTGGGGTCGGGCGCGGGCGTGGCCGGCGGCGGCTCGGCCGACTTCAGCAGCCCGGGCAGCTCCCGGTAGGTGCGGCGCAGGTCCACGCCCCGGTTGTGGGCCACCAGCAGGCCCAGGATCAGCGGGGTCGCCAGCATCAGCGTGCCCCACCGCACCCCGCCCACCAGGCTGAGCGCGGCGGCGACCGCCAGGCCCAGGCCCAGCAGCGCCACGACGGCGCGCTCGGCGATGCGCCGGTTCAGCAACTGCTCGAACATCGCCGGCCCCCGGTTGGGGTCGCGCATCGTCATCCACGCGCCGATGTAGAGCAGCAGGCCGGTGAGCCCGGCCAGCCCGGTCACGGCGAAGGCCATCCGCCACACGATGGGGTCGATGCGGGTGTAGGCGCCGAGCCCGGCGCACACGCCCGTGATCAGGCCCCGCTCGTTGTCGCGGATCAGCTCCGCCGGCTCGGCGGGATCCGACGCACCCGGCGCGCCCGAGGCGCCGTGCGCCCAGCGGTCCTCGGGCGCGCCGGACGCGCCGGACGCGCCGGATACGCCTGTTGCGCCGGATGCGTCCGGCCCCGGGGTCCCGGCGGCGGCGGTGCCGGCGGAGGCGTCGTCGGCCGCCGGCGCCGCGGGCTCCTCGTGCTCCCGCCGCTCCGGTCCGTCCATCGGCCCTCGCTCGTCACTCACCGTCCGCACCCACCGCCTTCCGCCGGGTCCCTCGCATGTGCCCCATCCTGGCCGTCCCCCCGCTCCGCTGCCCATCGGGATCTACCCTGACCCCACCCTGAGGCGGCGGCCGCCCCCACCCGGGGCGCGCCCCTGATGACCCCGCGCCCGCGCAGGGGGCATGCTGGAGGACATACCGCGACAACCCCGCCGCGCCCGGCGCGGGGCGGGAGCGGCCCGGCGCACCGCCGGGCCGGCGCGGCCACCCCGACCTGCGGACGAGGAGACACGGACACGGTGACCGACACGGCGACCCGGACGCCCCCGGCGCCACAGTTGACCCGGCCGCGCCGCGGCCGGCTCGTCGCGGGCGTGGGCGCCGGACTCGCCCGCCACCTGGGCATCGACGCCGTCGTGGCGCGGCTGGCGCTGCTCGCCCTGGCCTTCGGCGGCATCGGGATCGCCGTCTACGTCGTCCTGGTGCTGTTCACCCCGGTCGAGACCGAGGATGCCGCCGACACCGCCGACCCCGAGGCCGTCCGGCGGCGCAAGGGCCGCGACATCAGCCAGCTCATCGCCTACTGCGCGCTCGCCGGCGGGCTGGGCGTCCTCGCGCTGCTGTTCGGCGGCTGGTTCCAGCCGGTGCTGTGGTTCATGGTCTTCGGCGCGCTGGGCGCCACCATCCTCTGGCAGCAGGCCAACCCGGCCGTGCGCGAGGAGTGGATGGCCAGCACCGTGCTGGCGCAGTCGGGCAAGAGCTGGGCGCGCACCGGCGCCGGCGTGCTGCTCGTGGTCATCGGCGCCATCGGCTTCCTCGCCTTCCAGCAGCAGCTCACCGCCGCGCGCGCCGGGCTCACGTTCGCGCTGACCATCATCGCGGGGATCTCCCTCATCGTCGCGCCGTGGATCATCGGCCTGGTGCGCGAGCGCGACCGCGAGCGCCGTGAGCGCATCCGCAGCCAGGAGCGCGCCGAACTGGCGGCCCACATCCACGACTCCGTGCTGCACACCCTCACCCTGATCCAGCGCCGCGCCGAGGACCCGCGCGAGGTGCAGCGCCTGGCCCGCGTGCAGGAGCGCGCCCTGCGCAGTTGGCTCTACCAGCGGCCCGCCGACGCCGAGACCACGGTCAAGGCCGCCCTGGAGCGGGTGGCCGCCGAGGTGGAGGAGGCCCACGGCGTGCCGATCGAGGTCGTGTGCGTGGGCGACTGCCCCATCGACGACGGCGTCCAGGCGGAGCTGCGCGCCGCCCGCGAGGCCATGGTCAACGCCGCCAAGTACGCCGGAACCGACAGCATCTCGGTGTTCGGCGAGGTGGAACCGGAGGAGGTGCTGGTGTTCGTGCGCGACCGGGGCGCCGGCTTCGACCTCGACGCCATCCCCGAGGACCGCATGGGCGTGCGCGGCTCCATCCTCGGCCGCATGGAACGCCACGGCGGCAGCGCCCGCATCCGCACCGCCCCGGGCGAGGGCACCGAGGTGCAGCTTCGCATGCCGAGGGAGAAGGAGAGGAAGGACGAACCGGCGTAGCACCCCGGACCGTCCGCCGCTTCCACCTCAGGCGCACCGGCCGGCCGGCGCGGTCCGCCGTGTGGCCGAACCCGGGCGGGCAGGGGGGATGCCCTCCGCCGGCCGGGGATGGGTACAGTCCAACGTGTGGACGACCAGAACAGCACCTTTGCCTCCGGCGCCGCCGTGCCGCGCGTCGTGATCGTTGACGACCACCGCCTCTTCCGCAGTGGCGTGCGCGGCGAGCTGGGCGACGCCGTCGACGTCGTCGGCGAGGCGGGCGACGTCGACAGCGCGGTCCGCGAGATCGCCGAAAAGCGCCCCGACCTGGTGCTGCTCGACGTCCACCTGCCCGGCGGCGGCGGTGGCGAGGTGCTGCGCCGGGTCCTGCCCCAGCACCCCGAGATCCGCTTCCTGGCCCTGTCGGTCTCCGACGCCGCCGAGGACGTCATCGGCGTGGTGCGCGGCGGCGCGCGCGGCTACGTGACCAAGACCATCTCCGGCCGCGAACTCGCCAACGCCATCGTGCGGGTGGCCGACGGCGACGCCGTGTTCTCCCCGCGCCTGGCCGGGTTCGTGCTCGACGCCTTCTCGGCCACCGACGCCCCGCCCATGGACCCCGAGCTGGACCGGCTCACCCAGCGCGAGCGCGAGGTGCTGCGGCTGATCGCCCGCGGCTACGCCTACAAGGAGGTCGCCAAGGAGCTGTTCATCTCGGTCAAGACGGTCGAGACCCACGTCTCCTCGGTGCTGCGCAAGCTCCAGCTCTCCAACCGGCACGAGCTGAGCCGGTGGGCCACCGCACGCAAGCTCGTCTGACCGGCCGGCCCGCGCCCGGCCCCGCCCCTCAGCGCAGCGCGTCCAGCATCCGCGCCAGGAACACCTCGCCGTCGGCGGCGCCCACCAGCCGCACCGGCGGGCGGCCGTCGCCCACGTCGCGGTTGAGCCGCATGTCGGCCAGGGTCATGCCGCGCGTGAACTCCCCGCGCAGCTCCACCCGCACCGGCACCTCCACGACCTCCGTCGCCACCGCCTCGTCCAGCAGCACCGCGGCGGCCAGCGGGTCGTGCATCGCGCACTGGCGCACCCCGAACACGGTGGAGTACCAGCCCGCGTAGAAGTCCAGGAACCCCGCCGCCGTCTCGGCGCGCCGCCCCGCCACCGTCTTCAGCTCCGCCAGCCACGCCTCGGTGGCCACCGTCCGCATGGTGACGTCCAGCGGCACCAGCACCGTGTCGAACCCGGCCGCGAACACCACCTCGGCCGCCTCGGGGTCGTTGACGACGTTGGCCTCGCCCCACGGCGTGACGTTGCCCGGCGCCCGCACCGCGCCGCCCATCACCACCACCCGGCGCAGCAGCCGGGGCAGCTCCGGCTCCAGGCTCAACGCCAGCGCGAGGTTGGTCAGCGGCCCCAGCGCCAGCACGTCCAGCGATCCGGGCGCCGACCGGGCGGCGCGCACCAGCATCTCGGCGGCCGAGTGGTCCACGGGCGCCCCGGCGGGCGCGGGCAGGTCCACCTCGCCCAGCCCGTTGCGGCCGTGCACGTGCTCGGCCGTGCGGGGCGGCTGCGCCAGCGGCCGGGCGGCGCCGCGCGCCACCGGCACCTCGGGGCGGCCGTACAGCTCCAGCAGCCGCAGCGCGTTGTCCGTGGTGACGTCGATGCCGTTGTTGCCGAAGACGGTGCCCACCCCCACGACCTCCACGTCCGGCCGGGCCGTGACGTAGGCCAGGGCCATGGCGTCGTCGATCCCCGGGTCGCAGTCGACATAGATCCGCACCGTTGTGCCTCCTTCAGCGACGTCGTCGGCGGGCGGCGGCGCGACCGGCTGCGCCCCGCGCGCCCCGACAAGGGTAGACAGCACCCGCCCGGCGCCCGTCCGCGGCCCGGCGGCGGTGCCCTCCACCGCCATCGGCGCCCCCTCGCGCCTCACCGCACCCCGACCGGCCCTTCCGCGGACCCCGCCGAAGGCGGGCCGCGCAAGGTCGGACCGGCGCCGGCGGCGGCCTCACCGGTCGGGCAGCGGGCACCCCCCGCGCCCCGTAACCTGGGAGGCGTGTCGTCCTCCCGTACCGCATCGCCGCTCCTCGAAGGTCTGAACACTCCGCAGCGCGACGCCGTCACCCATGCCGGCGGCCCGCTGCTGATCGTCGCCGGGGCGGGCTCCGGAAAGACCAGGGTGCTCACCCACCGCATCGCCTATCTGCTCGCCGAACGCGGCGTGCGGCCCGGCGAGGTGATGGCGATCACCTTCACCAACAAGGCCGCCGCCGAGATGAAGGAGCGCATCGAGGCGCTGCTCGGCGGCCGCGTGGCCAACGCGATGTGGGTGATGACCTTCCACTCCGCCTGCGTGCGGATCCTCCGCCGCGAGGCCGGGCGCCTGGGCTACCCCAGCAGCTTCACCATCTACGACGCCGCCGACTCCCGCCGGCTGATGCAGCTCGTGTGCAAGGAGCTGGACCTCGACCCCAAGCGGTTCCCGCCCAAGTCGTTCTCCGCGCAGGTCTCCAACCTCAAGAACGAACTGGTCGACTACGACACCTTCAGCGAGCAGGCCCAGAGCGCCCAGGACAAGAAGCTCGCCGAGGCGTACACGCTCTACCAGCGGCGGCTGCACGAGGCCGGCGCCATGGACTTCGACGACCTGATCATGATCACGGTCAACCTGCTCCAGATGTTCCCCGACGTCGCCGAGCACTACCGGCGCCGCTTCCGGCACATCATGGTCGACGAGTACCAGGACACCAACCACGCCCAGTACGAACTCGTCCGGCTGCTGGTGGGCGAGGACACCCCCGGCGCCGCCGTGCCGCCCTCGGAGCTGTGCGTGGTCGGCGACGCCGACCAGTCCATCTACGCCTTCCGCGGCGCCACCATCCGCAACATCCTGGAGTTCGAGCGCGACTACCCCCAGGCCCGCACGATCCTGCTGGAGCAGAACTACCGCTCCACGCAGACCATCCTGTCCGCGGCCAACGCCGTCATCGAGCGCAACCCCGACCGCCCGCCCAAGAATTTGTGGTCGGAGCAGGGGCACGGCCCGGCGATCGTGGGCTACGTCGCCGACAACGAGCACGACGAGGCCGCGTTCGTCGTCCAGGAGATCGACAAGCTGACCGACGAGGGCGCCTGCTCGCCCGGCCAGGTGGCGGTGTTCTACCGCACCAACGCGCAGTCGCGCGTGTTCGAGGACGTGTTCATCCGCACCGGCCTGCCCTACCGCATCGTCGGCGGCGTGCGCTTCTACGAGCGCAAGGAGATCCGCGACATCCTCGCCTACCTGCGGGTGATCGCCAACCCCGAGGACACCGTCAGCCTGCGCCGGATCCTCAACGTCCCCAAGCGGGGGATCGGCGACCGCGCCGAGGAGGCCGTCGAGCTGTTCGCGGCCCGCGAGCGCATCTCCTTCGCCCGCGCCCTGCGCCGCGCCGAGGACGCCGTGCCGGCGCTGGCCACCCGCTCCCTCAACGCGGTCCGCGACTTCGTCGCGCTGCTGGACGAACTCCAGGAGATCGCCGAGGAGGCGTCGCCCGCCGAGATCGTGGAGGCGGTGCTGGAGCGCACGGGGTACCTGTCCGAACTCGCCAACTCCAAGGACATCCAGGACGAGAGCCGGGTGGAGAACCTGGAGGAGTTCGTGGAGGTCGCGCGCGAGTTCGAGAGCACGTTCACGGGGCCGTTGTACGCCGACGACGGCGGCGGTGACGGGGAGGGCGTCGACGGCGACGGCGGCGACGGTGACGGGGCACCGCCCGCGGAGGCGGCGGCCGGCGCCGAGGGAGCTGACGGCGGTGACGTCGGCGACGGGGAGGGTGACGGCGTCGGCGGCGCGGCCCAGGAGGCGCCGGAGCCGACCCTGGTCGACTTCCTGGAGCAGATCTCGCTGGTGGCCGACACCGACCAGATCCCCGACGCCGACGACAGCGGCGGCGTCGTGACGCTGATGACGCTGCACTCCGCCAAGGGCCTGGAGTTCCCCGTCGTCTTCCTCACCGGCCTGGAGGACGGCGTCTTCCCGCACATGCGCACCCTGGGCGAGAAGTCGGAGCTGGAGGAGGAGCGCCGCCTGGCCTACGTCGGGATCACGCGCGCGCAGGAGCGGCTGTACCTCACCCGGTCGGCCGTGCGCAGCGCGTGGGGCGCGCCGTCGTTCAACCCGCCGTCGCGGTTCCTGGACGAGGTCCCGGCCGAGCTGATCGACTGGCGCCGCGCGCAGTCCTCGATGGCCGCGGCGGCGCCGCGCCGCCGCGTGGAACCGCCGTCGCGCCGGGCGGCCACGGGCGCGAGCGCGAACGTGCCGTCGCTGTCGCCGGGGGACAAGGTCACCCACGACTCCTTCGGCCTGGGCACGGTGCTGCTGGTGGAGGGCGTCGGCGACAAGACCAAGGCGCGCATCGACTTCGGCGCCGACATCGGCGAGAAGGACTTCCTGGTGAAGTACGCGCCGATCGAGAAGCTGTAGGACGCGCGCGTTCCGTGCGTAGCCGCCGGTGGCGGCGCCGATGGCGGTCCCCGCGTGGGGGGCGTGCGTCGGCGCCCGCCACGGCCGGGACCGGACGAGTTCGCGGAACCGGTAACAAGCACTGCCGGGAGCCGGTAGAGTTCTCAACACCGACCGAACGAAGCTGGCGGTTACGCCTGCGTCCGAAGTCGGTTGGCTCCACTCCGACTGACTGTCACGAGCACTCGGGACAAGCGGGTAGAGTAGAGAGCACAACAAAGCGGAAACGCGGAGATTGATCCGCCCCTTGTGGGAAGAGCCCTTGCGGGCCTGCCGATTGAGTGGGTCCGGGGTTTGTACCCGGTGAGCGGTTGCTTCTTGAGAACTCAACAGCGCGTGTATGACATTCTTTGTGCCATGTTTGTTTTGGCCCCGTTGGACACCCTGGTTTGATCCGGGTGTTCGGGGTTCCTTTGATGGGTTCACCCTTCTGGGGTGGGCCGGTCAGGATTGAAGACCTTTAATGGAGAGTTTGATCCTGGCTCAGGACGAACGCTGGCGGCGTGCTTAACACATGCAAGTCGAGCGGTAAGGCCCTTCGGGGTACACGAGCGGCGAA
>NZ_JAJAQC010000085.1 GCF_027604915.1 Streptomonospora mangrovi
CCCAGGCCCTCCTCCGACTCGCCCGACAACGGATCAACGTGCTGTTCGCGATGCTCCGCGACGGCACCTTCTACGAACCCAGAACCCCACGCCTCGCTTGACCAAAGACATAGAGGCACCCCCCCGCCCGGCATCGCTTCCCGGTCCGATGTCTGCCCCGTTTGGCCGCCCCGCTCAGCCGGTCTCCAGTGCCGCCAGGCGGGTGTCGTAGGTCTCGATCTTTCGGTCGAGGTAGCGCAGAGTGGCCGCCAACTCCTCCATCCGCTCCAGCAGCCGGGCGCGCTGGTCGGCGAGCATGGCGCGGCGCGGGGCCACGGCGGTGTCGCCCTCGCGCACCAGGCGGGTGTACTCGACCATGGCGTGCAGGGGCATTCCGGTCCCCCGCAACCGCATCACCATCTCCAGCCGCGCCATTTCGGGCTCGCCGTAGAGGCGCTGGCCGGCGGCCGTGCGCGGTACCGGGTCCAGCAGCCCGATCCGCTCGTAGTAGCGCAGGGTGTCGGCCGACAGGCCCACGCGCTCGGCGGCGGCGGAGATCGTCAGCGGCCCGGTCGTGGTCGTGCTCATGCGGCGAATCTAGTCGGCCGCGCCGGCGCCGGGCGAGCGCGATCGCGCGCCTGGGGACAACCGCGCCGGCGGGCGACACGGCGCGCCGGTCGGGCGCTTGCGTTGGAGTCCACTCCAGGGTGCACAGTGCTCAGCGACGGCCGGTGTCCTCCGGCCGCACCGCCCGTTGCACCGCTGCTCCGGAAGAAGGCTCACCATGATCACCACCACCCTGGGGTCGTCCGGCCCCGCCATCGGCGCCATCGGCCTCGGCTGCATGGGCATGACCCACGGCTACGACCCGCGCGGCCGCGACGACGCGGTGTCGGTCTCGGTCATCCACCAGGCGCTCGACCTGGGCGTCACCCTGCTGGACACCGCCGACGTCTACGGCCCCTTCACCAACGAGGAACTGGTGGGCCGCGCGCTGGCCGACCGCCGCGACCGCGCGGTGCTGGCCACCAAGGTGGGGCTGGTCACCAACCCCGACCACCCCATGGGCCGCGGCAACGACGGGCGGCCCGAGCACGTGCGCGCTAGCATCGACGCCAGCCTGCGCCGCCTGGGCACCGACCACGTCGACCTCTACCAACTGCACCGCGTGGACCCCGCCGTCCCGCTGGAGGAGACCTGGGGCGCCATGGCCGAGGCGGTCGCGGCGGGCAAGGCCCGCGCCATCGGCCTGTCGGAGGTGTCGGTCGCCGAGATCCGGCGCGCCGCGGCGATCCACCCGGTGGCCTCGGTGCAGTCGGAGCTGTCGCTGTGGACGCGGGAGGTCCTGGCCGAGGTGCTGCCCCACTGCACGGCCGAGGGGATCGCGTTCCTGGCCTACTCGCCGCTGGGCCGGGGCTTTCTGACCGGCCGGTTCAGCTCGCCCGAGGACATCGCCGAGGGCGACTGGCGGCGGCGCAACCCCCGCTTCCAGGCCGAGGCGATGGCGGCCAACCAGGCCATCACCGATGCCGCCCGCCGCGTGGCCGAGCGCCACGGCGCCACCCCGGGGCAGGTGGCGTTGGCCTGGGCGCGGGCCCAGAGCGAGCGGGTGGTGCCGATCCCCGGCACCAAGACCCCGCGCTACCTGGTGGAGAACGCCGAGGCGGCCGACCTGGTGCTGACCGGGGACGACCTCGCCGAGCTGGACGCGGTGCCGGCCCCGGTGGGCGAGCGCTACTGAGAGCGGGTCCGGCCGGGCGCCGCGCGCGTGTGCGACGGTCCGGTGGGGCCGCCGAGGGGCGGCCCCACCGGGGGTGGGCTAGTCGGCGACGGTGCCCGCCGCCTCGCGCTCCGCCGCGATCCGGTTGACCCGGCCGCGCACGCAGAACCAGCCGACGACCATCGCGATGATGATCAGCGGCAGCGCCATGATGGTGTAGCGGCCGATCTCGTCGAACCACATCATCACCACGATGGACAGGAAGAACAGCAGGGTGACGATCTCGGTGAAGGGCGACCCGAACAGCCGGTAGGAGGGCCGCCGCACCCGGCCGGCCTGGGCCTCCCGGTAGAACATCAGGTGGGAGAGCATGATCATGCTCCAGGTGCCGATGACGCCGATCGCCGCGAAGTTGATGACGATCTCGAACGCCTCGGCGGGCAGCACGTAGTTCAGCCCGACACCCAGCACGCACACCGCGCAGGTCAGCAGGATGCCGCCGTAGGGCACCTGGCTGCGGCTCATCACCGAGGTGAACTTGGGCGCCGACCCGGCCATGGACATCGACCGCAGGATGCGGCCGGTGGTGTAGAGGCCGGAGTTGAGGCTCGACATCGCGGCGGTCAGCACGACCAGGTTCATCACGTCGCCGGCGGCGGGCACGCCCAGTTCGCTGAGGACGGTGACGAACGGGCTCTGCCCGGCCTCGAAGACGGTGTAGGGCACCAGCATGGCCAGCAGCAGCACCGAGCCGACGTAGAACAGGCCGATGCGCCACATGATCGAGTTGATCGCCTTGGGCATGACCTTTTCGGGGTCGGCGGTCTCGCCGGAGGTCACGCCGACCATCTCGACCGCGGAGTAGGCGAAGATCACGCCCTGCATGACGAGGACGACCGGGAGGACGCCCGCGGGGAAGAAGCCGCCTTCGCTCACGAGCAGGTGGACACCGCTGTCGTGCCCGCCCACGTCCTGGCCGGTGACCAGCAGCGCGATGCCGATCACCATGAAGACGACCAGGGCCGCGACCTTGATGATCGCGAACCAGAACTCCATCTCGCCGAAGATCTTCACCGAGATCAGGTTGAACGCCAGCACCACGGCGAGCGCGATGAGCGCCAGCACCCACTGGGGGATGTCGGAGAACATGTCCCAGTAGTGGACGTAGAGGGCGATCGCGGTGATGTCGGCGATCCCGGTCGTGGACCAGTTCAGGAAGTAGAGCCAGCCGCCGACGTAGGCGCCCTTCTCCCCCATGAACTCGCGCGAGTAGGAGACGAACGAACCGGACGAGGGCCGGTGCAGGATCAGCTCGCCGAGCGCGCGGACCACGAAGAACGCGAAGAGGCCGCAGATGCCGTAGGCCAGGGCCAGGGCCGGGCCGGCCGAGGCCAGCCGGCCGCCGGCGCCCAGGAACAGGCCGGTGCCGATGGCGCCGCCGATCGCGATCATGTTGACGTGGCGCGCGGTCAGGGACTTCGCGTAGCCGGAGTCACCGGCGTCGACGTGCCGTGCCGGCGCTTTCTGCTCCTGGCCTTCCGGGCTCAGGGTTTCCTCAGACATACAGGTGGTTCCTCGCCATTGAGGGGGGTTGATCCCCTCGCACCGGCAGGGGCGGGGAAGCCTTCGACGCGCGCCGGAGGCCCGCCCGCAGCCACCGGCGCGAGGGCCTACAGCCTCGGCGGCACGCGTGGCACCGGAGAGGCGGGAATCCGCCAGCGGACCGGGGCGACGCGCCGGACAACGGCGCGTGACGACGGGGTGACGTGAATCCCGCCGAAAGATTAGCGACTGGTGTCAGATGCGCCACATCAGTCCCATATGGCATAAATCACGCCGAAAGCCGACGTCGGGGCGGAAAACGTGAAACTCCGCCTCCGACAGCGCATTCACGTTTCGGGCGGCGTTTTCGGCCCTGACCAGCAGCGCGACGCCGCGCACCCCAAACGGGGGGCTTCACCCGGCCGGGCCGCCCCGCCGACCCGCCACTTCCGATCGCACACCGGCGCCTCGCCCGCCACCGCGGGGGCGCGGGCGACCAGAGGCACGGGCGGGGGCACCGAAGGACGCCAAGGCCGCCGGGAGAGCGCGCGAAAACCGGTGACCGGAAGCCCGCCCCCTGTTATCATCCTAGTACATTAACCAATTTGTACTATCACGAAGTTGGTGTTGGCTCGTGGTGCTCGACTCCTCGCCCGCCTATTCCGCCGGTCCCCGAACCACCCCCACCCGCCTCGCCGAGCGCGCCCGCTACGACCGCGCCGCCGTCCACGCCATCCTGGACGCCGACTACATCTGCCACCTCGGCTTCGTGGCCGACGGCGCCCCCGTGGTGCTGCCCACCATGTACGCCCGGGTCGGCGAGCGCCTGTACCTGCACGGCTCGACCGGCAGCCGCCCGCTGCACGCGGCCCGCGAGTGCCTGCGGGTCTGCGTCACCGTCACGCTCAACGACGGCGTGGTGCTGGCGCGGTCGGCGTTCCACCACTCCATCAATTACCGGTCGGTGATGGCCCACGGGATCGCCCACCGCGTCGTCGACGAGCAGGAGCGCCGCATGGCCCTGGACGCGCTGGTCAACGCCCCCTTCCCCGGCCGCGCCGACGACTGCCGCCCGCCGACGCCCAAGGAGCTGGCCAAGACCGCCGTCATCCGGCTGGACCTCGCCGACGTCTCGGCCAAGGTCCGCACCGGCGGGGTCGGCGACGACCCCGAGGACCTCGGCCTCCCGCACTGGGCCGGGGTGGTCCCCACCACGCGCGGCTTCGCGCCGCCCGTGACCGACGACCAGGGCACCGGCCCGGTCACGGCCCCGGTCCCCGACTACGTGCGCCAGGCGCTGTAGCCGCCGCCCGGAGGCGGCGCCGCGTCGCGCCGCGTCAGCCACGGCGCGGGGCCGCGCGGACCACTACGCTCGTCCCCGTGGCAGCGACCGACGCGAACACCTGCAACTTCCCCGGCTGCACCCGCCCGGTGCCGCGCGGCTCCGCGCCCGGGCGCCCACCGGAGTACTGCGACCTGCCCGAGCACACGCGCTGGCGCGCCTGGAAGGAGCGCCAGCGCCTGCGCCAGGAGACCGCAGAGCAGACGGCGGCCCAGTCCGCGCCGGACGGCGCGCCGGCCGCCCCCGCCACCGCGTCCCCGGCGGCGGGGGCGGTCGCAAGCGCGGCCACCGGCGGCACCGCCCCGGTCACCAGCGCCCGGCTGCGCGCCGACGACCTGCTGGTGCGCTTCTCCGTGCAGGCCGAGCAGTTGACGGCCACCCTCAGCGCGGCGACCGACGCGTTCGCCGCCATGACCGACCCCGCCAACGTCGAGGCCCAGGTGGAGGCCGCCCGCATCGACGCGGCCCGGCGGATCGCCGAGGCCGACGCCGCCCGGCTCGACGCCGACGGCCGCCGCCGCGCGGCCGAGCGCGAGCGCGCCGAGGCCGAGCAGGCGCGCGAGGCGGCAGAGGAGGCGGCCGCCTCGGCGGTGGCCGCCGCCGGAGCGGCCGAGCGCATGGCCGACGAGGCCATCGCGCGCCGCCAGGAAGCCCTCGCCGAGCGCGACCGCGCCGCCGAGGAGGCCGCCCGCGCCGAGGCCGAGCGCGCCGCCGCCCTCACCGAGTACAACGCCGGGCTCGCCGACGCAGAACGCCGCCGCGCCGCCGCCGAGGAGGCCGCGGCAGAGCGGCTGGAGACCGAGCGCCGCACGGCGGCCGCCGAACTCGCGCGGGTCAAAGAGGAAGCCGCAACCGAACTCGCACGGGTGCGCCGGGAGGCCGCCGCCGAGCAGGCCGCGCTGCGCGAGCGCCTGGAGGTCACCGAGCGCGCCGCCGAGGAGGCCCGGCGGCGGGCCGAACGCGCCGAGCAGGAGGCCGAGGCGCTGCGCGCCCGCTTGGCCGACGCCGCCGAGGAGCGGACGCGCCTGGCGGCGGAGGTCGAACGCGAGCGCGAACACGCGGAGCGTGAGCGCGCCCGCCACCTCGCCGAGGTGGAGGAGCGCCGCGGCACGGCCGCCCGGGAACTGGCGGAGGCCAAGGAGGCGGCGGCCGAGCGGCTGGCCGCGATGGACGACGCCCGCACCCAGGCCCTCCGCCGCGCCGAACGCGCGGAGGCGCAGTTGGACGACGTCTTGGCCGAACTCAAGCACCTCCGCGCCGCCGCCCAGGGCTGACGCGCGGCCGCGACGGAAGCACCGGGGACAGCGGAGGGCCGCCGTTGCGACCACCGACGGCCTCACCGGTGAGCGCCCCCGGCCCGCGCACGCCCTAGGGGCGTCCGCTTCGCTCCTGGTTGAGGGGGACGCCGTGCTCCTCGGCGAAGGCGCGGCGGCACAGGCCGTGGCAGAAGCCGTACAACACGCCGTCGTGCACCAGGGTGAGGGCGGAGTCGTCCAGTTCCACGCTCATGCCGCAGACGGGGTCGACCAGCGTGCGCGGCCGGGGCGAAGGCGCGGCCCTGCTCTCCTCAGGCGCCGCGCCGCCCGGCGGCTCGGGCGCCTCCCCAGGCGCTCCCCCGGGCGCCGGGCGGGCGGCCGTGGTGTCGCGGTAGGGCCGGGAGACGAACTCCATGAGGTCCATGCTGCCCATCACCCGGCCGCCGACCCCGATCCCGCCTTCGCCGATGCCGTCGACCAGGACGGTGGCGTGCGGCTCGCGGCGCACCCGCTCGGGATCGCGGCCCGCCAGGCGCTCGGTCTCGGCCAGGACACCGGTCACGATCTCCACCACCGGCCCGCTCATCTCCTTGCGCCAGGACGCCGGGACGGTGATCCGCACGAGGTAGCGGGGCGGCGACGCGGGGTCGGCCGCCGGGCGCTCGCCCAGGACCCAGGTCGCGGCCTCGTGCACGAGGACCTGGGTGATCCGGCGCTGGGCGTCGAGGACCTCGACGGCGTGGCTGTCGTCCTCGGCCAGGAGCGCGTCGACCAGCCGCTCCCCCAGTTCTCGCCGCTCGTCCTCGTCCAGGCCGCCCCGGGGCGTCCACACCTCGATCAGCAGCATCGCCGGTTCCCCTTCCACGTCCGCCGTCCGGCCTCCGACGCCCAACGGACGCCGGGACTCCAAGTCCGCCCAGCATCCCCCCTGGGGGTATCGGTCGTCATCCTCCTCAGGGACAGGTCTTGCGCTACTCCCGGGGATGTAGGGCCGCGCCCTGCTGCCCCGGCGGGCGCAGCCCCGGCCACCCGCGCCACTCCCGCCACCCACGGCGACGGCACCGCCACCCTCCGCCGCCGCGCCGGTGATGGTGGCCACGCCGGGCACCGGCCGCGCGGCGGGCGCCCTCACGCCGCCGCCGTGCGGCGCCGCCGCGACCGGCAGGGCGCCTACCTGCGGCATCGTGAGCGGCGGACGCCCCGGGCGCCGCACCCGCCGCGCGCGCCCGCCCCGGCGGCCCGAGGCGCGGCGACACGCCGGGCGCGACCAACGCGGGCGCGGCCCGCCTACCATGGACCTCGTGCATGACCAGGGGGCGAGCAGCGGCAGATCCGACGATCCGACGCCGAGTGAACCCATCTGGAACCCGCCCACCCGCGTCCGGCCCAAGGTCGCCGAGCTGCCGAGGTCCCGCGTGGACGTCAAGGCGCTGTTCGGCCTGGCCTCCGGAGGCTGGGGCTGGAGCACCGGCTTCAAGGCCGTCATCGCCATGGCCACCTCCTTCTCCCTGGCCGCCGCCCTGTTCGGGCCGCAGGTGGGCACGCTGGCCGCGCTGGGGTCCATGACGGTCCTCTACGAGAAGGAGACCCCCTACCAGTACCGCGCGGTGGCGCTGGCGTTCGTCGGACTGGGGTTCGTGGCCAGCGTGGTGGTGGGCACGGTCAGCTCGCTCAACCTGTGGGCGGGCGCCGTCGCCATCGGTGCCGTGGCCGGGGTCTCCACCTGGGTGTGCCAGGCGCTGCGCGTGGACAAGCCCGGCCCGCTGTTCTTCGTGCTGGTCTGCGGCATCTCGACCATCGCCCCCGGCGGCCTGGCGCAGGTGCCGCTGCACGCGCTGGTCGCCGGGCTGGGCGCCGCCGTGGGCTGGGCGGTGTCGATGGGCGAGGGGCTGTTCCGGGGCCGCCACCCCGAGCACCGCGCGGTCGCCCAGGCGTTCGCCCAGTTGGCCGCCCTGCTGCGGGCCATCGGCACCCCCCGCGTGGACCACGTCCAGCACGACGCGTCGGTGGCCGTGGCCCGCGCCTGGCGCATCGTGCTGCTGGGCCAGACCCGCGGCTACCGCGACACCGCCACGGCGGCGCGGCTGCGCGCGCTGCTGCGCTGGGTCTCCGACATCCACCTGGCCGCCACCGACGTCTCCCTGGCCCGCACCGAGCGCCTGCCCGCGCTGGCCGCCGACTTCGCCGACGAACTGGTGGGCGCGGTGGGGCGCCCCGACCTCGCCCCCGACCCCGACCGGCTGGACGAGCTGCGCAAGGGGCTGCGGCCGCGCTCGCTGGAGGCGCGGCTGTACAACCGGCTGGGCCGCGCCGCCCAGACCGCGCGCCGCGACGAGCACGAGGTCGAGGGCCGCGGCCTGGAGCTGCACGACGAGCGCTACCCCTCGGTGTGGCAGTCGCTGCGCTCCAGCCTCACCCGGGAGTCGCTGGTGCTGCCCACCGCCCTGCGGATGGGCATCACCGTGGCCCTGGCGGCGGTGTTCGGCCTGGCCGTGGGCCTGGACCGCTACTACTGGATCTGCATCACCGCCACGGCGGTACTCCAGGGCGGCAACGTGGTACTGACGGTGAACCGGTCGGCCCAGCGCGCCCTGGGCACGCTGGTGGGGGTGGTCATCGGCGTGCTGCTGCTGATGGCCGACCTGCCGCTGGCCGCCAGTATCGCGCTGGCCGCCGCCTTCCAGGGGCTCACCCAGCTCACGGTCGCGCGCAACTTCTTCTACGCCAGCATCTTCCTCACCCCGATGGGCCTCATCCTGGCCCACACCGCTTCGCCTAACCCGGTGGAGCAGCTCGCCGAGGCGCGCATCCTCGACACCGTGGTGGGGTCGCTGGCGGGCATGCTCGGCGCGCTGCTGCTGTGGCGGCGCGCGTCGGCGGCGCGGCTGCCCCAGACCATCACCGACGTGCTGGAGCACACCCGCACGGCGCTGCTGACGGTGCTGGACCCCGAGGTGGAGCCCGACGCCGAGCGCACCTACCGGCTGCGCCGCGACCTGCGCACCGCCCTGGTCAGCCTGCGCGGCGTCTACGACAGCGCCGTGGGCGACGTGCCGCGCGCCACGACCACCCGCCCGCTGTGGCCGGTGGTGGTGGCCACCCAGCGGGTGGGCTACCTGGCGCTGGCGGCGCTGGCGCTGGAGCGGCCCCAGCCCGCCTCCCAGATCACGTTGCAGCGGCTCTACCTGGCCTTCGAGGAGCTGATGGCGGCCCTGCGGGAGCGGCGCACCCCCCGCCTGGGCGCGCTGCCGCGCCTGGTGGACTACCCGCGGATCAACATGGAGCTGCGCGCGCTCTCGGCGGCGATGCGCACCGCCGTGGCCGAGGACGAGCGCAGCGCCGCCCGCGAGGAGGAGCGCCGCCGCCAGCGCGAGCGCCACCGCGCCCAGGAGGAGCTGGACGCCGACCTGTAGCGTTGCCGCGCACCCTGCTCCCGTGCGGCCCGAACCGCTGCCGAGCCTGATCGACCCCGATCCGGCCCGACCCGACACCGAGGAGCGCTTCCCGTGATCTCACCCGCCGACATCGACGTACTCGTCTTCGACGTGCTGGGGACCATGGTCGACGAACCCGGCGGCATCAGCCGGGGTCTGCGCGCGCTGGTGCCCGGCGGCGGCGAGGCGCAGGCTGCGAAGCTGCTGGAGGTGTGGCAGCGCCACGTCGAGGAGCGCCAGGGCGACATGCTGGCCGGCCGCGCCCCGTTCGTCTCCAGCACGGTGCTGGACCGCGAGGCGGCCGAGCGCGTGGCCGCCGAGGCGGGGGTGGCCGACCCCGAGGCGGTCCGCGCGCTGGCCGGCGCCGCGCGGCGGCTGGACCCCTGGCCGGACTCCGCCCGGGGGCTGGACCGGCTGGCCGCGCGCTTCACGGTGGTGGGCCTGTCCAACGCCGAACCGGCGGCGCTGACCCGCATCAGCGCCCACGCCGGGCTGCGCTGGCACCAGGTGCTCTCGGCGGCCGAGGCGGGCCGCTACAAGCCCCACCCCGACGTCTACGGCCTGGCGGTGGCCAACGCGGGGGTGGAGCCGGGGCGCCTGCTGATGGTCGCCGCCCACGCCTGGGACCTGCGCGCCGCGCAGGCGGCGGGGATGCGCACCGCCTACGTCGAGCGCCCGGTGGGCGACCCGCCCCGCCCCGGCGACGCCTTCGACGTCTCCGCCGGGAGCCTGGACGAGTTGGCCGCCGCCCTCGGCGCCTGAGGGGCCGTCCGCCCGCGGCGAACACCGCGCCGCGCTCGCCCGCCGGGTTCCCGGCGGGCTCTTCCGCGTGCCCGCCGCCGGTCCCGCGCGCGAGCACACCCCCGCCCGCCCGGGAGAACTCCCCCGGCCGCGCTGCCTAAAGCGTTAAATGCTTTGCCTAGGGCCCCTAGGAGAAGTTAGCGTCGCCGACATGAGACCGTTGACCGAGCAGGAGATCCGTGCCGCCTTCGTGAACTGCGGAAAGGGCGAGGCCAAGCGGGTGCCCATGCCCCGCGACCTCGCCGACACGGCGTGGGAGGACCTCGACTTCCTGGGGTGGCGCGACCTCGGGTCGCCCGAGCGCAGCTACCTGGTGGCCGAGCACCGCGACCGCGTGGTCGCCGTGGCCCTGCGCTCCCCTCAGAGCCGCACGCGCGACTTCCTGCACCGCAGCCTGTGCTCGATGTGCCTGACCACCCACCCCTCGGGCGGCGTGCTGCTGATGGCCGCCCGCAAGGCGGGGCCGGCCGGGCGCCAGGGCGACTCCGCCGGCCTACACGTCTGCGCCGACATGGCGTGCTCGCTGTACGTGCGCGGCCGCAAGGCGCCCGCCGCCGGCGGGCGCCTGCCCGAGGACCTCAGCGTCGAGGAGATGGTCGCCCGCACCCGCGAGCGGCTCGCCGGGTTCCTCGACCGCATCCTGGGCTGAGGGCGCCCGGCCGCCGGCCGGACGCCCCGCCGCCGGCGCTCCGCCGGCGGCTGCCCGCGCGCCCCCCGCGGGGCGCGCCCGCGCCGGGCTAGCCGACCATCGCGAACGCGCGCACCGGGAAGGTGGCCATGCCGCGCACCTTCACCGGCACGGCGAAGAACGTGAAGCCGGTCTCGGGCAGCCGGTCCAGCAGGCACAGGTGCTCCACGATCGGGATGCCGGCCGCCAGCAGCACCGAGTGCGCCGGGCGGGCGCCCTCGGCCTCGGGCGAGGTGTCGTCGATGTTGACGGAGTCGATGCCCACCAGCGCCGCCCCGGCCTCGGCCAGCGCCTTGGCTCCCTCGCCGGAGAGGAAGGGGTGCTCGGCGTCGCCGTAGCGCTCGGTGCGCCAGTGGCGGTCCCACCCGGTGCGCAGCAGCACCGCCCGGCCGGCGACGTCCACGTCGCGCACGGCGTCGGGGCCGATCTCGCGGGCGCCCTCGGGCAGGTCCACGACCACGCCCGCCAGGCCCGCCACCTTCTCCAGTTCGAGGTCGGCGAGGTCGGCGCCGTCGCGGTAGCGGTGCCCGGGGGTGTCCAGGTAGGTGCCGGTGTTGGCCACCATGGTGATGCGGGCGATGCTGAACTCGGTGCCCGCCGCGTAGGTGTTGTGGGACTCCTCGAACGTCATGTGGTCGTCGATCTGGGGTCCGGGCAGGCCGGGGTAGGTCACCATCCCGGACGTGATCTGGTGGCTGACGTCGACAAGCCGCGTCATGAATTCCGCCTTTCTGCTGCCGTGGCACGCTCGCCGCCCTGCGCGGGCACCAAACATAGGTCTAGACCAGACTCTAGCGGCCGGGACCGCCCCGCGTCCGGCGCGGTGGCACCGGCGGGGCGGACGCGCCCGCACGCGCCCGCGGCGGACCCCGCTACAGTCGAACCGGCAGCACACGGCGCCGCGCGCCGGGCCGCCGCCCCCCATCATCCCCGCCCGCCGCCGCATCCGAAAGAGGACACCCGCCGTGGAGCTGTACGGTGCCGCGAAGACGGTCATCGCGCCCATCACCCGAGGCATCTGGCCGCTGCACACCGAGGGGCTGCACCACATTCCCGCCGAGGGGCCGGTGATCCTGGCGGCCAACCACCTCTCCAACATCGACCCGCTGTTCATCGGCGTGGCCGTGCCCCGCCCGGTCACCTTCATCGCCAAGCAGGAACTGTTCGCCGAGGCCAACCTCCCCCAGCGGCTGTTCGCCCGCGCGCTGCGCGCCATCGGCCAGCTCTCGGTGGACCGCCGCCCCGGGCAGGGCTCCCAGGAGGCCATGGAGCACAGCCTGAAGGCGCTGGCCGAGGGCGCGGTGTTCGGGATCTTCCCCGAGGGCAGCCGCTCCCCCGACGGCCGCCTGCACCGGGGCCAGACCGGGCTGGCCTGGCTCGCGCTGACCTCGGGCGCGCCGGTGGTGCCGCTGGCGCTGGCCGGGACCAACCGGATCCTGCCGCGCGGGCGGCGGGTGCCGCGCCTGTGCCGGGTGGGCATCCGGGTGGGGCCGCCGGTGGACCTGAGCCCGTGGGCGGGCGAGGCCGGGCGGGCGCGCTCGCGCCGCGCGGCCACCGACGCGGTGATGGCGGCCATCCAGCGGTTGTCGGGGCAGCGGCAGGTGGGGCGCTACGCGGCCTCGGTCAAGGCCGAACTGCGGGCGAAGGGCGCCTGAGCGCGCGGACCGCCCCCGCCTCGCACGGCCCCCGCTCAGGGGGCGACACGCAGCGCGGCGGGACCCCGACGTGAGGTAATCCACAGCGCGTCCCGGCTTAGCGGGGGCCGGCGCCGTGTTGCCCTTGAGGGAAGGGCCGCACGCGGCTCGACGTGCGCCGACCGCGCGGGCGCACCCGGGCGGGCCCGGGCAGCGGCCCGGAAGAGGCGTTGTCTATTTTGGTAGTGGGTTTAGTAGGCTTAAACCTTGCGGGTAAACTTAGGTTAGCCTAACCTCGTTTTGCGTGTCCCGGTGCGCGGACGGCCACGCCCGACCGCCGCCTCCGCCGCCTTCCGGAGCAGACGCGACCAATGGAGAATGCCAAATGACGCGACCACTGCGCGTGGGAATCGTGGGGGCCGGCCCCGCGGGGATCTACGCGGCCGACATCCTCACCAAGGACGAGACCCTGGCCGCGAGCGGCGTCCCGGTCAGCATCGACGTCCTGGACCGGCTGCCCTCCCCCTACGGCCTGGTCCGCTACGGCGTGGCGCCCGACCACCCCCGCATCAAGCAGATCCAGCAGGCCCTGCACAAGGTGCTGGACAAGCCCCAGGTGCGCTTCATCGGCAACGTCGAGTACGGCCGCGACCTCAAGCTGGAGGACCTGCGCCGCCACTACGACGCGGTGGTCTTCGCCACCGGCTCCGACCGCGACCGCCCCCTGGACATCCCCGGCGCCGACCTGCCCGGCTGCCACGGCGCCGCCGACTTCGTCGCCTGGTACGACAGCCACCCCGACACCCCCGAGGACTGGCGGGTCGAGGGCACCAGCGTCGCGGTGATCGGCGCCGGCAACGTCGCCGTGGACGTCGCCCGCATCCTCGCCAAGGACGCCGACGACCTGCTCGAGACCGACATCACCGACAACGTGCACCGGGGGCTGGGCGCCAAGGGCGTCACCGACGTCCACGTCTTCGCCCGGCGCGGGATCGCCCAGGCCAAGTTCACCCCCATGGAGCTGCGCGAGCTGGACAAGCAGCCGGGCGTGGAGGTCGTGGTCGACCCCGAGGACTTCGAACTGTGCGAGGCCAGCCTCGCCGCCATCGAGGAGTCCAACCAGACCAAGACCAACGTCAAGATTCTTCAGAACTGGGCCATCCGCGACCTGCGCGGCGAGCCCCGGCGCCTGCACCTGCACTTCCTCCACCGGCCCGTGGAGATCCTGGGCACCGACCGCGTCACCGGCCTGCGCACCGAGCGCATGGAGCTGACCGGCGACGGCGGCGTGCGCGGCACCGGCGAACTGGTCGACCACGACGTCCAGGCCGTCTACCGCGCCATCGGCTACCTCGGCTCGCCAGTGGCCGACCTGCCCTTCGACGAGGAGCGCGGGGTCATCCCCAACGACGGCGGCCGCGTGCTCGACCTCGACGACCAGCCCATCCCCGGCGTCTACACCACCGGCTGGATCAAGCGCGGCCCGGTCGGGCTGATCGGCCACACCAAGGGCGACGCCCTGGAGACCGTGGCCAACCTGGTCGCCGACCGCGACTTTCTGGCACCCGCCGCCGAGCCCGAGCCGGAGTCGTTCCTGCGCCTGCTGGGCGAGCGCGGCGTCCCCTTCACCACCTGGGAGGGCTGGCAGCGCCTGGAGAGCCATGAGGAGTCCCTGGGCGAGCCCCACGGCCGCAAGCGGATCAAGGTCCGCTCGCGCGAGGACATGACCCGTATCGCCCGCGCCGAGTAGCACCCGCCTCTAGCCACCCGCCTCCGGGCGCCCGCCTCCCCGCCGGGGGCCGGCGCGCCCGCCGCCGGCACCTCCGGTCGCACCGGGGCCGGGCGCCCGCGCCGCGCCCGGCCCCTTCCGCGTGTTCCGCGTGTGCGAGGCGCGCGCGGCGCGCGGCCGGGTTCTTCCCAGGCGCGGGCGCCCCGGTGCGGCCCGCGCCGCGTTCCCGACCGCGCGCCCACGGGTGCCGGGGGCGCGTCGGCACCGGTCGGGGCCGCCCGGCCGGCCCGCGCCGGGCGCCGGGTGCCGGGTGCCGTCCAATAACGGCCCGCTTCCGCTGTGTGATCCGGATTACCGCCGGATCGGGTGGGGCTGGCGGAACACAGTGCTCCCGCGATGGGTTACAGTCGCCAGTGGTCGGTGTGGTAGCAAGTGTCCCCCGGGCCTCACCTATTGCCTTCGCGGAATACCGCGTGCGGCGTCCGCCCAGGCGGGCCGCCCACGGCCTACGGAGCCGCGTTGTGCCCCGCGCCGAGAGGCGACCGCCACACCGGCCACTCATCGTCGCTCCCGCCCCGCTTTCCTTGTCTGGGAGGCGGGGCGGAGCTGTCTGGAAGGACGATCGCGTGGACGACCAACGGCGCCCGACCGGGCCGGGTGAGCCCTCCTCCCCGGCTCCCCGGGGCGGCGCTTGGGGGCCTGAATCCCCCGCGACCCCCCGCCCGACCGGATCGGGCCCGCCCGGATCCGGCCCCCACCCCTCCCCCTTCGACCCGCCGCAGACGGCGGACGCACCGCGCGGCGACCCCTTCGCCGCCCCCGCCGACTCCCCCGGTCCCGCCCCGCGCACCGGGTCCCCCTACCGCCTCCCCGGCTCCCCCGCCGACCCGGCCTCCTCTTCGGCGGAATCCCCCTTCGGTTCGACCGCCGCCCCCGGCTCCTCCTACGGCTCCTCCGGTTCGCCCTACGGCGCCTCGGGCGCCCCCGCCGGGGGCGCCGGCGCGGCCGAGGGCGCGGACCGTGCCGACGGTGCCGACCGTGCTGACGGCGCTACCAGTGCCCCCTGGGAGCGCTTGGGCGCCGAGGGCCGCACCGACACCCCCGCCGGCGCCGAGCCGCCGGGCACCCCGCCGGTCCCGCCCGGCGCCGCCCACTCCGGGCCGGCCGACCCGCCCGAGCCCCGCCGCCGCTCCCGCAAGGGGCTGGTCATCGGCATCGTCAGCGCCGTGGTGGTGCTCGCCCTGATCGGCGGCGGCGTGTCCTGGTACGTGCTGACCATGCCCCAGCCCGAGGACACCGCCGAGGACTACGCGGCGGCCTGGCGCGAGGGCGACTACGCCGCCCTGGCCGGCCTCGCCACCGGCGGGGGCGACCCCGCGGCGGCCTACGAGCGCGTCGCCGACAACCTCGGCGTCGAGAGCACCGAGGTGACCACCGGCACCGTCACCGAGGACGGCGACACCGCCAGCGTGCCCTTCGAGGCCACCCTGACCCTGAGCAACGCCGGCGAGTGGTCCTATGACGGCACGCTGCCGCTGGTGCGCGCCGACGGCGAGTGGCGGGTGGACTTCAGCCCCGCCGTCATCCACCCCGACCTGGGCGAGGGCCAGACCCTGGTGCGCACCAACGAGTGGGGCGAGCGCGGCCGCGTGCTGGGCGCCGACGGCTCCCGGCTCGACGAGAGCCCCTCGGGCTCGGTGCAGATGATCGTCGGCGAGGTCGGCACCGCCACCGAGGACATGCTCGGCGACCTGGGCCCCGCCTACGAGGTGGGCGACCCGGTGGGCGTCAGCGGGGTGCAGGCGCAGTACGAGGAGCGCCTGGCCGGCACCGCCACCACCGCCGTGCGGGTGGTGGACCAGGGCGCCGCCGACGGCGAGGTCCCCGAGGACGCGCCCACGGTCGGCGCGATCGAGGGCACCGACGGCAAGGACGTCACCCTGAGCATCGACCCGGCCATGCAGGAGGCCGCCGGGGCGGCCATCGTGGACCAGACCAAGCCGACCGCGATGGTGGCGATCCGCCCCTCCACCGGCGAGGTGCTGGCGGCGGCCAACGTCCCCGGCGGGTTCAACCGCGCGCTGGAGGGGCAGTATCCGGCCGGTTCGATCTTCAAGATCGTGTCCTACGACGCCCTGCTGACGTCGGGGATGGGCATGGACGCGCCCATGGACTGCCCCCGCAACGTCACGGTGGGCGGGCAGAAGTACAAGAACGCCGGCGACGCCGCCTACGGCGCCCAGTCGGTGCTGGAGGCGTTCGCGACCTCCTGCAACACCGCGCTGGTGCAGCAGGTGGCCGACCGCCTCGACGGCGCCGCCCTGGTGGAGAGCGCCGAGAAGTTCGGGTTCAACGAGGAGATCAAGGCGGGCCTGCCCGTGTTCGAGCCCTCGCTGCCCACCCCCGACAGCGTGCCGCTGCTCACCGCCTCCAGCATCGGCCAGGGCCAACTGCTGACCTCGCCGCTGCACATGGCCTCGGTGCCGGCCGCCGTCGCCGAGGGGTCCTACCGCTCGCCGCTGCTGGTGACCGAGCCGGCGCCCGAGGGCCGGCCCGAGCCCACGCCCATCGACACCGCGCCCCAACTGCGGGAGATGATGCGGGCCGTGGTCACCGAGGGCACCGCCAAGGACGTCGGCTTCACGGGCGAGGTCCACGGCAAGAGCGGCACCGCCGAGTACGGCACCGCCGAGGAGGGCGAGGAGCTGCCCGCCCACGGGTGGTTCGTGGGCTATGAGGGCGACATCGCCTTCGCCGTGGTGGTCGAGGACGGCGAGAGCGGTTCGGGTGCCGCCGCGCCGCTGGCCCGCAAGTTCCTCGACGCCCTGTAGGGGCGCACGGCAGCGGTCCGGGCCGCCGGAGGCGGCGGCGCGGACCGGTCGCGGGGCGTCCGCGCCGGTGCGGCCGCGCGAGGGGGATCCCCTCCCGCGCGGCCC
>NZ_JAJAQC010000086.1 GCF_027604915.1 Streptomonospora mangrovi
GGCCCCGGGGGGCCGGGCCGGTGGCTTGCGGTGCGGCGGGCGGCGGGGCCGGTGGTGCGGTCGCGCGGGTGGGGGAGGTCCCACCGGGCGGGCGCGGGCGCCGGTCCTCGACGACCGGGACCCGCGTTCGCCCGCTGAGTGGAGCGCTCGCGACCGGGGGCCGGCGGCGCGCGCCGGGCGGCGCGGGGCCTCAGGCCGCCAGGCGGGCCTTGGCGGCGCGGTGCTGGGCCAGCAGGGAGTCCACCACGATCTCGGAGGGCCACAGCGGCGCGGTGACGCTGGCGGCGCCGAGGTCGAGCAGCCGCTCGTAGTCGCGGTCCTCGACCAGGCGCCAGGTGGCCACGGCCACGCGGTCGCGGCCGTTGCGGCGCAGCCGCTCCACGGCGTCGCCCACCGAGGGCGCCCAGGAGTTGAGGTAGCCCACCTGCACCGGCGAGCCCAGGCGGCGGCTGAGCATCCGGGCGACGTCGGTGACGGCCTGGCGCTCGTCCTGGCCGGGGCTGCCGTCGGCGGCGAGCACGACGCCGTCGCCGGCGGTCCAGCCGGTGGCCAGCAGGCGGCCGGCGAGGTCGCCGACGATGGAGGGCACCGCGCCCAGGGGGGCGGTGTGCAGGGCGTCGAACCGGCCGCCGAGGTCGAGGCCGGCGAGCACCTTGGAGCTGGCGTGGTCGCCGCCGGCGACGTAGGCCGGCACGACGACCATCGGGCCGTCCACGGAGCGGACGGCGCGGTTGACCTCGCGGTCGGAGCCGAAGGCGGGCACGACGGGGGCCTCGCCGCGGCGGGCGACGGCGTCGGCCAGGCCGAGCAGCGCCTCGGCGCGGTCGGTGTCCTGGGAGTCGTCCGCTACGAGCACCATGGTCGGCACCATATGAATCTCCTTAGAAATCGCCGAGAACGCCGATCCTCATGGGACAGCCTAAGGAGCGGCGGTTTCGCCTGAATGACCTCGTGTTACGCACGCGAAAACAGAGCACGGGAAGGAAAAGAGCGCAGTGGATAGGGGGTTAAGTTCCCGAACTTCGCCGGGCGGAAGACGTGTTCCCAGGTGGCGGGTTCGCGGATACTGACCGTTGGCAGGCTCATGAAGGATGCTAACCGCTGGCGCCCCGCTTTTCCATGGCTGCCGGAGTCGCGCTCGTCACTACCGGAAGCACCGCACGGCCGAGGATCGCGCGGCGCCGCAGGCGGGACCGGCCAATGGCCGGGTTCTCTATAGAGGAGCGCGGACCGGGTAATGGTCAATGCGAAGGCACCAATTGAATACCGCGGAAACACAATGGGATGACTACCCGTTGTAGGACGTTTTATTCCCACCCCGCCCGCGCAAAGGCATTCGCAAAGAATCACCACGACTTCCCCCAGGCCCTGAACTGGGCGGATCCGCCGCATTCGGGAGCGGTGTCCCACCGCTCAGAACGGCGCCGACGCGCGCGAAACGCCATTCCGGCGCCAATACCGCACCCTTCCCCCGAAGGCCGCAAGAGTACATACCACATCCAATCTCTGAGCGCAAGGGTGCGCACACCCCTGTTCGCCGACAACCTGCCACCACCCCCGTGCGGGAGACTGGGTGCGGATCCGGCGTGATGGCTTGCTTTGCCGGGGTAGGCCCTCCCAGACTGAAGGACAAGGGACGCGACCTGCCGGAACGCTTCCCGGACCGCTCCGGCGGCCCCACGGGCGCCCCACGACCGGTCTGACCGACCCCGGCCGCCCGCCGCCGCCTCGCGGATCCCGGCGGGATCGCGACCCCCGCTGCTCGACCACACTGGAGACCACATGGCGATCCACCCGCGCGTGCGAACCCTGACCGAGGCGTTCCTGCACCACGCGGACGACGCGGCGCCCGGACTGGTGCAGGGCCTCTACCTGACCGGCTCCGTGGCGCTGGGCGACTTCCGCCCCCATGCCAGCGACGTCGACTTCGTGGTGGTGACCTCCCGGCGCGCCACCGACTCCGACCGCGACGCGCTGCGGCGCGCCCACGCCCGCACCCGCACCCAGGTCCCCCACCCCCAGTTCAACGGCATCCACGTCACCTGGGAGGACCTCGCCGAGGACCCCGGGGCGTGCGGCCCCGTGGCGGCGGTCACCGGCGGCCGGTTCCGGGAGCGCTCGACCGCCGACGTCAACCCCGTCACCTGGCACGTCCTGGCCGAGCGCGGTGTCACCGTGCGCGGGCCGCTGCCGGTGGAGCTGGACGTGTGGGACAACCCCGCCAGCCTGCGCGCGTGGTCCTTCGGCAACCTCGACGAGCACTGGCGCCGCTGGCGCGCCAAGGCCGGCCGCCTCGTCACCCCGCGCGGCCTGGCCGCCCTGGGGTCGCTGGCGCCCTCGTGGAGCGTGCTGAGCGTCAGCCGGCTGCACTTCACCCTGCGCACCGGCGAGATCACCTCCAAGACCCGCGCGGGCATGTACGCGCTGCACACCTTCCCCGAGCGCTGGCAGCGGATCGTCAACGAGTGCCTGCGGGTGCGCCGGGGCACCGCCCAGCCCTCGCTCTACGCCAGCGGCCCGGCCCGCCGCAGGGCCGCGCTGGACTACATCGAGATGGTGCTGGACGACGCCCTGAGCCCCCGGCCCGCCTGAGCCCTCGCCGCGCCCGAACGGCCGCGGCGCCGCATGCGCGGCGGCCTCCCCCGCCTGTGGACGGCGGCCACCCGGCGGGGGCGCGGCGGCTAGGCTGTCAGCCATGAGCAAGCGCCCCATCGTCTACTTCGGCGACCCCGTCCTGGTGACCCCCACAGCCCCCATCACCTCGTTCGGCCGCCACACCGAGGCGCTCATCCGCGACCTCCTCGACACCGTCGACGACCCCGGCCACGCCGGGGTCGCGGCCACCCAGATCGGGGTGGGCCTGCGGGCGTTCAGCTACAACGTCGAGGGCCGCGTCGGCTACGTCATCAACCCCGAGATCGCCGAGCTGTCCGACGAAGTCCAGGACGGCGAGGAGGGCTGCCTGTCGGTGCCCGAACTCGGGTTCCCCACCCGGCGGGCGCTGCGCGCCACCGTCACCGGGGTGGACCTCCGCAACGAGCCGGTCACCGTGCGGGGCGAGGGCCTGATGGCCCGCTGCCTCCAGCACGAGGTCGACCACCTCGACGGCGTGCTGTACCTCGACCGCCTCGACCGCGACACCCGCCGGACCGCCATGCGCGCCGTCCGCCAGGCGCCGTGGTTCCTCAACCGCGGCACCCCGCCGCCCGCCGCCCAGCGCCTGCCCAGCGGGTTCGGCGGCGCCTCCTGACGGCCGGGGCGCCGGGCCGGGCGCGCCGCGCCCTCGGGCGGGACGCCGCACGCGCCCCCGCGACGGCCGCCGGGCGGCCCGTCACCGTGCGCGGCTGGCGGGGTAACGACCCGATCTCGTATCGTCTGCTCCAGCACCGCGCGGACCGCGCGCACCCCGCGCACCACGTGTCGCCCCCCGACCGGTCCGCTCCCGACACCAGGTGACCCTCATGCACACTTCAGCACCCGCACGATCGCGCCGGCGCGCGCTCCTGCTGCCCGCGCTGGCCATCGGCACCGCCCTGCTCATGCCCGCCACCTCCTACGCCGACCCCCAGGACGACGAGCCCGACATCGACGAGCTGACCGCCCGGGCCGAGGCGCTGGAGGAGGAGTACGACACCGAGCTGATCACCTACCACGACGCCAAGGACGAGGTGGAGCAGGCGCGGCGCCGGCTGAACGATGTCGAGGACGAACTCGCCCGCAACCGCGAGGAGGTCGCGGTGCTGGCGGCCGGCCAGTACATGGGCTCGGGGCTGGACCCCGGCATCGAGGTCGCGCTGAGCAGCAACCCGCAGGACATGCTCGACGACGCCGCCATGGCCAACCGCGTCACCGTCAGCCACGGCGAGCGCGTCGAGTCCCTCACCGACCTCCGCGCCGAGCGCGAGGAGGCCGCCGAGAAGGCCGACGACAAGCTCCAGGAGGCCGAGGAGCTGGTCGAGGAGCTGGAGTCCCAGCGCGACGAGGTCCTGGCCAAGATCGAGCGCTACGAGGAGGAGCAGGTCCCCGAGACCCCCGGCACGGGGTCGGTGCCCGCCAGCGCCATGGGGCCGGGCTGGGACGGCGCCACGCCGCGCATGGCCGCCATCCGCGACGACATCGTCAGCAACTTCGGCGCCCCCTACCCGGTGGGTTGCCTGCGCCCCGGCGACCCCGGGGAGCACGGGTCGGGCCGCGCCTGCGACTTCATGATGAGCGCGGGCGGCGCCACCCCGACCGAGGCCAACCGGGCGCTGGGCCAGCAGATCGCCGAGTACGCCCAGGCCAACGCCGACCGCCTCGGCGTGATGTACATCATCTGGGAGCAGCGCATCTGGCACTCGGCCAACCCCGGGGCCGGGTGGGAGATGATGAACGACCGCGGCAGCATCACCGCCAACCACTACGACCACGTGCACATCTCGTCCTACTGACGGACGGGACGGCGGCGGGTCCGGCCGGTGACGTCGGGGGACGCGGGTCGCGGCGCGGTCCGGCCCGCGTCCCCGTCCCCGCCGGGACGCCGTCCGGAGGTGCCCGCCCCCGGGCCGCCCGTGGTGCGCGCCCGCCCCCGCGTGGTCGTGCCTCCCGCCCTGACGTGGGCGGGGACCGTCAGGCACGATGGTGGTCATGACCGATGCACCGCCACGTCCCGCGCCGCTGTCCGAGCCCGAGCGGCGGCGCCTCACCACCTCCGACGGCGTCGACCTCGACACCGCGCTGCTGCGCGGGGACTCCTCGGGCACCGCCGCGGTGGTGCTGGCCAACGGGTTCACCGGCACCTGGCGCAACCCCGGCACCAAGCGGGTCGCCCGGCACCTGCTGGGCATCGCCGACGTCATGACCTTCGACTTCCGCGGCCACCGCGAGTCCGGCGGGCTGTGCACGGTGGGCAACCTGGAGGTCCACGACGTCGAGGCCGTGGTGGCGCACCTGCGGGAACGCGGCTACACCCGGATCGCCACCGTGGGGTTCTCCATGGGCGCGGCGGTGGTGGTGCGCCACGCCGCCATGTTCGGGGGTGTGCGCGCGGTCGTCGCGGTCAGCGGGCCGAGCATGTGGTATTACCGGGGGAGCCGCCGGATGCGGCTGCTGCACTTCGGGGTGGAGCGCCCGGTGGGGCGCTGGTTCCTGCGGGTGGCGCGCAAGGTGCGGGTCATCGACACCGACTGGGACCCCGTCCCGCCCGACCCCACCGAGCTCGCGCCGCGGGTGTCGCCCGCGCCGCTGCTGGTGGTGCACGGCGACGCCGACGCCTACTTCCCGGTGGAGCACGCCCACCGGCTGCACGACGCCGCCCGCGAGCCCAAGGAGCTGTGGATCGAGCCGGGCATGGGCCACGCCGAGCGCGCCGTGACGCCTGAGTGCGCCGCGCGGGTCGCCCAGTGGCTCCAGCCCAGCCTGGCCCCCGCCGAGCCCGCGCCCTGACCTGTCCCGCCCCCACCCGTCGCCCTTCGCCCATCACCCCCGTCCACGCCATCGCCACCGGAAAGAGACGATGCCCCAGACCTCCGATGTCCGGATGACCTCCGCCGCGCGGCCCGGCCCGCAGCACCACGGCCTGCGCGGGTGGGGGTTCCGGCTGCTCGTGCTGGCCAGCGTGCTCAGCTTCGCCGGGTATGTGCTGCTGCTGCCGGTGGTGCCGCTGTGGGCGGCGCGCGGGGGCGCCGGGGAACTGGGCGCTGGCGCCACCACGGCGGTGTTCATGGGGACCACGGTGCTCACGCAGTTGGCGATGCCGTGGCTGCTGGACCACGGCGGGTACCGCTGGACGTTCCCGGTGGGCGCGCTGCTGCTGGGCGCGCCCGCGCCCCTGCTGGGGCTGACCACCGACCTCGGGCTG
Organism: Streptomonospora mangrovi; assembly: GCF_027604915.1. Classification (GTDB taxonomy): domain Bacteria; phylum Actinomycetota; class Actinomycetes; order Streptosporangiales; family Streptosporangiaceae; genus Streptomonospora; species Streptomonospora mangrovi. The sequence continues at coordinate 5,840 of NZ_JAJAQC010000086.1, forward strand.
CTGCTGGCCGTGTCGGGTCTGCGCGGCGTGGGGTTCGGCATGGTGACCGTGGTGGGCTCGGCCCTGGCCGCGCGGCTGGTGCCGCCCGACCAGATCGGCCGCGCGGCGGGCTACTACGGCATGGCGGTGGGGCTGCCGCACGTGGCGTTCCTGTCGGGCGGGGTGTGGGCGGCGCTCAACCTCGGTTTCGACGCGGTGTTCTGGGCGGCGGGCGCCGCCCCGGTGGCGGGCGCGCTCGCCGCTGCGGGGATCTGGCTTATGGCGGGCTCGGGCGCGATGGCGTCCGGCGAGTCGCCGGGACAAAAGGGAGCGGCGGAAGCGGCCGGTCAGTCGGGAGTAGCGGGAGCGGCGGGTCCCACGGGATCAGCGGGTTCGCCGGGATCAGCCGGCCCGGCGGAACCGCCGAGTCCGGCCGGTCCCGCCGGTCCGGCCGCCGCCGCACCGGCGGCGCGCGGCCCGCGCGCCCACGCCCGCCTGGCCGCTCCCCTGTTGCTGATGCTGGTGTGCGCGCTGTCCTCCAGCGCCGTCGTGACGTTCCTGGCGATCCCGCTGGAGGAGGCCGCGACGGTGGTGTTCGCCGCGCTGCTGGCCTACGGGCTGCTGTCGGTGGCGGGCCGGTGGGCGGCGGGCGCGCTGAGCGACCGGCGCCGCCGGATCGCCGTGCTGGTGCCCGCGACCGCGATGACGGCGGTCGGCATGGGCCTGGCCGCTGCGGCGCTCTGGCCCGCCGGGCCGGGCTGGGAGGGGCCGGGCGCCCTGGGCGCGGCGGCGGCCGTGGCGGGCGCGGCCCTGTTCGGCGCGGGCTTCGGCGCGGTGCAGAACGACACCCTGGTGGTGATGTTCCGCCGGTCCGGCCCCCGGGGCTACGGCACCGCGAGCGCGGTGTGGAACATCGGCTACGACGGCGGCGCCGGACTGGGCGCGGTCATCGTGGGTCTGGCGGTGCAGGCGGCGGGCTACGGCCCGGCCTTCGCCCTGGCCGCCACGGCGGTGGCACTGTGCCTCCCGGTCGCGGCGATCCTGGTCCGCCGCCCCGACTGAACGGCCGACCACGGGCAACCCGCCGCGCCGAATGCGGACGGGGCACGCCTTCTCCTTGAGTTTCCGGATGTGTGCGAGGGACCGCCCCCCGGGGGGCGGGGGGCGGTCCCTGCGAGCGGCGGCTGTCTCCCCCTCCAGAGTCAGCCGCCGCGCTTGTGGGCCGCGGCGGGGCGGCGGTCAGTCACGCGTGGCGTGGCGCGCGGCCCGGCGGCGGTCGCAGTGCTGGGCGATGTCGGCGCATCTGCTCAGCGCGGCCAGCCAGGCTTGGGGGTCGTCCTCGGCGCGCAGGGGGACCTCGACGTGGATGCCGGGGGCCAGGTGCAGGGTGAACGCGTGATCGTCTTCGCGGGAGAAGGTGAGCGACGCCGACGGCCCGCGCGCGTGGTTGCTCATGCGTATACCTCCTGGGTGCTCCAGGTGATGACGTAGTAGATGCCGGGGCCTGTGGGGCGTGGTCCCCACTCGTCGGCGAGGTGGTCGATCAGACCGAGGCCGCGCCCGTGCTCGTCGGTGGGGGCGGCGGTCATCAGGGTGGGGCGGGTCGGGCCTCCGGTGTCCTCCACCTGGACGGCGATGCGTCCGGGGTAGGCGTGGAGGAAGACGCGGAACCAGGTGGTGTCGGTGGTGTGCAGGACGGCGTTGGTGGTGGCCTCGGAGCACAGCAGCACCGCCGCCGCCCGGCGCTCCTCGGGGACCGCGATCCCGGCGGTGTTCAGCGAGGCGACCATCCAGTGCCGCGCGTCGGCGACGGAGGCCGGGTGCGCGTAGAAGACCCGTGAGGTCACCAGGACGGGCGGGGTCGTCATCGCTCCCCCAAAAGCTCGGGGCGGCGGCTCCACCAGAAGTAGGGACGAATACGACCACGGCGTGCATGGCGCGGTTGATACCGCGTGCTGTGCCGGGGCGTATAGGGCGTTGCGGGGCGTATAGGGTTTCGCATGGGTCTCCACCTGCTATCCCAGGTCGGGGATCAAGGCCCTGTTCGGTGTTCGCGTCACCGGCAGGGCCGTTTTGATTAGCGGCCAGTCGCACACGAAGGCGAAAACCCCATTCGGTTTCGGCGCTCGCGTTCTCGTGGTCGGCCGATTCGGCCACATGCCCACGATGGACGCCGGGGAAGTGCCAGGGAAGCCCGAACAGTATGCCGAAGGAAGCTGAATACGAGCGTGGAATTCTTGAAAGTTCCGTGGACACGACCTGCACGAGCTGCCACGATGGCCACATGCTCAAGCAGCAGAAGGATGTGCGACATGTCCGATTTGGTCGTGCGCTTTCGTCGGCACGTGATAAGACGGGGATGACACAAGCCGTTCTAGGCCGAGCCATTGGGCGAAGCGACAGCCACATCAGCAATGTGGAGGGTGGATACCGCCGCATGTCGGCGACGGACGTACGTGCGGCCGATGAGAAATTGGGCGCCAACGGGCGACTCGTCCGGCTCTACGACGATCTGTACGAAGACGGCCCCACGGATTGGCTGGACAATCTCGTGGAACTACAGGCGGAAGCAGAGATCATCCGCGAATGGCATCCGGTGCTCGTTCCAGGACTGCTTCAGACGGAGGACTACGCACGTGCCGTGGTGAGTGCTGGGGCTCCGTGGCGAACTCCAGAGAGTGTGACCGACAAGGTAGAGCAACGGATGCGCGCATCAGCACGCGTTCTGGACGGGCCGACGCCGCACTACCACGTCGTCATAGACGACTCAGTCATCACCCGGCCTGTGGGTTCACCCGCGATCATGGCTTCCCAACTCCGATCCCTGGTGGAGCGCGTGAGATCGGGCCGTGTCATGATTCAGACGTATCCGTTCGCCTCGTGGCCGCACGCTGGTCTTTCCGGCCCGTTCTCATTGCTGTCGTCGGCGTCGGCCCCCGATACGGTGCATGTCGAAAGCGTTTATCGTGGCCAAGCGACGGATGACCCCGAGACTGTCCGGCATACCGGTATGTCGTTCAGTACCCTCCAGGCAAACGCGCGGGGCACGCGCGAAACGGTGGAGCATCTGTGCGCGATGATCGAGGAGCATGAGCAACATGTATGAGCAGAGGTGGCACAAGAGCCGCTACAGCGCGGGCGCTGAGAACTGCGTAGAGGTCCGCGAGCACGCGGCTGGGGCCGACATCCGGGACACGCAGAACCGCGACGCCGGACACCTGGGCGTCCCCTCTGCCGAGTGGGCCGCGTTCCTGGTGGCCGTCAAGTCGGCCGAACTCTAGTCCCCTTACCCCCCGACGCTACAGAGCTGGCGCGGCGGCCACCGCCGCGCCAGGCGCACAGCCCGGGATGACGACCACGAGCCCCCGGCCAGGGCACTACAGGGCTCGGGTGCGGTGGCGGCGGCCGCTGCCGCTCAGCAGTAGGGAGCGCAGGTCTACCAGGATGTGCAGGATCACGGGTATCAGCAGGCTTCCGGTGCCCAGGAACAGCACCATGAACAGGGCGCCCAGCAGCCCCGGACCCACCAGGCCCCACCAGCCCTGGTAGATGTGGGCCACCGCGAACAGGACGCACGCCACGACGGCGGCGAGCCATACCGGTAGGCCCAGTGCCGCGCCGAAAGCCACCAGGAAGGCGCGGTACAGCAGCTCCTCGGACACGCCCGCCGTCACCGCCAGCACCCCCGCCCAGCGGCGCTCGGCGCGGGTGCGCGGGCTCAGGACGGCCAGCACCTGGCCCGGGTCGGGCGGCGGGGGCAGGGGCGGGGCGGCGGGGCCGCCGCCCCGGCGGGAGCGCGACCGGCCGGTTTCGCGGTCGCGGGTGATCAGCCACACCACCAGCATCGCCAGGCCGAACCCCAGCCCGGCCGCCAGGAACGGCCCCCACACCGTGGGCAGGCGCAGGCCCAGGTGGGCCGGGGTGAGGTCGGTCGCCAGGAAGGCGGCGACCGCGATCAGCGCGGTCCAGGCCGCCTGGATCGCCACCGTGAACTGGTAGAAGCGCACCAGCGCCCGGGGGTCGGACTCGCGGCGGCGGCGCAGCCAGGCGAAGGCCAGGCGGCCCAGGAGCGGCTCGCCGACGGCGGCGTAGACCACGAGCACGACCGCCACCACCGTGGCGACCGCGCCGAACTCGGGAATGCTCTCGGACCACAGCACGGCCACACCCTAAGAGATCCGGCCGCCCGCTCCGCACGTTTGGGACGGTCCGGAGGCGCGTCTCACACCGCGCCCCGGCCGCGCTCCCGCCCGCACGCAGCGCCTCCGCGCGCGCGAAGGGCGCCCCGGACCTGCGCGGGCACCCCGGCGTGTCGGCACATGTCCCCCTTGTGATATCTGCCGCAACGGGCGACTGTGGAAAGTGTTCCGCGTCACACCGACGCGGAGCGTCGGCGTCCGTCCGCGCGGCGGCCCGCCCCGCCCGGCGGCACCGCCACGCGGCCCCGGGCCGCGCGCGGCCCGGCCGAACAAGGAAGGTGGCAGAGCATGGCGGACAAATCCGGTCCAGCGACCGCCGGCAGGGCACCCAGGGCCGACCACCCGGCGAAGATCCGCAACGTGGTGCTGGTCGGCCCCTCCGGCGCGGGAAAGACGACCCTGGTCGAGGCCCTGCTGCACGCCTCCGGCGCGACGACCCGCATGGGCCGCGTCGAGGAGGGCACCACCGTCAGCGACCACGACGACGTCGAGATCCGGCAGAAGCGCTCCGTGAACCTCACCGTGGCCCCGGTGTCGGCGGGCGGTGTCAAGGTCAACCTGCTCGACACCCCCGGCTACGCCGACTTCGTCGGCGACCTGCGCGCCGGGCTGCGCGCCGCCGACGCCGCGCTGTTCGTGGTCTCGGCGGTCGACGGCGTGGACGGCCGCACCCGGCTGCTGTGGCGCGAGTGCGCCGCGATCGGGATCCCGCGCGCCGTCGCCGTCACCCGCATCGACCACCACCGCGCCGACTTCGACGGCGTGGTGGAGCAGTGCCGCGCCGCGTTCGGCGACGGCGTGCAGCCCGCCTACCTGCCGGTGTTCACCGGCGAGGGCGACAACCGCACCGTGGCGGGGCTGCTGGGCCTCATCTCCCGCCGCTACCACGACTACACCGGCCCCGAGCGGGTCGAGGCCGCGCCGCCCGAGGACGTCTGGGAGCGCGCGGCCCCGCTGCGCGACGCGCTCATCGAGGGGGTGATCCAGGAGAGCGAGGACGAAACCCTCATGGACCGCTACATGGAGGGCGCCGACCTCGACCCCGCGATGCTCATCGCCGACCTGGAGGCCGCCGTCGCGCGCGGCGGGTTCCACCCGGTGCTGGCGGTCTCGGCCACCCGGGGCGTGGGCGTGCCCGAACTCCTGGAGGAGCTGCCGCGCGCCACGCCCTCGCCCGCCGAGCGCCCGCTGCCCGACGTCACCACCGTCAACGACCGCCCCGTGGGCCGCGAACTGACCTGCGACCCCGACGGCCCGCTGCTGGCCGAGGTCGTCAAGACCGTCAGCGACCCCTACGTGGGCCGGGTCAGCCTGGTGCGCGTCTTCAGCGGCACCCTGCGCCCCGACACCGTGGTGCACGTGTGCGGCCACGGCCTGGCCGAGCGCGGCCACGCCGACCACGACGTGGACGAGCGCGTCGGCGCGCTGCTGGCCCCACTGGGCAAGCACGGCGAGCCGGTGGGCGAGGTGGTGGCCGGCGACGTGTGCGCGGTGGCCAAGCTGACCCGCGCCGAGACCGGCGACACGCTCTCCGACAAGGACCGCCCGCTGCGCATGCCGCCGTGGACGTTCCCCGACCCGCTGCTGCCGGTGGCGCTGCGCGCCGCCACCCGCTCCGACGAGGACAAGCTGGCCCAGGCCGTGGCGCGGCTGGCCGCCGAGGACGTCACCCTGCGGGTCGAGGTCAACCCCGAGACCCACCAACTGGTGCTGTGGTGCATGGGCGAAGCCCACCTCGACGTCGCCCTGCACCGGCTCGCCGCCCGCCACGGGGTGGAGGTGGCGACCGAGGAGGTGCGGGTGCCGCTGCGCGAGACGTTCGCGGCGCCCGCCGAGGGCATGGGCCGCAACGTCAAGCAGAGCGGCGGCCACGGCGAGTACGGCATCTGCCGCATCCAGGTGGAGCCGCTGCCCTCGGGCTCGGGCCTGGAGTTCGTGGACAGGATCGTCGGCGGCGTGGTGCCGCGCCAGTTCATCCCGTCGGTCGAGAAGGGCGTCCGCGCGCAGATGGAGAGCGGGGTGCGCACCGGCCACCCGCTGGTGGACATCCGGGTGACCCTGTACGACGGCAAGGCGCACTCGGTGGACTCCTCCGACATGGCCTTCCAGAAGGCCGGCCGGCTGGCGCTCAAGGACGCCGCCGACCACTGCCGCATCGCGATGCTGGAGCCGGTGGACGAGGTCGGCGTGCTCGTGGACGAGGAGTACATGGGCGCGGTCATGAGCGACCTGTCGGCGCGGCGCGGACGGGTGGTGGCCACCGAGATGGCCGGGGACGGCCGCACGCTGATCCGCGCGGAGGTCCCGCAGTTGGAGATCACCCGCTACGCGGTGGACCTGCGCTCCCTGGCCCACGGCACCGGGACCTTCAGCCGGTCCTACCTGCGGCACGAGCCGCTGCCCGCGCACCTGGCCGAGCGCTACGGCGCGGCGCTGTCCGAGGCGTGAGCGGCCCCGGAGCGGGCCGGGTCCCGCCGGGCGCGCGAGGGCGCCCGGCGGGACCCGGCGGGGCGGTGTCAGCGGAGCGGACCCCGGGCGCGGGTGCCGGGGCGCCGCGCGGGGCTCACAGGGACTTGGTGAGGTCGGGGGCGAAGTTGCTGCCGGTGAGCACGGTGCCCACCCGGGTTCCGGGGATGTCGCGGTTGGCGATGGCGGCGACGCCCACGGCCGCCGAGGGCTCCACGATGAGCCCGAGGCTGTCGCGCAGCAGGCGCAGCGCGGCGTAGATCTCGTCGTCGTCCACCAGGACCATGTCGTCCACGACGCCGCGCATCCACTCCACCGCCTCGGGCACGGCCACGCGCACCGCCAGGCCGTCGGCGGCGGTGCGCGCCGTGGCCGTGGCCACCGGGCGCCCGGTGCGCCAACTGTGCGCCATGGCGGGCGCGCCCGCCGCGCACACCCCCACCACCCGGGTGGTGCGGGAGTACTCCTTGAGCCAGCGGCCGATGCCGGAGATCAGCGCGCCGTTGCCCACCGGCACCACGACGGTGTCCAGGTGCAGCGGCGCGAGTTCGACCCCGATGGTGCCGGCGCCCTCGGCGATGTGGGGCACGGCGCCGTCCTCCACGAACACGCAGTCCTGGCGGCCGGCGGCGTGGGCGAGGGCGTCGTCCTTGGCGGCGTCGAAGTCGGCGCCGCCGACGACCACGCGGGCGCCCAGTTCGCGCATGCGCGCGATCTTCAGCGGGTTGGTGTCGGCGGGGACGAAAACGTGCACGGGCAGCCCGCGGTGGCGGGCGGAATAGGCCATGGCCTGCCCGAAGTTCCCGGCCGAGGCGCACACGATCGCGCGGTTCTCGCCGGTGTCGCGGAGCAGGAAATCCGCGCCCCGGCCCTTGAAGGAGCGGATCGGATTGAGGGTTTCTATTTTGAGCAGGGTCTCGCGCTCCAGCAGGCGGGAGAAGGAGTCGTCGGAGATCTGCGGGGTGTCCCGGAAGATCGGGTCGATCAGGTGGGACGCCGTTTCGATTCGTTCCAGGCGAAGGGTATCGATCGACATGTGCGCATCGTAGAAGCGTTAGGTTGCGCTCATGCGACCTACTCTCGCGAATGCCGCATAAAAGCACGTCGGCTTTTGGTGCGCGTCCGTTTTCGGCCATTTCCGGGCACGGCCGCCGCGCATCCGGGTGTCCCGGTTGGGCCGGCGGGCGCCGCCCGCGCGGGGCCGCGCCCGCCACGGGAGGGCGGCCGGTGGCGGCTAGATCAGGCGCCCGGGGCGGGAGCGGTCCAGCAGCGCCTGGAACCGCCACGTGTTGACGGGGTGGCTGGAGAGCAGGTTGACCAGCATCACGAACAGGCCCTGGTCGGTGTGGGCGCGCGCGGCGATGTCGGCGAAGTCGACCTCGCGGTAGAGGTACTTGCCGGCGGCCAGCACGCGCAGCCCCTCCATGCCCTCGGGGCAGAACGCGTAGGCGTGGTTGTCGGCGGTGTACTCCTGGGCGCGGTTCAGGGTGGCGCCGATGCCGGGGATGATGTTGGCGACCGACACCCCGAACTGCCGCCAGAACGAGGTGTGCCCGGCCGCGATGTGGCCGACCTCGTGGCCGATCACGAACCGCAGCGCGTCGGGGTCGGCCAGCCGCCCGCCCACCTCGAACAGGTCGCTGTGCACCGCCACGAACCGGCGGAACCCGTGGCCCGAGGCGAACGCGTTGACGTGGCCGTTGCCCGCCACCACATAGGCGTCGGGCACCTGGGGCAGGTCGAAGGCGCGGGCGGCGTCGACCACCATCCGGTGGGCCTCGGGGAACTGGGTCTGGGAGATCCGCACCCCGTTGACCCGCTGGCGGGCGTAGAGCTGGCCGCGCGCGAAGAACACCAGCGCCGGGATGGTCAGCAGCACCAGCGGCTGGCCTGTGTCGCCGTCAAGCGCGCGGTTGACCGCGCCCACCACCGCCAGCGCGGTGATGGCCACGCACACCCACAGCGCGGTGTTCTCGCCGGGGTGGCGCAGGGCGCGGGCGCGCCGGGGGTCGCCCCACCGGCCCAGCCACGGCCACCGACCCCGAGGCCGATCCGCCCGCCTGTCCGGCGAGACATCCATACGGCACCGCTCCGCCCCAGCCGCCGGCCCCGCTGCCGCGCGCCCGGCCTACAGCCGGTAGGGCGGGTCCTGCGGGGGTTCCTGTCCGGAATCGTAACGCGCGGAGGGGTCGTAGTAGGGCGGTTCGTCCCGGTCGCGGTCCCGGTCGCGGTCGGTGTCGCGGTCGCCGCCGGGCGGGTAGGGCGCCGCCCCCGGCGGGGGCGGCGGGGGTGCGGCCACCGGAGGACCCTGCGGGGGCGGCGCCATGATCGCGGGCCCCTGCGGCGGCGCGGCCGAGGGCGCCGGAGGCGCGGGCGGGTCGTCGTCGCCGAGGTGGTCGGCCATGTCGGTGGCGGCGGTGGGCTCGCCCTCGTCGTCGTCCACGCGGGCGTGGCCGCCGCGCGGCCCGGTGCCGGCCGGGGACCCGGCGGGCGGGGGCGGCGGCGTGCCCGGCGCGGCCGGCCCGGTCGGCGGCGGCAGGGGGGCGCCCGGCGCGGGCAGGGGGTCGGGGTAGGCGGCGGTGGGCGGCACCCGGCCCGGCGGGACGGGGCCGGCCGGGTAGGGGTCGCCGTAAGGCGCGGCGTCGCCGGGCCGGGCCACGGCGGGCTCGGCGGGGCCGCCGAGGGGCGCGCCGCCGTGGGCGGGGGTGGCCGGGAACTCGGGCCGGCCGCCGGCGGGCGCGAAGTCGGGCGCGGCGGCCGTGGAGGCGGGCGCGGGCGGGGGCTCGGCGGCGCTGAACGCGGCCTGCCCGCCGGTGGGCACCGGGTCCTCGCCCCGGCCCAGGTAGGCCAGGGCGCCCACGGCCATCGCCGCCAGCCCGGCGCGCAGCACGGGTTCGCGGTCGGGGGCGAAGAACGGCGAGTGGTTGGCCGGCACCGCCTGGAGCTTCTCGTAGGGGGTCTGGCCCGGCGCGGACTCCCACACCTGGTGGGGGGTGCCGCCCAGGAACCAGTAGACGTAGGGCACCGGCTCGGGGTCGCCGGGCAGGCCGAAGGCGCCGAAGTCCTCGCTGGCGGTGACCGGCTCGGGCAGCTCCACCACGTAGCCGTCGCCGAAGTAGGCGCGGTGGGCGGCCAGCACCTGGGCGGTGGCCTCGGGGCTGTTGGCGGTGATGTCGGTCTCGCGGACCACGGTGATCTCGGGTTCGCGGCGGGCGCCGGAGGCCGCGGCCTCGGCCCGCACGATCCGGTCGATGGCGTCGTGCAGGCGGTCGGTGACGGCGGGGTTGAGGGCGCGGGTGTCGATCTCCAGCAACGCCTCGTCGGGGATGACGTTGGCCTTGGTGCCGGCGCTGATGCGCCCGACGGTCACCACCGCCATCTCGCTGGGGCTGACCTCGCGCGCGACGATGGTCTGGAGCCGGGTCACGATGCTCGCGGCGATCACCACGGGGTCCACGGCGGCGTCGGGCCGCGCGGCGTGCCCGCCGGTGCCGAACACCCGCACCCGCAACTGGGTGGAGGCGGCCATCAGCGGGCCGGCGCGGTGGGCGACCATGCCGGCGGGCTGGGAGCCCAGGTGCTGGCCCAGCACGATGTCAGGGCGGCCGAAGCGGGTGTAGAGGCCGTCGCGCAGCATGGCCTCGGCGCCGTCGAGGGTCTCCTCGCCGGGCTGGGCGACCACCATCAGCGTGCCGCGCCAGTGGTCGCGCGCCCCGGCCAGCAGGTCGGCGGCGCCCACCAGGCAGGCGGTGTGGGCGTCGTGGCCGCAGGCGTGCATGATCGGCACGTCGCGGCCCTCGTCGTCCACGCCGCGCGCGGTGCTGGCGTAGGGCAGCCCGGTCTTCTCCTCGACCGGCAGCGCGTCCATGTCGCCGCGCAGCAGCACGGTGGGGCCCTCGCCGTTGCGCAGGACGCCGACGACGCCGGTGCCGCCGATCCCGGTGGCGACCTCGAAGCCGGCGCGGGCCAGCCACTCGGCCACGGCGCCGGCGGTGCGGTGCTCCTGGTGGGAGAGTTCGGGGTTCTTGTGCAGGTCGACGTAGAAGCCCTCGACCAGAGGGAAGATCTCGTCGACCAGCCGCATGACGGCACCGCCGTGCTGTGCGGCACGCTGGGGATCGAGCGCGTGCGGCATGCGATTCCACCGCCTTCTGTCCTGGATCGGGGAGCAGTGCCAACCACCCGGTCTGGCTACCGGCGGGCGACCGCAGCGCCGATTGTCCCGCTCGCGGTGGCGAATCTCAAACTTCGCCTTGGGGCCCCGCCCGTGCCCGGGCGGGCGCGGCGGCGCCGCGCCGGGGGCGTGCGGGAGCCGCGCGCGGGCGGGGCGCCCCTGGTCGCGGCGCCGTGCGCCGGGGCGCGGAGCCCGCCGGCGGCGGGGGTGCGGCCCG
>NZ_JAJAQC010000008.1 GCF_027604915.1 Streptomonospora mangrovi
GGGCGGGCACCGCCCGCCCCGCCGGGCAGCGGCCGGCCGCCGCCGGGACCGACGAGACCGGCGAGGGCGGCCGCGCGGCCGCCGACGCCGGCCCCGCCGAGGCCGGCGCCCCGAAGGCCGAGGACACCGCCGCACCGCCGCGCCGCCGGGGCCGGCGCGCCCTCGCCGTGCCCGCCGCCATCGCCGCCGCCGCGCGCCGCTCCTGGCCGCTGCTGGTGGTGGCCGCCCTGGTGGGCGCCGCGATCTTCGCCGCCGTGCGCGCCTGGCCCGACGAGGAGTCCCGCGAGCGCGCGGGCGGCGCCGTCGTGGCCCGGCCCGGCGGCCAGGCCGCGGCGGCGCCCGAGCGCGGCGGCGACCTCAGCGCGGTCGTCAGCGGCGAGCGCAAGGCCGAGGAAGTCCGCCTCACCCTGGCCGCCACCGACCGCGTGTGGGTGCGGATCACCGACCCCGACGGCCGCGACCACTACACCGGCATCATGGAGCGCGGTCACGTGCGGACCTTCGCCCACCCCGACGAGCTGCGGCTGCACGCCGGCAAGGCGTCGGCGGTGCACGTGCGGGTCAACGGGCAGGACCGGGGGCCGCTGGGCGACACCGGCCGAGTGGCCGACGTCCGCTACGCTGCCGTCGACCTGGTCTGACGCGCGCGGGGGCGGCCCCGCCGCCCCCGCCGGCCGCCCGCCGGCACCGCGAGGGGCGGCACTCGGGCACAACCCCCCGGGCCGAGGTTCTACCCTGGTAGGGGCGCGGCACCCCGCCGTACCATGCGCCCCGACCTCCTCAAGCCCCTTGGAAGCCATGTCATCGCGCCGTACAGTCTCACTCGTCACCCTCGGCTGCGCCCGCAACGAAGTCGACTCCGAAGAGCTGGCCGGCCGGCTCGCCGCCGGCGGCTGGGACCTCGTCGACGGCGAGGGCGGTGCGAAGGCCGACGTGGTGGTCGTCAACACCTGCGGCTTCATCGACGCCGCCAAGCAGGACTCCATCGAGGCCCTGCTCAGCTCCGCCGAGGACGGCACCAAGGTCGTGGCCGCCGGGTGCATGGCCGAGCGCTACGGCTCGGAACTCGCCAAGGCCCTGCCCGAGGCCCAGGTCATCGGTTTCGACGACTACACCCACATCTCCGAGCGGCTCGACGACGTCCTCAACGGCCGCCCGCTCACCCCCCACGACCCGCGCGACCGCCGCACCCTGCTGCCGATCTCGCCCGTGGAGCGCCACGGCGCCCCCGGCACCCACGTCCCCGGCCACGCCGCCATCGAGCCGCTGCCCGAGGGCGTGGCACCCGCCTCGGGTCCTCGCGTGCCGCGCCGCCGCCTCACCGGCGGCCCGGTGGCCAACCTCAAGATCGCCTCGGGCTGCGACCGCCGCTGCACCTTCTGCGCCATCCCCGCCTTCCGCGGCGCCTACATCTCGCGCCACCCCGACGAGGTCGTGCGCGAGGCCGAGTGGCTGGCCGGCCAGGGCGTGCGCGAGCTGTTCCTGGTCAGCGAGAACTCCACCTCCTACGGCAAGGACCTGGGCGACCTGCGCGCCCTGGAGAAGCTGCTGCCGCGCCTGGCCGCCGTCGAGGGCATCGCGCGGGTGCGCGTCAGCTACCTCCAGCCGGCCGAGACCCGCCCCGGGCTGGTCGAGGTGCTGACCGGAACCCCGGGCGTGGTGCCCTACTTCGACCTGTCCTTCCAGCACGCCAGCGGCCCGCTGCTGCGCCGCATGCGCCGCTTCGGCGACCGCGAGCGGTTCCTGGAGCTGCTGGCGACCGTGCGGGCGGCGGCGCCCGAGGCGGGTGTTCGCTCCAACTTCATCGTCGGTTTCCCCGGGGAGACCGACGCGGACTACGCCGAACTGGTGGCGTTCCTGGAGGAGGCCCGGCTCGACGCCATCGGCGTCTTCGGCTACTCCGACGAGGAGGGCACCGAGGCGGCCGGGTACTCCGGCAAGCTCCCCGAGGACACCGTCGGCGAGCGGGTCGACCGGCTCAACCGGCTAGCGGAGGAACTCATGGCGCAGCGATCCGAGAAGCGCGTCGGCTCCACGGTCGACGTCCTCATCGAGACCGACCTGGGCGACGGCGCCTACGAGGGCCGCGCCGCCCACCAGGCCCCCGAGGTCGACGGCAGCACCGTCGTCCACGGCGACGGCCTGCGCGTGGGCGACATCGTGCCGGCCACGGTCACCGAGGCGCTGGGCGCCGACCTGGTCGCCGAGGCCGCCACCGACCCCTCGGTTGCCCGATGAGCACCGGCGGGGCCGCGCCCGAGCCCCCGCCCCAGCCCGTCCCGCTGTGGAACATCGCCAACATCCTGACCGTCACCCGGCTGGTGATGGTGCCGCTGTTCGTGGTGTTCATGTTCCTGGAGCACCCCGGCTGGCGGTTCGCCGCCTTCGCGGTGTTCGTGGTGGCCGCCATCACCGACCGCGTCGACGGCGAGCTGGCCCGGCGGCACAACCTCGTCACCGACTTCGGCAAGATCGCCGACCCCATCGCCGACAAGGCGCTGACCGGCGCCGCGCTGGTGGTGCTCTCTCTGCTGGGCGAGCTGTGGTGGTGGGTGACCATCGCGATCCTGGTGCGCGAGTGGGGCGTGACCGCGCTGCGGTTCGCGGTGATCCGCCACGGCGTGATCCCGGCCAGCCGCGGCGGCAAGCTCAAGACCGTGCTCCAGGTGGTGGCGATCTCGGTCTACCTGTTCCCGCTGCCCGAGCCGCTGACGATCGTGGCCCACGTGGTGATGGCCGCCGCGCTGGCGGTCACCCTGTGGACCGGCGGCGACTACGTGGTGCAGGCCCTGCGGCTGCGCCGCCGCGACACCACATCCGGCCCGGCGGCCTAGGTGGGCGCGCCCGCGCCCGCCGGCGGCGGCCTGGAGGCCGCCGCGGCGGTGCACCGCGCGCTCGCGGCGGCCGGCGCCACGGCGGCCACCGCCGAGTCGCTCACCGGCGGGCTGATCGGGGCGACCCTCACCGCGGTGCCCGGCGCCTCGGCCACCTACCGGGGCGGGGTGGTGGCCTACGCCACCGACCTCAAGGCCGACCTGCTGGGGGTGCCGCGCGACCTGCTGGCCGCCCACGGCGCGGTCCACCCCGACGTCGCGGCCGCGATGGCGCGGGGCGCGCGGCTAAACCTCGCGGCCACATTCGGCCTCGCCGTCACCGGGGTGGCCGGGCCCGAGCCGCAGGACGGCCGGGCCGTGGGCACCGTGTTCGCGGCGGTCTCCGGTCCCAGCGGCAGCGGCCGGGTGTGCGAACTGCGTCTCACCGGCGACCGGGCGGACATCCGTTACTCCACCACTGATCAGGCCCTTTTCCTGCTGGCCGCCGAGGTGGCGACGATCACGGGCAAATAACGGCCCCACCGCCGTTCCAACCGGGGTTTCCGGGGAACAAACCGACACCAAGATCGTGTTACCCCTCCAGCGAACAGCACGGCGTGAGGTGCGACGATCGGGCCTAGGACAGGTACGGTGTTTTGTATGAAGGTCGCTACCGGTGGGAGGGAGCGCGAATGATGGTCCTGCTTCGTCACCTACTTGGTGACGTGCTACGGCGGCTTCGGCAGCGACAGGGCCGCACCCTCCGCGAGGTGTCGGCCGATGCTCGGGTTTCGTTGGGGTACTTGTCCGAGGTCGAGCGCGGGCAGAAGGAGGCGTCCTCCGAGCTGCTCTCCTCGATCTGCGGCGCCCTGGGCGTTCCGCTCTCCCAGGTGCTGCGTGAGGTCGCCGACCAGCTCGCTCTCGCCGAGCTCCAGGAGGCCGCGCTGCTCAGCGGATCGGTTCCGGCCGACTCCGTGCCCTCCCCCGACCGCCTGGGTATCGACTCGGTGCCCGACCGCGTTCCCGACGTCGTGGACATGGTGGGCGTGTAGCACCGCCCGCGGTCCCCGGCCCACCCGCTCCGTACACAACTCCGGCCCGCCGCCCCGCGGGCCGCACACACACGGCGACGACGCCGGCCGCTCACCCAAAGCGGCCGGCGCCGCGCTTTTGTGCGCCACTCGTGTGAGCCGCCCCGCGCTCGCCGCCCTGCCCCGGGACCACGCCCGTGGAAACCCGGCCCCGGAGTTCCGGGCACCGCGCGCCGCCGGTGTTTCCCGCCCGTTATGTCGGGCAGGTGGTCTGCTGGAAACGCAAACGGCACATCGGGGGATGAACGTTATGCAGAAGATCCACGGACCGCTCGACACCGACGCCCGCAAGGCCACCGGTGAGGCGCTCCAGGGCGCCGTGGTCGACCTGATCGACCTCTCCCTGCTTGCCAAGCAGGCCCACTGGAACGTCATCGGGCGCTCGTTCCGGTCGGTGCACCTTCAGCTCGACGAACTCGTCGAGGTGGCGCGCAACCACACCGACGTGCTGGCCGAGCGCGCGGTGGCCATCGGCGTCAACCCCGACGGGCGCTCCACCAAGGTCGCCGCCGACACCCAGATCTCCCAGCCCGACCCCGGCTACCTCCAGGACGACAAGGTCATCGCGGTGATCACCGACGCCCTGAGCGGGGTCGTCCAGCGGTTCCGCGAGCGCATCGCCGCCACCGAGGAGCCCGACCCCGTCACCCAGGACCAGCTCATCGCCGCGGCCGAGGACCTGGAGCAGCAGCACTGGATGTTCGAGGCCATGCGCTAGCGCGCCGGGAGACCACGGCGCGGGCGGGCCGCACCCGGCCCGCCGCCCACCCGCCGGCGGCCGCGCGCCGCCGGCGCCGTCATGTCCGGGGCAGGGGAGGGGCAGGGGAGTGGGAGGGGCGGGTCAGCTCGCCCAGGCGTCGGGGTCCTCGGCCAGGGTGCGCACCGTGGCCGGCAGCCGCCCGGTCGAGACGTCCTCCAGGGTCACGCTCTCCAGGATCGAGCGCTCGCTGGCGCGCAGCGCGATCCACACCTGCTGGAGGCTGCGGGCCGCGCCGTCGTAGTCGACGTGCTCGGGGCGCTCGCCGCGGACGTTGGCCAGCGGGCCGTCGACGGCGCGGATGACGTCGGCCAGGGAGATGTCGGACGGGGGACGCGCCAGCCAGTAGCCGCCCACAGGGCCGCGCTGGCTGCGCACCAGGCCCGCGCGGCGCAGTTGGGTGAGGATGTTCTCCAGGAACTTTCCGGGGATGGCCTGGGCGCGCGCCAGTTGTTCGGCCGTCACCGGACCGCCACTGGCGGCGGCGAGTTCGGCCGCGGCACGCAACGCGTAGTCGACCCGGGCAGAAAGGCGCATGCTGCGATTATGCCGTGACGGCTGGGGAGGCCGCGTCAGCGGGGCGAACGTGTGGCTCACGCGGGGCGGTGACCTGCATCTGTACTTCTCCTACCGGTGCGGCCGGGAAACGGGCGCGGGGACGGGCGGGGCCGCGGGCGCGCCCGGGGGTGCGCCCGCGCGGGGACCCCTTCAGCCTACCGACGCCCCGGCGGGCGCACCCAGCACCTCCGCCGCGCTCTGCCCGTTGACCCGCGCCGCACCGTAGGTGCTGATGTAGGCGGCGCACTCCGGCCGCCAGGCGGGCAGGCCCATCTCCACCACCACCGCGTCGGGGCGCTGCCGGCACAGCTCGGCCACCAGCGCCCGGGTGCGGGGGTAGCGGTGGGCGTCGCGCACCACCACGACCAGGCCGCGCCCCCGCGCCGAGGCCAGCACCCGCTCGGGCGCGGCCGCCTCGGCGTCCAGCCGCTCGGTGTGCGGGAACCACGGCGCCAGGCCCCACGGCACCTCGCCCACGGCGATCCCCGGCGGGGCGTCTATCTCCACCACCACCGGGTCGCGCAGCGCGGGGACGGTGCCCTGCACCCGCACCGCCCGCCGCGCGGAGTCCAGCCCGATGTCGGCCACCCGCGCCCCGCGCGGGCGCCCGGCGGTCCAGGCGCGCAGCCGCGCGGTGCGCTCGGCCGCCTCCTCCAGCCGCTCGCCGCTGAGGCGGCCCTCGGCCACCGCCGCGGTGATGGCCGCGCGGATGGCCGCCACCTGGTCGGCGTAGACGAACCGGCCCAGGCACAGCAGGTCGCACCCGGCGGCCAGGGCCCGCACCGCCGCCTCGGGGATCCCGATGCGCGCGCTCACCCCGGCCATGTCCAACGCGTCGGTGATGACCGTCCCGGTGAAGCCCAGTTCGGTGCGCAGCAGCCCGTGGACGACGCTGGGCGCCAGGGTCGCCGCACCGGTCAGGCCCAGTTGGGGCAGCCGGATGTGGGCGGTCAGCACCGCCTGCACCCCCGCCTCCACCGCCGCCCGGAACGGCAGCAGTTCGCGGGCGAACAGCAGGTCGCGGTCGGCGTCGATGACGGGCAGCTCGGTGTGGGAGTCCTGGTGGGTGGCGCCGTGGCCGGGGAAGTGCTTGGCGCAGGCCGCGACGCCGCCCTCCTGGAGGCCGGCGACGGCGGCGGCGGTGTGGCGGGCCACCAGCGCCGGGTCGGCGCCGAAGGAGCGGGTGCCGATCCCCGGGTTCTCCGCGACCGTGTTGACGTCGGCCGAGGGCGCGAGGTCCAGGGTGAAGCCCAGCTCGCTCAGCTCGGCGCCCAGCGAGCGGTGCACCGCCCGCGTCAGCTCGGGGTCGTCCACCGCGCCCAGGGCCGCGTTGCCGGGATAGCCGCTGCCCTCGCGCTGGCCGATGCGGGTGACGTCGCCGCCCTCCTCGTCCAGGGACACCAGGGGGGAGTCGGCGGCCTCGGCCAGGCGCCGGTTCAGGGCCGTCACCTGCTCGGCGTCGGCGATGTTGTTGTGGAACAGGCAGACGCCGGCCACGCCCTCGGCGAGCCCGTCCAGCACCCAGCGCGGCGCGTCGTAGGACTCGAAGGGCACCAGCAGCGTCGCGTTGGCGAGGCGGTCGAGCTGGGGATCTGCGGGCATGGGGAACTCCGTTCACTGGGGTGAGGGGGCGACCGCGCAGGGTGGGCGGGCGCGGGCGCGCCGCGCCCGGGGCGGGGCGCGGCACGCGGGGCGGGCGGCGGCGGGCCGGAGGGGTCAGCCCTTGACCGCGCCCATGGTCAGGCCCGAGACCATGCGGCGCTGGACGAACAGGAAGAACGCCATCACCGGCAGGGTGAGCAGGGTGGAGGCCGCCATGATCGCGCCCCACTCGGTGCCGAAGCGGCCGAAGTAGTAGGACAGCGACAGCGGCAGCGTGTACTCCTCGGTGCTGCGGCCCAGGAACGTCAGCGCGACGATGAACTCGTTCCAGGCGGTGATGAAGGCGAAGATGCTGGCGGCCACCAGGCCCGGCGCCACCAGCGGCATCAGGATCCGCCAGAACACCGTCCAGGGGCCGGCGCCGTCGATGGCGGCGGCCTCCTCCAGCTCCCGGGGCACCGCGGCGACGAACCCGCGCAGCATCATGATCGTGATGGGCAGGGAGAACGCGGTGTAGACGATGAGGATGCCGGTGAGGTTGCCCAGCATCTGCACGCCCGAGGCGTCCTGGAGGCGGCGGAAGTTGATGAAGATGGAGATGATCAGCGCCTCGCAGGGCACCATCTGGATCACCATCAGCACCATGATGAAGGCGGTGCGCATCTTGAACCGGAACCGGGCCACCGCCACGGCCGCCAGCAGCGACAGCAGCGCGCCGGCCGCCACCGAGCCCAGCGTCACCAGCAGGCTGTTGGTGAGGAACTCCCAGAAGTTCACCCCGGGGATCAGCTCGCCGTTGATCACCCGGTCGAAGTGCTCCAGGGTGAGGCTGCCGGGGAACAGCCGCACGTCCTTGGAGAAGATCTCGCCGACCGGTTTGAACGCGGTGGCCACCATCCAGTAGACGGGGAACACCGAGAACACCAGCACGGCGGCGCCGGCGGCGTAAGAGCCCGAGCGGCGCAGCAGCACCGGCAGCGGGGTGCGGCGCCGGCGCGGCGGGCGGGCGGCGCCGGGCAGGCCGGCGCGGGTCGTCGTCGCGGTCATCGGGTCTCCCCCTGGCGGATCATGATGCGCAGGTAGTAGGCGGTGACGGCGAGGATCATGACCGTCATGACCACCGCGATCGCCGAGCCCATGCCGTAGTTGGCCGGGCTGGCCGAGAACCCCTGCTGGTAGATGTAGTAGGACAGCAGGTACACCGACTTGTTCTGGAAGCTGTTGGCCAGGATGTAGAGCTGGGTGAACACCCGCAGGTCCCAGATGATCTGGAGCACCAGCAGCAGTGCGAACAGCGGGCGCAGCATCGGGAACGTGATGCTCCAGAACGACCGCCACCCGCCCGCGCCGTCCACCCGCGCGGCCTCGTACAGCTCGTCGGGGATGCTCTTGAGGCCGGCCAGCACCGACACCGCCACGAACGGGAACGACTGCCACACGATCACCAGGATCAGCACGGTGAACAGCGGCACCGGCTCCAGGAACCAGTTGTAGTCCAGCCAGCCGCCGCCCACCAGCCAGTCGGGCAGCCGGTCCAGCGCCACGTTGGCCAGCCCGCGCTCGGGCAGGAACAGCCAGCGGAACACCAGCGAGGCGCTGATGGCGGGGGTGGCCCAGGCCAGCATCATGCCGATCGAGACGGTCACCGAGAACCAGCGCGGCAGCCGGTGCAGCAGGTTGCCCACGGCCGTGCCCAGGATCATGGTCACGCCCACCATGAGCGCGCACACCACCACGGTGTTGCGCAGGATCATCCAGAACTCGGCGTCGGAGAGCAGCGTGGTGTAGTGCGCGAAGCTGTTCCACTCCGGCGCCGGGGCCGTGGGCAGCAGGTGGCGGACGGTGTAGCTGTGCAGCGAGTTCCACACCATCTGGAGGATCGGCCCGATCTGCACCAGGGCCAGCAGCACCAGGGCGGGGGCGATCAGCAGGTAGGGGGTGGGGATCTTGCGGCGGCGCGGCCGGGGCGGGGTGGGCGGCCCGGGGGGCGGCGGTGCCGGAGGGCTCTGGCCTCGTACGGCTTCGGCGGTCTGTGCCATGGCGGGACTTCGCAATCGGGTCGAGGACCGGTTCGTGGGGCCGGGGCGGCGTGAGGGGTGGTGCGCCGCCCCGGCCGGTCGGACGGTCGGGCTACTCGACGGGCTCGTTGAGGACCTGGGTCAGCTCCTCGTTGGCCGCCTGGAGGACCTCGTCGGGGTCCTCGCCGCGGACGATGTCCAGGACCGCGCCCGGCAGGATCTTGCCGTCCTGGTCGGCGGCGTTCCAGTTGGGGGTGGTCGGGAAGAACTTGGTGTTGCGCATCTGCTCGGCGGCGGCCGCGGTGAGCGGGTCGGACTGGTAGGACTCGTCGTCGAGCATCTCCGGGTAGGCGGGGAAGTAGCCGGCGGCGTCGGCGTAGCCCTTGCCGCCCTCCTTGTCGCCCATAACCTTGAGCAGCTCGAACGCGAAGTCGGGGTGCTCGGTGGTGGCGAAGACGGTCAGCGCGGAGCCGCCGGCGAACGCCGGGGCGGTGCCCTCGGCGCCGGGGATGGGCGCGGCGCCGATCTCCTCCAGCACGGCCGGGTCCTCGGCCTGCTCCTCCATGGAGGTCAGCGCCCAGCCGCCGTCGATGTACATGCCGACCTCGCCGTTGGCCATGTCGGCCAGCGGCACCAGTTCGTTCTCACCGACGTAGGACTGCGGGGAGACCTCCTCCTCGGCGGTCAGGCCGGCGTAGAACTCGATGGCCTCCTGGGTCTCGGGCGAGGTGAGCTGCCCCTGCCAGGAGTCGCCCTCGCGCGTGGCGATCTCGCCGCCGTTGCTCCAGATGAAGCTGGCGATGCCGTTGGTGAAGTCGGTGGGGGCGGCGAAGCCGGGGACGTCCTTCTCCTCCTCGATGGCCTTGGCGACCTCCACCAGTTCGTCCCAGGTGGTGGGCGGCTCCATGCCGATGTCCTCGAGCCAGTCGGCGCGGTAGTAGAGGGTGCGCACGCCCGCGAACCACGGGATGCCGTACTGGGCGCCGTCGTAGGTGCCGTACTCCACCGCGGCCTGGTCCATGTCGGCCACGGCGTCCCACTCCTCGGCGTGGGAGGTGATGTCCAGGACGGCGCCCTGGGCGGCCCAGTTGGCGACCTGGTCGTTGCCGACCTCCAGGACGTCGGGGGCGTCGCCGCCGGCCAGCGCGTTGTTGATGGACTGCTGGGCGTCGGGCCAGGGGATGAACTCCACCTCGACGGCGGTCTCGGGGTAGGTCTCCTGGTAGCGCTGCTCGACGGTGTCGAAGTACTCCTTGAGCGGGTCGTTGGCGGTGCCCATGACCCACACGGTCAGGCTCTCGGGCGCCTCGGAGGGGTCGGTGCCGCCCCCCGACCCGCCCTGGCCGCAGGCGGCTGCGGCCAGCAGCACCGCCGTCGTCACGGTTGCGGTCTTCAGGGATCTCATGCTGGTAACTCCCTTCACGCGTCGCCACGCGCGACGTTGCGTCGAGAAGACGCCCCCGTACATCTCGGGTCGGCTGCAAGCGCGGTGCGGGCTTCGTCGTCGGTTCGAGGGGTGTGCAGGGGTGTGCTGGGATGGCACCTGTGGTCGGTCCGCCCCGCCCGGCGCGCCGCCGGAAGGGCCTTGAGAGGGCGCCGGTGCGGCGCCGGGTCCGGATTGGCCGTTAAACTAACAAGAAACTTTCCTAATGAATAGAGAACGGGGTGTCACGGTTATGTCTCGACGTCCGGGGACTCCACGCCTGCTGCGCCAACTCAACGACCGGGCCGCCCTGGAGCTTCTGCTGGCGTCGGGTCCGCTGACGCGCACCCAGTTGGGCCAGGAGACCGGCCTGTCCAAGGTGACCGCCTCGCAGTTGCTGGCCCGCCTGGAGGAGCGCCACCTGGTGCACGTCGTCGGCAGCCAGGCCGGCGGGCGCGGGCCCAACGCCGCGCTGTACGCCGTGGTGCCCTCCAGCGCCTACGCGCTGGCGCTGGACGTGCGCGCCGACGAGGTCACCGGCGCCGTCGCCGACATCACCGGGCAGGTCATCGGCGACTTCACCGTCGACCCCGCCGAGACCGGCGACCCCGGAGAGCGCGTGCACGCCGCCGTCATGGACCTGCTGCGGCGCTGCGAGGTGCCGCTGGACCGGCTCAGCGGCGCCACCATCGGCACCCCCGGGGTGGTCGATCCGCGCACGGGCGGCGTCCGGTTCTCGTTCGACCTGCACACCTGGCTGGAAGGCGCCTTCCAGGCGCTGCGGACCGACCTCGGGCCGTTCGTGCGCATCGAGAACGACGTCAACCTCGCCGCGCTGGCCGAGCACGCCGAGGGGGCGGCCGAGGACGTCTCCGACTTCGTCCTCATCTGGCTGGGCAAGGGCGGCGGTGTCGGCATGGCGATCATGCTGGACGACCGCATCCACACCGGGGTCACCGGCGGCGCGGGCGAGATCGGCTACCTGCCGGTGCCCGGCGCGCCGCTGCCCGGCGACGTCGGCCTGCCGGGCGACTACCACTCGCTGCGCCGCACCCGCGACCAGCCCACCATCGCCCACGGGTTCCAGGCGCTCGTGGGCGCACAGGAGATCCGCGCGCTGGGCGAGAGCCACGGGTTCACCGGCAAGGACGTCGGCGAACTCCTGTCGGCGGCGTGCGCGGCCGGAGCCGGGGGCGACGCGTTCCTGGACGAGCTGGCCGAGCGCATCGCCCGGGGCGTGGCGGCGGTGTGCGTGGTGCTGGACCCGGGGCTGGTGGTGCTGGGCGGAGAGGTCGCCCAGGGCGGCGGGGACAACCTCGCCCAGCGGGTCGCCCGCGCCACGGCCCGCATCGGCCCCAACGCCCCGCAGGTGGGCGTGGGCCGCGTGGAGTCGCCGGTGCTGAGGGGCGCGCTGCTGCGCGCCCTCCAGCACGCGCGGGAGGACGTGTTCGACTCGACGGTGGGCTAGCGGCGCGGGCGGACGGGGGCGGGGGCGAGCCGTCCAGCCGGTCCGGGGCGGCAAGAGGAGCCGTGCGGCATGAGCGGGCCGGGAACGGGGGCACCGGGAAGGCGGGTTCCGGCGGGGGCGTGCGGAGGAGCCCGGGTGGACGTGCGCGTGGGGAGGAGACGGGGGCGCGTGCGGGGGGCTCAGCGGTGAGCGGGCGGGGTGCGCGTCACGCGCGAGGCCGGACGGCCGCGCGGGTGGGGCTCAGCCCGGGGAGCCGTCCAGGGGGCGCCGCATCGCGATGCGCGGCGCCACCATGATCCCCGCCGCCTCCTCCGTCCGCCACTGCGCCCGCAGTTGCGGCCCCCACCGCTCGCGCGGCAGCTCGGCGAACCCGCGCCGGGCGTACCAGGGCGCGTTCCAGCCCACGTTGCGGAAGGTCGTCAGCGTCATCGCGGCGAAGCCGCGCTCGCGCGCGAACGCGCAGGCGGCCTCCAGCAGCGCCGAGCCCACCCCGCGCCGCCCGTGGTCGGGGTGGACGGCGAGCTGCTCCAGGTGCGCCGCGCCGTCGAGCACGGTCAGCGCCGCCAGGCCCCGCACGGGGGAGTGCGCCACCAGCACCCAGCGCGCCTCCCGCAGCATCGCGCGCGGGTCGTCGGGCGGCAGCACCAGCCCGGCCTCGGCGAACAGGGTGTCGGCGGCCAGGCTCACCGCGACGACGTCCTCGACGTCCTCGGGAAGCAGGGGGCGGATCGGCACGGCGGGGAGGTCGGGCATCGGCGGTCCCAGCGGGTCGGTGCGGCGGCGGTCGGACGCCCGCCATGATGCCGTCGGCCAGGCGGCGCCCGCGAGCGGATTTCCCCGGGGGACACAACGGGGTTCATCTGCGGCGCGGAGCGGATCTTCGGTACGCTTCGGCGCCATGGACAACGTCGAGCGGGGCAGAGCGGTACACGGTCCCCGTGTCGCCGTACCCGCCGGCGACGACGGCCACGCGCTGCTGTGGTTCGCCTACTGCCCCAACTGCCAGGCGATGGTCAACGCCGACCGGGGCTTCCTCGCCGACTGCTGGCGCTGCGCCAAGCCGCTGCCGCGCAAGTTCAACTCCCGGTCGGAGATCCGCGTGGAGTGGGTCCCGGTGGAGGAGGCCACCTCAGGCGAGCGGTCCGTCGAGACCTGCCACTGCGTCTACTGCGGCACCGCCACCTTCATCGCCACCCGCACCTGCCCCACCTGCCGCCGCCCCACCCACCCCGAGCCGTCAACGTCCCCTTCGGCACCCCCCACCGCCTCGTCGGACCCCCCTTCCCCCAAGCCCCCACCGTCCCGCCCCGCCCCGCCGTAACCTGCGGGCCGCCCACCGGCGGGAGAGCGAACGGCCGGCGGCCCGGCCGGGTGCGGTCAGGGCGTGATCAAGGAGCGAGCACGACGGTCTTGCCGGGCAGCCGCCCGGCGGCGGCGTCCTCATGCACGGCGGCCAGCTCGGCCACCGGGCGGTGAGCGGCGACGTGCAGCCGGAGCGTGCCGGCGTCCACCTTGGCGACAAGCTCCGTCAGTTGGGCTCCGTCGCCGCGGACCCACAGGCTCGCGCTGCGCACCTTCCGCGCGGGGGCCTCGGGAATCGGGCCGGCCGTGCTGGCGGCGACCCCGCCGTCGGCGACGTAGTCCGTCAGGCGCGCGAGTTCCTCCGGGGAGACACGCACATGGTTCACCACGACCTGGAACGGACCGCCCACGGCGGCCGGGCCCGCGGCGAGGTCGAGGGGGCCGACGACCCGGTCCGCGCCGTAGCCCCGGAGGCGGTCGGCATGCCGCGGCGCGTCCACCGCGACCACGTGCGCTCCCGCGTCGACCGCGAGCTGCACCACGAGGCTGCCCACCGCACCCCCCGCCCCGTTGACCAGGACGGTCTGGCCGGGCTTCAGCTCGGCGAGTTCAAAGGTCGTCTGCCAGGCCGCCAGGCCGGTCAGCGGCAGCGCCGCGGCGTCGACAAGCTCGACCGTCCGAGGCGCCGGGGCCAGGGACCCGGCCGGGACGAGCGCGTACTCGGCGGCCCCGCCGGCGGAGTCGAGGGGGAGCATCGCCACGACCCGGTCGCCGACGTCCAGGCCCGTCACGCCCGCGCCGAGCTCGGCGACGGTGCCCGCGAGGTCGATCCCCGGCACGTAGGGGAGAGCGATCGGGAGCATCTCGGCCAGGACACCGGCGCGGATGTGGTCGTCGACCGGGTTGAACGACGTGGCCGCCACCCGCACCAGCACCTGCCCGGCGCCGGGGACCGGACGGTCGACGTCCTCGTAGCGCAGGACCTCGCTGCCGCCGAACTCGTGGAAACGGACTGCCTTCATGACACTTTCCTCCAGGGTGTGGTGATGTCGTCGCCGAGTGATGGGCGAACGGGGAAGGTGAAGCGCGTCGTGGCGCTCAGGTCAGCCGCACCGACCGGGTGGAGTTGCCCATCACCACTCGGTCGATGGCGCTCACGGCGCTGCCGGGACCATCGGCGGCGCCCCGGGCGTGGGCGTCAAAACCAGCTTCTTCGCTTGCCTAGGCAAGTGCCTTCACTTGCCTAGGCAAGTGAAAGGTAGCTCGTTCACGGTTGCCTAGGCAAGTCATTCGTGTTGCCTGGGCAAGTATGATGAAGGTCATGGACGCCCAACCCTGGCTTGACGACGAACAGCAGGACCTGTGGCAGGCGCTGCTCACGGTCGTGATCGCCCTCCCGGCGGCCCTCGACCGCCAGTTGCAGCGGGAGGCCGGTATCTCCAACTTCGAGTACGGGGTCCTGGCCCGGCTGTCCATGGCGGATGAAGCCACGATGCGGCTCAGCGACCTGGCCCGGGTCTGCGACAGCACCCAGCCCCGCCTGTCGAAGGTGATGGACCGGTTCGAAGCCCGCGACTGGGTCGCCCGCCGCCCCGACCCCGGCGACGGTCGCTACACCTTGGCCACCCTGACCGACACCGGTCGGCAGAAGCTTGTCGAGAGCGCACCGGAACACGTCGCGCAGGTGAAGCGGCTCGTGTTCGATCCCCTCACCGCCGCCCAGCGCCGCCACCTCGGGACCGCACTCACCCGCATCGCAGCCACGGTCCGCCGGGAACTCGAAGGAGGCTGAGCGCCATCCTCAGGCGGGGCATCCAGTCAACCCCGGAACGTGGGTGGTGCGTACGTCAACCATCCCCGCATGCGCGGAGCACTGTCGCCCACCATCGCCACCACCTCACGGGCCAGGCCCATCCCCGCGCGCGGAGAGCACGCCGAGTCTGGGCGGCGCGTGCTGCTGGTCGACTGGACCATCCCCGCGTACGTGGGGAGCACTGCGCGGAGTGCTACGACTACATGGGCGCGGTGGGACCATCCCCGCGTGCGCTGGGAGCACAAGGCCGTTGACAACCGGGCGCCGCCCAAGTTGGGACCATCCCCGCATGCGCGGGGAGCACCGGAGAGGCGGTGCCTGATCATCAGCAGCGACGGGACCATCCCCGCATGCGCGGGGAGCACACTTATTGACCTGGGGTGCTGTCTGCCGAGGGTGGCGTTTTCGATTACTTCCACTGCATTCGGCGCGGCGGCGGTAGGGGATGCGTCGGTTCAGTGCCACCACCGGCCTTGAGGGCTGGGGCAGATCCTGTCCGGGCCGGGCGAGACCGTGCGGCGCTCGCACTCTCTGCTCCGGTTGCGGGTCAGCGTCTCAGGCGGAGGCCCTTGGGGGTGGCGTGGAAGCCGGCCTCGGTCAGGGCGGTGTCCAGAGGGGTGCTGAAAACCGGCTCTCCATCGGCGCGTTCCACGGTCAGGGAGTCGGTGCCGCCCGCGCTGACCGTGGCGGCCAAGGCTTGGGCCGCGCGGTGCAGGGCCGGCGGCGGCGACCCGAAGGTCAGGGCCGAGCGGCCGCCGCGTTCCAGGTACAGGGTCAGCGCGCCGTCGTCGATCACCACCAGGGCTCCTGCCTTGCGCCCCGGGCGGCCCGCCGCGTCGGAGGCGGGCGGCCACGGCAGCGCCGCGCCGTACACGTTCGCCGGGTCGGCCGCCGCCAGCACCAGCGGCGGCTCGGCGGCGTCCTCGGCCATGCCCCGCAGGCGGTCCACCGCGCCGGGCAGCGCGAACTGGGCCGCGCCCAGGCCCTCCACGAAGTAGCCGCGCCGCGCCCGGCCCGCCTCCTCGAAGCCGCGCAGCACCGGGTAGACCGCGCTGAACCCGCCCGCGCCGCCCGCTCGGCGGCGGTCTCCCCGGCGCACCTGCTCGGCCACCACCGACCCCCGGGTGACCACCCCGTAGCGGTCCAGCAGCGCGCCCGTGCCCGCCGCCAGGCGGCGGGTGGGGTCGGGCTCGCGCTCCGGCAGCAGCCACCACCGGCCCGCCGCCGTGGGCGGCCCCGTGCGGGTGGGCATGGCCGGGCGCCGCGACCGGCTGCGGTGGGCGGTCCCGCCCGCGCCCAGCAGCGCCCGCAGCGGCGCCACGGAGTCGTTGCCCACCCGCCCCGACCACACCAGGTCCCACAGCGCCGCCACGATCGCGGCGTCGGAGACCGCCGCCGCACCCTCGGCGCGCGCCACCCGGTCGGCGATGTCGCGGAAGAACAGCGCGCCGCCCTCGCGCAGCGCCGCCAGGACCGCCGCCCGCGCGGGGGTGCCCGGGGAGTCGTCGTCGGCGGGCTCGGGCAGCAGGGCCGCCGCCTCCTCGGCGGTGACCAGGCACACCCAGCCGTCGTTGCCGGTCATCGGACCCGCGCCCGCCCACAGCACCTCGCCGGCTTGGGTGAGTTCGTCCAGCAGCGGCGGGGAGTAGCTTTCCACCCGGGCGGGCAGCACCAGCGACTCCAGTGCCGACGCGGGCACCGGCGCGCCCCGCAGCGACTCCACCGCGGAGTACACCGCGTCGGGGCCGCGCAGCCGCCGCCCGCCCCCCGGCGAGGCGGGACCGGCCCCCAGCGCGCCGACGTGCTGCCACGCCGGAACGAACCGGCCCAGCGCCCGCTGCGGCACGGGCTCCACCTCGCGGCGCAGCCGCGCGATCGAGCGCCGCCGCAGCGCCCGCAGGACGTCGGTGTCGCACCACTCCGTGCCCCGGCCGCCGGGGCGGAACTCGCCCTCCACCACCCGGCCGTCCCCGGCCAGCCGACGCAGGACCTCGACCACCCGCCCCCGCTCCAGCCCGAACCGCGCGGCCGCGTCGTCGGCGCGGAACGGCCCGTGCGTGCGGGCGTAGCGCGACACCAGGTCGCCCAGCGGGTCGGGCACCGGGGCCGCGAACACCTCGGCCGCGCCCGCGAAGGCCGTGCCGTCGGCCGCCTCCGTACCGGTGCCCGCCCCGCCTTCCGGACTGGCGTCCTTCCGGCCACCCGCGTCGGCACTGCCGCCTGCGCCCGTGCCGCCGTCCGCGCCCGCGCCCGCGCCACCGCCCGTGCCACCGCGACGGCCCGGCGCCTCCAGCCACTCCGGCAGCGCCACCCCCGCGCCGTCGCGCAGCCGCGCGGCGTCCTCGACCGCCGCCCACCGGTGCTCACCGGCGACCACGACCTCGATCGCCCGCCGCGCCGCCGCGAGTTCCGCCAGCGACCCCGCCGCCACCCCGCGCTCCTCGGCCTCCCGGGTGGACAGCGGCCCCAGCTCACGCAGCAGGTCGGCGGCGCCCTCGCGGCCCGAGGCGGGGTCCACCCGGCGCTCGGGCAGCAGCCGCTGCAACCAGGAGTCGTACTCGGCGACCACCTCGGAGTCGAGGAGTTCGCGCAGGTCGGCCTGGCCCAGCAGCTCCGCCAGCAGCCCGGAGTCCAGCGTCAGCGCCTGGGCCCGCAGCTCCGCAAGCGGGGCGTCGCCCTCGTACAGGAACACCGCCGTGTAGCCCATCAGCAGCGACTGGGCGAACGGGGAGGCGCGCGGGGTCTCGACCTCGACCACCCGCACCCGACGCGCCCGGATGTCGGCCATCAGCTCGGTCAGCCCGCCCACGTCGAACACGTCGCGCAGGCACTCGCGCACCGCCTCCAGCACGATCGGGAACGACCCGTAGCGCCCCGCCACCGACAGCAGTTGCGCCGAGCGCTGCCGCTGCTGCCACAGCGGCATCCGCCGGCCCGGCCGCCGGCGCGGCAGCAGCAGCGCCCGCGCCGCGCACTCCCGGAACCGGGCCGCGAACAGCGCCGAACCGCCCAGCTCGGCGGTGACCGCGTCCTCGACGTCCTCGGGCGCCACCACCAGCGACTCCGCCAGCCCGCCCGCACCGCCCGCACCCGCCGCGCGGGAGCGCGGGCGGCGCCCCGGACCCCCGCCGGCGGAGTCGGCGGCCTCGGGGGAGTCCTCGACGTCGGGCAGCCGCACCACGATGCCGTCGTCGCCGTGCACCACCTGCGCGTCCAGGCCGTAGCGCTCCCGCAGCCGCGCGCCGATCACCAGCGCCCACGGCGCGTGCACCCGCGCGCCCAGCGGGGAGTGCACCACCGCCCGCCAGTCGCCCAGTTCGTCGCGGAACCGCTCCACCACGATCGTGCGCTCGTCGGGCACCCGGCCGGTGGACTCCTCCTGCTCGGCGAGGTACCCGACCAGGTTCGCCGCCGCCCAGTCGTCCAGCCCGGCCGCGGCCGCCCGGCGCAGCGCCTCGGGGGTGTCCATGCCGCCCAGCTCCCGGGTCAGGGCGCCGATGGCCCGGCCCAGCTCGGCCGGGCGGCCCAGCGCGTCGGCCTTCCAGAACGGCAGCCGGCCCGGGCGCCCCGGCGCCGGCGACACCAGCACCCGGTCGGCGGTGATGTTCTCGATGCGCCAGGCGCTCGCGCCCAGCACGAACACGTCGCCCACGCGGGACTCGTAGACCATCTCCTCATCAAGCTCGCCCACCCGGGTGGGGCCGCCCCCGCCGCCCCCGGCCAGGTGCACCGCGTAGGTGCCGCGGTCGGGGATGGTGCCGCCGCTGGTCACCGCCAGCCGCTGCGCCCCCGGCCGGCCCGCCACCGTGCCGCCCGATCCCGGGCCGCCGGCGTCGCGGTCCCACACCAGGCGCGGGCGCAGCTCGGCGAACTCGTCGGAGGGGTAGCGGCCCGACAGCATGTCCAGCACCCCCGACAGCGCGGAGTCGGGCAGGGAGGCGAACGGTGCGGCCCGCCGCACCAGGGCGGCGAGGTCGGACACCCGCCACTCGTCCATCGCGGCCATGGCCACCACCTGCTGGGCCAGGACGTCCAGCGGATTCAGCGGCATCCGCAGCTCCTCGATGGCGCCCGCCCGCATGCGCTCCACCACCACCGCCGAGGTCAGCAGGTCGCCGCGGAACTTCGGGAACAGCACCCCGCGCGAGACCTCGCCCACCTGGTGGCCCGCGCGCCCCACCCGCTGGAGGCCGCTGGCCACCGACGGCGGCGACTCCACCTGCACCACCAGGTCGACCGCGCCCATGTCGATGCCCAGCTCCAGGCTGGAGGTGGCCACCACGCACGGCAGCCGACCGGACTTGAGGTCGTCCTCGATCCGCGCGCGCTCGGCCTTGGACACCGAGCCGTGGTGCGCCCGCGCCACCACACCCGCCTCGACCCCCGAGGTCTGCCCGGCCTCGGCCATCACCTCGGCCGGGGCCAGGCGCGGCACCGCCGGCCCGCCCGGCGCGAGGGAAGGCGCGCCGGGCGGGCCGCCGGCCGCGCCGCCGGGGTCGGGGGCGGCGGCGGGGTCGAGGCCGCGGTCGACGGCGCTCCGCTCCGCCGCCAGTTCGTTCAGCCGGGCGCACAGCCGCTCGGCCACCCGCCGAGAGTTGCAGAACACGATCGAGGAGCGGTGCGCCTCGACCAGGTCGAGGACCTTCTCCTCGACGTGGGGCCAGATGGAGGTGCGGGCCTTGGCGGCGCGGTCGTCGCCGCGCGAGGGCGCCTCCGACGCCTCCAGTTCGGTCATGTCCTCGACCGGCACGGCGATGCGCACGTCGATCGAGGGGGCGCTCGGCGGCGCCACCACCGTGGCAGGGCGGGTGCCGCCGAGGAACCGCGCGACCTCGTCGTGCGGACGGACCGTGGCCGACAGGCCGATGCGCTGCGCGGGGCGCTCCAGCATGGCCTCCAGCCGCTCCAGGGTGAGCGCCAGGTGCGCCCCGCGCTTGGTGCCCGCCAGCGCGTGGACCTCGTCGACGATCACGGTGCGCACGCCCCGCAGCCCGGCGCGGGCCTGGGAGGTGAGGACCAGGAACAGCGACTCGGGGGTGGTGATGAGGATGTCGGGCGGCGCGGTGGCCAGGGCGCGGCGCTCGCCGGCCGGGGTGTCGCCGGTGCGCACGCCCACCGACAGCGCGGGGACGGGGGCGCCGATCCGCTCGGCGGCGCGCCGGATGCCCGAGAGCGGCGCCCGCAGGTTGCGCTCGATGTCGGTGGCCAGCGCCTTCAGCGGTGAGACGTAGAGCACCCGGCAGCGCAGCGCGCGGTCGTCGGGCACCGGATCGGTGGCCAGGCGGTCCAGCGCCCACAGGAACGCCGACAGCGTCTTGCCCGAACCCGTGGGCGCGACCACCAGGGTGTTGTCGCCCCTGGCGATGGAGTCCCAGGCCCCGGCCTGCGCGGGGGTGGCACCGCCGGGGAACGCGCCGCGGAACCAGGCGCGCGTGGCGGGGGAGAACCGGTCCGGCGGGTCGCCGCCGGCCGCGCCGCCGCGGGCGCCGGACTGGGGATTGGACACCATGGGAACCAGTCTGCAACGCGGCACTGACGAAACAGGTGATCCGCGCGGCGGGGAAGGGAGGTGCGGCAGCGGGGCAGGGGGGCGCGGGTGGCGGGGTGCGCGCGGTGGGTGCGCGCGCTTGCGCGGGCGCCGATACTGGTGGGGATGAGAATCTCGCAATTCTGGCAGCGCATGTACGACCAGTTCGGCGAGGGCTACGCCGACAGCCTCGCCCGCGACCACGTGATCGAGGGGCTGGGGTCGCGCACGGTCCAGCAGGCGCTGGCCGACGGCGTCAGCGCCAAGGAGGTCTGGCGGGCCGTCTGCGACACCTTCGACCTGCCGGCGGCGGCGCGCTGACACCGCCCGGCCGGATTCCCCGCGCCGGGCGCCGGGCGCCCGGCGGCCCCGCGTCCGAGAGAGGCGGGCGGACCCGCGAGCCGCGCGCGCCCGGCCGTGCGCCGACCAATCGCCCCGGTATCCGCCGGATCGCCGTGTTACCGGCCTGATCTGCGACGATGTCCGGGTGCCGCCTCGCGCCCGCACCGCCCTCGACCCGCCCGCACGGGTGGGGAAAACACGCGATCGAACAGAGGTTCGGGTAGGCTGGTGGTGAATCCGGGGCCGGTGGTGTGTCTCATCGGCCTCCGGCGGACCACGACGCCCCGCAGGTCGGGCGTCCGCGAGCGACCACGACCACCGCAGCCGCACACCGGCCGCGGCGGTTGTCCACAGGAGCGCGGACCCGGTCGAGGATTGTCCTCACGACCGCGTAGCGTCGCTCTCAACATGAAGAAGAAGACGTCGACCCAACAGGGGTTCCCCGTGGCTGCTGCTGACCGAGAGAAGGCTCTCGAAACCGCGCTCGCGCAGATCGAGCGCCAGTTCGGCAAGGGCTCCGTCATGCGCCTAGGCGATGACAACCGCCCCCCGATCGAGTCCATCCCCACCGGGGCGATTTCCCTGGATATCGCATTGGGAATCGGCGGAATTCCGCGTGGGCGAATTGTGGAGATCTACGGACCGGAATCGAGCGGTAAGTGTCTGGTCGCCGACACCCGGGTCTGGACCGACCGCGGCCTCGAAACCGTCGAGGAGCTGTTCGCGCGGGCCGGGCAGAAGGCGTCGTGCACCAGCCGCGTGACCGATATCCGCGACCAGGGCATCCGCGCCGTCAACGAACGCGGTGAACTGGAGCCCGTCGCCGCCCTCACGCACAACAACCGCAAGCCGGTGCTTCGCGTCACCCTCGAATCCGGCCGACAGGTCACGGTGACCCGCAACCACCCGCTGCGGGTCGTCAACCGCGACGGATACATCGTCTGGCGCAACGCGGGCGACCTCGCCACCGGCGACACCGTGGTCTCGGCCCGGTTCGGCGCCAAGGAGGCCGCCTCGGGCGGCGGCCTCAGCGAGGACGAAGCGGTCTTCCTCGGCTACCTCGTCGCCGAGGGCACGCTGGGCGAGCGCTACTCCCTGCGGTTCACCAACGGAGACCCCGAGGTCGGTGCCGAGTTCTCCGCCCTCGCCCGCTGGATCCTCGACACCGAGGTCCGCGAATACAGCGGCAGCAACTGCACCGAGTACGTCATCCCCGGCAAGGCCGTCCGCGAACACGTCGCCGCCACCTACGGCCTCGACTACTGCGGCGCCGCCGCCAAGACCGTGCCGCACTGCGTGCGCACGGCGGGCGACAAGGCCCAGCGCGCCTTCCTGTCCGCCCTCTTCGAGGGCGACGGCTGGATCGACGAATCCTCCTCCATCGGGTTGGGCACCGCCTCCGAGCAGCTCGCCCGCGAGGTCCAGCTCCTGCTCTACGGCCTGGGCGTGCCCGCCTCGATCTACAGCAAGTACAACCCCGCCTACGAGCGCACCTACTGGAGTGTCGTCGTCAACCCGGCGGTGGCGCACCGGTTCCTCCAGGAGGTCGGCTTCCGCTCGGCGCGCCGGGCCAAGCAGGTCGAGCGCCACTACCGGCTTTCGGTGCGCAACTCCCAGTTCGAGAACATTCCGCACCTGGGCGGCCTCATCCGCAGCCTGCGCGACCACCTGGGCGGCGACCGCGACTTCGACGACGTCGCGGGCGACGTCATGCGCGTCGGCTCCACCCTGGCCTGTAGCCGCGAATCCCTGCGCGCCATCCTCCGCTGGGTCGACGACCGCCCGCATCTGACCGGCCCGGCAGTCCAGCCGCTCGTGGACTATCTGCGCTACCTCGCCGAAGCGCCCTACACCTACGAGTCGATCACCGCCATCGAGGACGGTGGCCTTCAGCCCACCTTCGACCTCATGCTGCCCGACACCCACAGCTTCGTCGCCGAGGGCGTCCTCTCGCACAACACCACGGTGGCCCTGCACGCGGTGGCCAGTGCCCAGCGGCTGGGGGGGATCGCCGCGTTCATCGACGCCGAGCACGCGCTCGACCCCGAATACGCCAAGAAGATCGGCGTCGACACCGACGAACTCCTGCTTTCCCAGCCCGACACCGGTGAGCAGGCGCTGGAGATCGCCGACATGCTGATCCGCTCCGGCGCGGTCTCCATCCTGGTGGTCGACTCCGTGGCCGCCCTGGTGCCGCGCGCGGAGATCGAGGGCGAGATGGGCGACAGCCACGTCGGCCTCCAGGCCCGGCTGATGTCCCAGGCGCTCCGCAAGATCGCGGGTGCGCTGCACCAGACCGGAACCACCGCGATCTTCATCAACCAGTTGCGGGAAAAGGTCGGCGTCATGTTCGGGTGCATGTCGTACGGCACCCGGGTCACCCTCGCCGACGGAACGCAGGAGAAAATCGGCAAGATCGTCAACCAGCGCATGGACGTCGAGGTCATGTCCTACGACCCCGACCTCGACAAGGTCGTGCCGCGCAGGATCGTCAACTGGTTCGACAACGGCAACGCCGACCTCTTCCTCCAGTTCACCGTCGCCAAGTCCGGCAAGAACGGCCGGGCGCAGTTCGCCGCCACGCCCAACCACCTGGTGCGCACGCCCGGCGGGTGGCGCGAGGCCGGCGAACTCATGGTGGGCGACCGCGTGCTGACCACCGAGACCCACCGCCTGAGCGAGCAGCAGCGCCAGATCGTCTTCGGATCCGTCATGGGCGACGGCAACCTCTCGCCCAACCGCCGAGGGCGCACCGGCGTCCGGTTCCGCATGGGGCACGGCGCCGCCCAGAAGCCCTATCTCGACTGGAAGACCTCGCTGCTGGCCAATATCGGGCACTCCTGCACGACCAATGCCAAGGGCGCCGTCTTCACCGACTTCACCCCGCTGCCGGAGTTGAGCGAACTCCGCGAGGTCGTCTACTTCGGCGACGGCAAGAAGCACTTCACCTGGGAGTTCCTGAAGTCCCTCACCCCACTGGCCCTGGCCGTGTGGTACATGGACGACGGCTCCTTCACCCTGCGCTCCAAGGGCGTGCAGGCGCGCACCGAGGGCGGCAGCGGCCGCATCGAGATCTGCGTCGAGGCGATGAGCCCCGGCTCCCGCCAGCGGCTCGTCGAGTACCTGCGCGACACCCACGGCCTCGACGTCAGCCTGGCCCTGCGCGGTTCCGCCCGCAAGGCGTTCATCCGCTTCACCACCGCGGCCTCGGCGCGCTTCCAGGAGATTGTCGCGCCCTACGTCCACGAGTCGATGGACTACAAGCTGCTGCCGCGCTTCCGCGGGCGGTGCGCGATCGAGCCGGAGTTCGTCGAGCCGGAGGAGAAGCTTGTCGCGGCGCCCATCCTCGACATCCACGACAAGCCGGTCACCCGCAGCATGCGCCGGTTCGACATCGAGGTCGAGGGCAGTCACAACTACTTCGTGGACGGCGTCATGGTCCACAACAGCCCCGAAACCACCACAGGTGGGCGGGCGCTGAAGTTCTACGCCTCGGTGCGGCTGGACGTCCGGCGGATCGAGACGTTGAAGGACGGCACCGACGCGGTCGGCAACCGGACCCGGGTCAAGGTCGTGAAGAACAAGGTGGCTCCGCCGTTCAAGCAGGCGGAGTTCGACATCCTCTACGGGGTCGGCGTCTCGCGCGAGGGCGGGCTGATCGACCTCGGGGTGGAGCAGGGCGTCGTGCGCAAGTCCGGCGCCTGGTACACCTACGAGGGCACCCAGTTGGGCCAGGGCAAGGAGAACGCGCGGAACTTCCTGCGCGAGAACGTTGACATGGCCAACGAGATCGAGAAGAAGATCAAGGAGAAGCTGGGGGTGCCCGGGGCCTCCGGCGACGACTCCGCCGGGTCGCCGCCCGCCGACCCCAAGGCCGACGCCGCCAAGGCGGCCGGGGCCAAGGACACGGGCGCCAAGGACCCCGCCGCGTCGGCGGCCGACCCCGCCGCCGCGCCCGCCAAGCGGGCCACGCGGACCAAGGCCGCTCCCACCGCGGATGCCTGATCCGCGCGAAGGGCATGAGCCCCACGCGGCCGACTCCGGCACCTGGGCGGGCGGCGGTCCCGCTGCGGAGGAGGACCCCGAGGCCAAGGCGCGCGGCATCTGCCTGCGCCTTTTGACCTCGGCTCCCCGCACGCGGGCCCAGCTCGCCCAGGCGCTGCGGCGCCGGGGGATCGACGACGACGTCGCCGAATCCGTGCTCGGCCGCTTCAGCGAGGTCGGCATCATCGATGATGCCGCCTTCGCCGACGCCTGGGTCGACTCCCGCCACGCCGGGCGCGGGCTCGGCCGCCGCGCGCTGGCGGCCGAGCTGCGCCAGCGCGGCGTGGCCGAGGAGACCGTCCGCGAGGCCGTGGACGACCTCACCCCCGACCAGGAGGAGGACACCGCCCGCCGCCTGGTGCGCCGCAAGCTCGCCGCCACACGGGACCACGACCCCGCCGTCCGCGCGCGGCGCACCCTGGGCATGCTGGCGCGCAAGGGGTATGCGGCGGGCCTGGCCTACCGCGTCGTCCGCGAGGAGATGGAAGCCGAAGGCGACGACCTCGACCTGCCCGATCCCGAGGCCGGGTAGCCCCTCGGCACGCCGCTCGCTGGTGTCGGGGCGCCGATCCCGCTACCGTGGCCGCCCACGGACAGGGTGGCGACGACTGTTTTCCGCAAAGGAGCGGTGGCATGGCGGCGAAGCGGCAGGGTGGGCTCAACGCCTGGGAGAAGGCCGGAATCGGGGCGGTGGCCGTCGGCGCGGTCCTGACCGGCGCGGTCGGTATCGAGAGGGAGCCCGCGCAACCTCCGAAGTGGACCGAGGGCGCCCTCGACGTCACCGCGTTCCGCGCCCAGACCGCCGTGCGGAACCTGCACGCCGCCACGGTCAACCGGCTCGCGGGTCTCACCGGCCAGGCCGCCCCTGATCCCACCCAACTGAACGACTCCTCCGAGGTGGAGTCGGCCTACCGGCGCTACGGGCGGCTCGGGCAGAGCCTGGTGAACCTGGACAAGGACCTGCGGCAGGTCGAGACGGCGCTCGCGGGGGCCGACCCCCGCTTCACACCGGCTCGGCGCGGGCAGGCCCTGCCCGACGACGTCAACCGGCTGACCCCGGCGGACGTGGGCGACTACCTGCGGGCCGCCCGGTCCGGGGTCGAGCACATGGGGCAGTCGGCCGACCGGTTGTCGCGGGCGCACAGCGGCACGCCGGACGCGGCCGCCGCCGAGGTGTCGGCGGACGGGCTGCGGCGGGTGGCGGCGGATTTCCCGTCCGAGAAGGAGATCGGCGCCGCCCAGCGCGACGCTGATCAGCGGGGGGCCACCAACGCGGCCGGTGCGCCGCTGACTCGGGGCCGCCTCACCGCCGCACGCGAGGGCCGCCGCGCATCCGCCCGGCGCGCCCCGGCACCGCAGCCGGCCGCCCGGCCCCGCCGGACGCTCTAGCGGGAAAGGTCCGCGGCGGGCGGGCGATGGCGGCCGCGTGGGAGCGGGTGGTTCGGTGTGCGTCCGGTAGGCGGTGTCGGCGGCTGTGAGCGGTCGGGCGGGGAGGTGCGGTCGGTGTTCACGCGCATGCGGCGCTGGTGGTCGGCCTCGGATCTCGCTAACGTAGGGCCGTTTCCGGTCGATTCGGGAGTCGTTCTCCTCGAATTAAGGAGTGGTGGCAATGGCGAAAGCCGAGTGGGCTCGCGCCGCGGCCGGTCTGACGGTGACTTCGGTCGCCGCCGCGGCCACGCTCTACGGGGTAAGCGAACTCACCCGGGAGAGGTCCACCGCGCCTGGCGTGCGCCCGCACTGGGCCGACGCGGGGGCTCTCACCGCCATGGCCCGCGACGCCCACGACGGAGTCGTGCAGGCGTCCCTGAAATCCCGCAACGACATCGCCGTGCTCACGGCGAACCCCGACTTGTACGAGCAGGAAAGACGGTACTTCCACTCGGTGCGGCTGAACAGGTCGGCCGAGGTCGAGAAGGACTATAAAGAGCACGGGGGCGTCTTCGGGACCTACGCGATGGACTACAACAGGTACCTGCAAAGCCTGGAGTACTGCATCGGCGAGGGGCACGGAGTCGACTACACCAGCCCGCAGTTCAGCCACGTCAGCGGGCTGCCCGACGACGTCGGCGACCTCAAACCCAACGACGCCGCGCGGTTCCTGAGCAACTCCGGACAGGTCCTGAACGCGGTGGCGAAGTGGGCGGAGCGCTACGCCGCCACCCGGCGCGGCACCGCGCAGGAGGAGCAGGCCGCCGCGTTGGTGGCGAACACGCGGGAGTACGTGCGGCAGTTCCCGTCGCCCACGGAGATCGACGCAGCGCAGCGCAGCGACGAGCATGCGCTGGAGAGCGGCCTGTTCACGGCGGCTGCGAGCGCCGTGAAGACGGCGAATACCGCGGAGTCGGCCAAGACGGTGAAGGACTTGCCGGGCGCCCTGCCGATGAACGCCGAGACACTGGCCGCCGGGCGATCGAACGCCCGGCGCGTCAAGCGCCGCCCGCAGGCGCCGACGCCCGGTTCCGCCCGCCGCGCCGCACCCAAGGCGAC
Organism: Streptomonospora mangrovi; assembly: GCF_027604915.1. Lineage (GTDB taxonomy): Bacteria > Actinomycetota > Actinomycetes > Streptosporangiales > Streptosporangiaceae > Streptomonospora > Streptomonospora mangrovi. The sequence continues at coordinate 27,246 of NZ_JAJAQC010000008.1, forward strand.
GTAGTCCGGTTTCCGGGCCGGTGCTCTCGGAGCCCTGGCGTCCAGATGCTCCCCGAGTCCCGGCGCTCCCTCTGCGGGCGGGGCGGTCCGAGGGCGGGATCCATGTCGCTCCCGCGCACGACGCGGTCTTGCCACCTGGGTGCGCACGCGCGATGATCGCCCCCGGGCGACGGCGCGGTTCCCGGCACCGCCGCGCGGCCCGGGTGGACGAGGAAAGGCCGGCATGGCGTTCGACATCGAGTTCCCGCCGCTGAGCGCGGACGCGAAAACGTGGTTCCCCTGGGCCGAGCACAAGCACGGCATGATCCGGGGCCAGTTGAACGTCGACGTGGAGCAGGCCGTGGCCGCTCTGCGCGACTGGGCGCGGGAGCGGGCCGCGCTGGTGGACCTTCTCCCGGAGTTGGACCGTCCGGCCGCCGCAGGGGTGCCGCCGCAGGCGGCGGCGGACCGGGCGCGCCACGCCGCCGAGATCCGGGAGAAGTGGGCGCGGCTCGACCCGGAGCAGGTCGGCGGCTACGCCACGGCCGACCGGATGAACCCCGCGGTGGCGGTGCGGTTCCTGGCGGGCAGCACCCAGGCCGCGCACCGGCGCGGGCACGACACCCACACGGCCCTGTCGCGCGGAACGCGGCGCGTCCGCGAGGGCGTCGCGGAGATGCGCGACCTGCGCCAGAGGATCACCGCGAGCCTGGCGGGCGGAACCGACTCCGCCCCGCCCGCGCCCGAGCAGGAGGAGGGCCGCAGCGCCGCAGTGGCAACGACGCGGGCGGACAGGCCGCGACGCTGGCGCCTTACTAAGGGCGCCGCCCGCCACTCACCGTCCGCCGCCCGCCGTCGGGAGCAGCGGAAACCCGGTCGCGGATTGAGTTGACGCAGACGGGAGGTGGGGGACCGACGCCACGCCGAGCCTGCCTCGCGCGCCCCGACCCCCCGCCGCGTTGCCGCCCCGTCGCTCGCGTTGACCACCGTCGGGCGAGCAGATGGCCGCTGACCTGGGACGCGCTAGGTCAGGGATGGGGACGGCAGCGCGGCGCGGTCCGGAGAGCGCTTGACCTCCGGGCCGCGCCGCTGGGGGCTAGAGTGCGGCTCTGCCGGACGTGTTCGCCCTCGGCATGCGGTGGGCCGCGTTCGCCCGAGGGGCGGCGGCGTGTGACTTGCGGGCCGTGGCGGTGGTGGCCGCAGCCAACGACTTCGGGCTCAGGCTCGGCGCCAGGGCGTTGTTGGTCGAGCGGTTCTCCCCCACGACACCGGCGTCGATTTCCTCCTTGCCCGGGAAGTGGATGGCCCAACGCTGCATGCCGTCCAGTGCGGCTTTCGCGTCCTTGTTGTGTTCAACGGACGGTGCAACGCGGTTGACGGCTGAGTGAAGCGTCGAGACGCGCTCGGCGGAGTTGTGGAGGAACTTGCGATAGTCCTCCAGGGTGGCGCTTTGCGGGTTCTCGGGCAGGATGCCGTTGCCGTCGGTCGCCTTGTACGCGCCCTTGGTATAGGTCTTGAGGTCCCTTTCGGCGGCGGTGAGCGCGCGATTGATGGCCACCGCGCGCTCACCGAGGTCGCCCGCCCGCACGTACCCCAGTTCGAGGGAGGAGTGCGCGGTGTCGTTGACGCGGGAGCCGTTGAGGCCGGGATCGTTTCCCAGGTCCCGGCGCTGCCAGAACGCGTCCTGCTCGGCTGTGGGCAGCGCGTTGATGAACGATCTGACCGACGTGCTGATGCCCTCGGCGGCCGTCACCGCCTGCTGCGACGTTCGGACGAGGTCGGCTTTGGGCGACGGGGATGAGCCTCCGTTCCAAAGCGCGCCCGCTCCGATGGCGAGCGCGATCGCACCTGCGGCCATGCCGCCTCTTTTGAGGTTGGGGCGAACGGTTTTCCGCTCGCTGGCGGCCGAATCCGGTTGTTCTTTCATGGGGCGCTGCTTTCCACTGCGGAGGGAGGGAGGGTGGTCTGATGCGTGGGAGATCCGCTCAAGATAGTCCGCCATGATCGTCGGGTCCAGATCCGCTCCGCGCTTCACATCCCCGCCCACGCCGGCCCTTCCTCGCCCGGCTCACCCCGCCCCCGGGCCGTCCCCGCTACCCCTCGCCGTGGTCGCGGCCCGCCGCCATGCCCTCCTGGGCGCCCGCCCGGGGGTCGGGGCCGTCGAGCGGCGGCAGCGGCTCGGCCACCAGGTCCAGGTCGGTCTCGCCCTCGGCCTCGGTCTCGCCCCCGGCTCCGGCTCCGGACCCGAACCCTGCCCCGTGATCGTGGCCGGTGCCCGCGCCGTCCGACCGCTGCGGCGCCGCGCCCACTCGCACCGGGGCGTACTCGGTGCCGAGCGCGATCGGCGGCACCCCCTTGGGGGTGAAGCCGAAGACCTCCCCGTAGAACGCCAGCTCCGCCTCCAGCGCGCGCCGGCGGTTGTCGGCGGCGCGCAGCCCGTGCCCCTCACCCTGGAACTCGATGAGCGCGTGCCGGACGCCCCGCTCCGACAGCCCCGCCGCCAGCGTGTGGGCCTGGTTGGCCGGCACCACCGGGTCGGCCGACCCCTGGAGCAGCAGCACCGGCCGGGCGATCTCCCCGGCGCGGTCGATGGGCGAGCGCTCCCGGTAGGTGGCCGCGTACCCGGGCAGCGGTCCGATCAGGCCGTCGAGGTAGCGCGACTCGAAGTCGTGGGTCTCCCCGGCCAGCCGGAGCAGGTCGGTCACGCCCCAGGCGGAGGTGCCGCAGGCGAAGGTGTCGCCGGTGAGCGCCAGCAGGGTCGTCAGCCCGCCGGCGCTGGCGCCGCGCACGGCCAGCCGCGCGGGGTCGGCCTCCCCCTGGTCCACCAGGGCCCGCGCCGCCGCGGTGACGTCCTCCACGTCCACGACGCCCCACTGGCCGTGCAGCCGTTCGCGGTAGGTGCGCCCGAACCCGACCGATCCCCCGTAGTTGACGTCGAGGACCCCGATCCCGCGGCTGGTGTAGAACGCCTTGGCGAGGTCGAGCAGCCCCAGCGCCTTGCCGACCGGCCCGCCGTGCGCCCACACCACGTAGGGCGCCGGCCCCTCGCCCCGCATCCCGGGGTGGGTGGGCGGGTACACGGTGGCGTGCACGGTGGCGCCGTAGCGCCCGCTCACGGTGATGGCGCGCGGCTCGGGCAGGTAGCCGGGCTCGGGCAGGTGCTCGGCGGCGCGGCGCAGCACCTCGGTGCGGCCGGTGTCGGCGTCCAGGCGCACCAGGCTCAGCGGGGTGCGCGGCCCGCCGGCCAGCCCGACGACGGTGTGCCCGTCGCTCTCCAGCGACAGCCAACTGGTCAGGCCCGCGCCGCCGGTCTCCAGCGGGGTGAGGTCGGCGGTGGCGGGGTCGTAGACCCCGGGGGTGAGGTCGGCGTTGCCCGACAGGGCGACCAGGCGGCCGTCGGCCAGGCGGGCGTAGGGTCGCTGGCCCAGTCCGGGGAAGCCGTGGGCGAACTCCTCCTCGGCCGGGTACAGCGCGATGGCGGGCCCGGTGAGCCCGATCTCGTACAGGTTCCACCAGCCCGGCCAGTCCGACACGAAGCAGACGGTGCTGTCGTCGCGCCAGACGGGCGCCAGCACCGACTCGTTGATGCCGCCCTTGAGCGTGTAGACGTTGGTGACGCCGCCGTCGGCGAGCGTGCCGACCCGCAGTTCGGTGCCGTCCCAGGGCATGCGCGGGTGGTTCCACGACACCCACACCAGGTGGCGCCCGTCGGGGGAGGGCGTGGGCCAGGCGTAGAAGTCGGCGCCGGAGACGAGTTCGGTGACGGCGCCGGGGTCCTCGGCGGCGCGTCCCGACAGCGGCAGTGAGACGATCGCGCGCCGGGGTCGGGCCGGGGTGCCGTCGGCGGCGGGGTGGGGGTGGCTCTCGCGCACGCACAGCAGCCGCTTGCCGTCGGGGCTGAGCGCGAAGTCGGCGTAGCGCAGCGCGCCGGGCGCGGGCGGCTCGGGGCTGATGGGCCGGGGCGCCGAGGCGCCGGGTTCCAGCAGGTAGAGCCGCTGGTCGGTGAGGTTGGCGAAGACGATCCCGTAGCGGGTGATGGCCTTGTCGTCGCGCCGGGGGACGGGCAGGTGGGACCGCCCGCCGTACTCGTGGACGCGGGTGTGGGCGTCCCAGGGTGCGGGGAGGAGTTCGGCGACGCTGCCGTCGGCGCCGCGGTGCATGACGGTGGTGCGCCCGCCCTCCTCGGGGCGGGACTCCTCCCACCAGGTCTGCGCGCCGATGACGCTGGGGTAGCCCAGCAGGCGCTCACCTCGGGAGACGTCGCTGGCAGCGATGGGCGATGGCCAGGCGCCGTAGGGGGCCGTCACGCGGTCGGTCATGTGGAAACTTTGCACTCTGTGGGCTTATGGAACGACATGTCGACCTTAGTGGTATGTGCGGCCGAGCGCAGTAGGCCGGTGTCCCCGACTGTGCTCTCCGCGATCGGAATAGGGCTGAAAGTAGGCACTGTGCGGCACTTCGCCGCCACGGCTTATTCGTTCCCTACTTGTAATGCGCCCGGAGCGCCGCGGTACCGACCCGCTGTCTATAGTCCAGCCAATGTTCCGGGCCGGAATCCGCCTTAGGCACTTCAGTGGCCCTCGCCGGGCGACCCCCGGCGCGGCGCCCTTGCGGAAAGGACGCGCAATGAGGACCAGACCCACGAGCAGGCGACTGACGGGCGTGTCGGCGGCAGCGGCGGCGGGCGTCATCGCGCTCGGCGGCTGCGGTGTCGGGGACGCCGGGGCCGGTGGCGAGCTGAGCATGGCCACGGGCAGCACCGGCGGCACGTACTACCCCCTGGGCGGCGAAATCGCCGAGATCTGGTCGCAGAACATCGAGGGCGTCAACGTCAGCACGCAGGCCAGCGGCGCCTCGGTGGAGAACATGCGACTTCTGGACCAGGGCGAAAACGAATTGGTGATGGCCATCAACGGTGTGGCCGCCAGCGCCGTCGAAGGCGGCGCGGAATTCGCCGACGACCCGCTGTCCAACCCCGACAACGTGCGTTTCCTCGGCAATGTCTACCCCGAGGTGCTCCAGATCGTCACCACCGCCGACTCCGGAATCGAGACGATCGAGGACCTGGAGGGCAAGCGCGTCGACATCGGCCCGCCCGGCAGCGGCACGGCCGTCGCCGCCGAGCAGATCCTCGACGCCTACGGCATGAGCCTGGACGACATCGAGGCGTTCGACAGCACCTTCGAGGAGGCCGCCACCAAGCTCGGCGACGGCCAGACCGACGCGGCCTTCGCGATCCTGGCGCTGCCGGCCGGCTCCATCGAGCAGGTCGCCACCCAGAACGACATCCGGCTGGTCGACATCACCGGCGACGGCCTGGACCAGCTCATGGAGGACAACCCCAGCTACAGCGCCATGACGATCGAGGCCGACACCTACAACGGCCAGACCGAGGCCGCCGAGACCGTCACCAACTGGGCCGCGCTCTACACCACCGCCGACCTCGACGAGGAGACGGCCTACAACCTGGTCAAGGAGCTGTACGAGGGTGCCGGCGACATCGGCCACGACGTCGGCGGCCAGATCCAGCTCGACACCGCCGTGGAGAGCCAGGGCCCGGTCCAGCTCCACCCCGGCGCGGAGCGCTACTACGAGGAAGAGGGCGTCCTCGGCGAGTAGGGCGCGCGGCGCGGCCGGCGCAGTCGGGGCGGCGCGCGGGCTCGGTCCCGGGCGCCGCCGCGTCCTGCGCGGGCTGGCGGGGGCGGCCGCCGCCGTCGCGGTGGCGGCGGTCCCCGGCGCCGCCGTGCCCGGCCGCCGGCTGCGCTTCGTGGTGGCCGACCTGGACGCGGGCCGGGTGCTGCACGCCCACCCGGTGGCCGTGGGCGAGCACGTGGTGCTGCGCCACACCCACTCGGTGAGCAAGCGGCCGGTGGAGGAGGTGTTCTCCGTCGCCCCGCCGGGCCGGCTGGCCATGGCGGAGATGCGCTTCGACACCTTCGGCGCGAACCTGCCCGCCGGCCCCGAGCGCATCGGCTCGGTCACCACGACCTTCCTGCGCACCGACGAGGGCTACCGGGTGCTGCACCACGACCGGCCGCTGGACCGCGTGCAGCAGATGGTGGGCGGCCCCCGGGTCGACCACGTCCTCACCTTCCCCGACGGGCGGCGGCTGCGGCTGCTGGACGTGGTGGAGCGCGGCACGCGGGTGGAGTGGAGCGTCCAGGGCGCGCCGGGCGCCTGGCCGTGATCAGCGGGCGCGGGCCGCGACGCGGTCCGCGGCGACAGGAAGGGGATGGGCGATGACGACGGATCCGCCGTCGACGGCGCCGCCGCAGAAGGGCGCCGACGACTTCAGCGACATCGAGCTACAGAAGGAGGTCGCCGAACTCGAGGGCCACAACCTGGCCGAGGAGACCGCCGGCACCCGCCGCGACATCCGCGCCGTGTGGCGCTGGACGATCTTCGCGGTGGGCCTGGCGCTGTCGCTATTCCACCTCTACACCGGCTACTTCGGCACCCTGCCCGGGCTCCAGCAGCGCTCCTTCCACCTGGCGCTGGGCCTGGGCCTGGTGTTCCTGCTCTACCCCTCGACCCCCCAGGACACCCGGCGGCAGCGCTGGTACGGCTGGGGGCTGATCGCCGCCGGCATCGGACTGATCGTCTACGTGCAGGTGGAGGGCATCGCCGACTGGTACGTGTGGGCGCCCGGCGCGGCGATCCTGGCGCTGGTGCAGGCCGCGCGCTACGTGCCCTGGCAGCCGATGGGCATGCCGGCGGCCGACGTGCTGCTGGCGCTGCTGGGCACCGGCGCGGGCCTGTTCCTGTTCTTCGCCTACGAGGACATCGTCAGCTCGGTGGGCGTCATCAACCCCGTCTACGTCGCGGTGGGCACGGTGGGCCTGCTGCTGGTCCTGGTGGCCGCCCAGCGCACACTGGGCGCGGCGCTGGTGATCCTGGCCGGGCTGATGCTGGCCTACGCGTTCTTCGGGCCGTTCCTGCCCGGGTTCCTGCACCACAGCGGCTACAGCATCGACCGGATCGTCTCGACGCTGTTCCTGGGCACCGAGGGCGTGTTCGGCACCCCGCTGGCGATCTCCTCGACGTTCATCTTCCTGTTCCTGATCTTCTCGGCGATGCTGGCGCGCACCGGCATGGAGCGGTTCTTCACCGACCTGGCGCTGGGCCTGACCGGCGGCACCACCGGCGGCACCGCCAAGGTGGCGGTGGTGACGAGCGCGTTCTCGGGCACCATCACCGGAAGCTCGGTGGCCAACACCGTCAGCAACGGCGCGTTCACCATCCCGATGATGAAGCGCTCGGGCTACAGCCCCAACTACGCGGGCGCGGTGGAGGCGGCGTCCTCCACCGGCGGGCAGATCGCCCCGCCGGTGATGGGCGCGGCGGCGTTCATCATGATCGAGTTCACCGGGGTGCCCTACCTCCAGATCATGCAGGCGGCGATCGTGCCGGCGCTGCTGTTCTTCATCGCCCAGTTCGTGGTGGTGCACTACGACGCCAAGAAGCTGGGCATCCGGGGCGTGCCGCGCGAGCTGCTGCCCAACGTGCGGATGCTGATGGCCACCAAGGGCTACCTGCTGGTGCCCATCATCGGCCTGTTCGTGCTGCTGTCGCTGGGCTTCTCGCCGATCCGCTCGGCCATGGGCGCCATCGCGCTGACGGTCGGGGTGAACCTGCTGGCCCAACTGGTGGCGCTGGCGCTGCGCCGGTGGCGCGGCATGGACGACCGGCTCACGCTGTGGACGCTGCTGGACGGCCTGGTCGACGCCACCCGGGTGGCAATTCCGATCATCATCGCGTGCGCGGCGGCCGGCATCATCGCCGGCGTCATCACGCTGACCGGGCTGGGCCTGCGGCTGAGCGGCGGGCTGGTGAACCTGGCCGAGGACGTGCTCTCGCCGGGGCTCCAGCTCATCACCTTCGGGCTGCTCGACCCCACCCAGAGCCTGCTGTTCTGCACGCTGCTGCTGTCGATGCTGGCCTGCCTGATCCTGGGCATCGGCGTGCCGACCACCGCCAACTACGTCATCACCGCCACCCTGGCGGCGCCGGCCATCATCGCGATCCTCCAGGCCGACCTGGCCGAGCCGACCGTGGCGATGCTGCTGATGGCGCACATGTTCGTCTACTACTTCGGGGTGATGGCCGACATCACCCCGCCGGTGTGCCTGGCGGCCTACGCCGCCTCGGGCATCTCCGGCGGCAACCCGATCATGACGGGCGTGTACTCGGTGCGGATCGCGGTGTCGGGGTTCGTGGTGCCCTACATGTTCGTGTTCTCCCCGCAGTTGCTGCTCCAGGAGACCGGCTGGGTGGAGGGCACGTGGGCCTTCCTCACGGCGGTGCTGGGCATCGTCCTGGTCGGTATCGCGGTGGTGGGCCATTTGCGCACCGACATCAACTGGGCGGTGCGCATCGCGACGGCCCTGGGCGGGTTGGCGCTGCTGCACGCCAGTTGGCAGGGCGACGTCGCCGGGTTCGTCGTGGGCGCCGCGCTGTTCGCCTGGCAGTACTGGGCCGGCCGCGGCGGCCGGACCCAGGCCGCCCCCTCGGCGGCGCCGGCGGCAAGCTGAGGCGGCCGGGGCGCGCGGCGCGGCGCGGGCCGCACCGCGCGCCCCGGGCGGTCGGTGGCAGCCACTAGCCTGGAGCGGTGAGCCAGAGCCGTACCTACGAAGTGCGCACCTACGGCTGCCAGATGAACGTCCACGACTCCGAGCGGCTGTCCGGCCTGCTGGAGGACGCGGGCTACGCACGCGCAGCCGAGGGCACCACCGCCGACGTCGTCGTGTTCAACACCTGCGCGGTCCGCGAGAACGCCGACAACCGCCTGTATGGCAACCTCGGGCACCTGCGCCCGGTCAAGGACTCCCATCCGGGCATGCAGATCGCCGTGGGCGGCTGCCTGGCGCAGAAGGACCGCGGCGAGATCGTGCGCCGCGCCCCCTGGGTCGACGTCGTGTTCGGCACCCACAACATCGGCTCGCTGCCGGTGCTGCTGGAGCGCGCCCGCGTCCAGCGCGAGGCCCAGGTCGAGATCGAGGAGTCGCTCTCGGCGTTCCCCTCCACCCTGCCCAGCCGCCGCGAGTCCGCCTACGCCGCGTGGGTGGCCATCTCGGTGGGCTGCAACAACACCTGCACCTTCTGCATCGTGCCGTCCCTGCGCGGCAAGGAGAAGGACCGCCGCCCCGGCGACATCCTGGCCGAGGTGCGGGCGCTGGTGGCCGAGGGCGTCGCCGAGGTCACCCTGCTGGGCCAGAACGTCAACGCCTACGGCAGCGAGTTCGGCGACCGCCAGGCGTTCTCCAAGCTGCTGCGCGCCTGCGGCGGCATCGAGGGACTGGAGCGCGTGCGGTTCACCTCGCCGCACCCGCGCGACTTCACCGACGACGTCATCGAGGCCATGGCCGAGACCCCCAACGTCATGCCGCAACTGCACATGCCGCTCCAGTCGGGGTCCAGCCGGGTGCTCAAGGCCATGCGCCGCTCCTACCGGCGCGAGCGCTACCTGGGCATCCTGGCCAAGGTGCGCGAGGCCATGCCCGAGGCCGCCATCACCACCGACATCATCGTCGGGTTCCCCGGCGAGACCGAGGCCGACTTCACCGAGACGCTTGAGGTCGTGCGCGAGGCCCGGTTCGCGGCGGCGTTCACCTTCCAGTACTCCAAGCGGCCGGGCACCCCCGCCGCCGACATGCCCGACCAGCTTCCCAAGGAGGTCGTGCAGGAGCGCTACGAGCGGCTGCTGGAACTCCAGGAGCGCATCTCCTGGGAGGAGAACCAGAAGCTGGTGGGCCGCGAGGTCGAGCTGCTGGTGGCCGAGGGCGAGGGCCGCAAGGACGGCGAGCGGCGGCGGCTGTCGGGGCGCGCCCCCGACAACCGGCTGGTGCACTTCGCCGTCGACGACACCGCCGCCGAGCGGCTGCGGCCCGGCGACCTCGCCACCGTCGAGGTCACCTACGCCGCCCCGCACCACCTGGTGGCCGACTCCGGGGTGCGCGCGGTGCGGCCCACGCGGGCCGGCGACGCCTGGGCCGCGCGCAACGGCCGCGCACCGCAGGCGCCGGGCGTGCTGCTGGGCATGCCGAAGGTGGGCGTGCCCGCGCCGCTGCCCGCGGCCACCGGCGGCTGCGCCCTGGACTAGGGCCGGTCCGTATTAGGGCCGGTATGTAGAGGGCCGGTCCGGGGTCGGCCTAGCCCGCCGTCCCCGGCCTGCGGCGGGTGCCGCCCGGCCGCAGCCGGCAGCGCGCGCCGGGGCGGGTGCCCGGGGGCGGGGTCCGGGCGTGCGGGTGGTGTGCCTCCCATCGGCAGCGGCGGCCCACACGGGTCCGGGGTGCGGAGATCGGCACGGGGCAGGACTCCATGCCTTCGACCTTACTCCGCGCGGGCGCGGCGGGCCGACCGGTTCGGGGGCTCCCCGTGGGCGGCCCCGGCGGTGGCGCCCCCGCGCCGCACGCGGGTGGAGGGCCGCCGGCCCCGCCGCGCCGGGCGTGCCCGCGTCCGGTCGGCGCTGCCGGCGGCCCGGCCCGTGTCACCCCAGGCGCAGCGGCAGCTCGATCAGCCGGCGCAGCCCCGGGCGCGGCATCCACCGCACCTCGTCCTCGGGCACGGCCAGCGCCAGGTCGGGGTAGCGGCTCAGCAGCCGGGTGAAGGCGACCTCGCCCTCCTGGCGGGCCAGCGCCGCGCCCAGGCAGTAGTGCAGGCCGTGGCCGAACCCGAGGTGGTGCTCGCCGCGCGTGTCGTAGGTGCGGGTGATGTCCAGCCGCGTCGGGTCGGGGTAGTGGCGGGGGTCGTGGTTGGCCGAGACGAGGACCGCCTCCACGCCCTCGCCCTTGCGGACCAGGGTGTCGGCGAGGACGACGTCCTCGGCGGCCCAGCGCGGCCGGGTGATCAGCACGGGGCCGCACCAGCGCATCAGCTCGTGCACGGCGCCCGGCGCCAGGGCGGGGTCCTCGCGCAGCATGCGGGCCTGCTCGGGGTGGGTGAGCAGCGCGTGCGTGCCGTTGCCGATCAGGTGGGCGGTGGTCTCGTGGCCGGCGATGACCAGGGTGAGGACCATGGTGACCAGTTCGGTCTCGGTGAGCCGGTCGCCGTCGTCGTCGCGCACGGCGATCAGCGCGTCGAGCAGGGCGTCGGCCGGGCGCGCGCGGCGCTCCTCCACCATGCCGTGGATGTGGTCGATCATCTCGCGGAAGGCCGAGGACATGCTGGCCGGGTCCAGGCCCATCATCCGGGCGCCCCAGTCGCGCCACAGCGGCCGGTCGGCCTCGGGCACGCCGACCATCTCGCAGATGACGGTGATGGGCAGCGGGTAGGCGAAGTGCTCGACCAGGTCCACGGCGCCGTCGTCTCCGGCGGCCGCGGGCAGGCGGTCCAGCAGGTCGTCGGTGATCTCCTCGACGCGGGGCCGCAGCGCGTTGACGCGGCGCACGGTGAAGGCGCGCGAGACCAGCTTGCGCAGCCGGGTGTGGTCGGGCGGGTCGGCGTCCAGCATCGTGTCGGCGAGGTAGGGGATGTACTCCTCGGGGATCCCGAACGTGGTGATCATCTGGGCGCGCTTGTCGCCGGGGCCGCCCTCGATGCGACCGGGGTCGTTGACGAACCGGGGGTCGTCCAGCACCGTGCGGACGTCGTCCTGCCGGGTGACCAGCCACATCGTGCTGCCGTCGAGGTGGCGCACGCGCTGGACGGGCGCGGCCTCGCGCAGCCGGGCGAACCCGGTGTAGGGGTCGGCGAGCAGGTCGGGGTCGAGCAGGCTCACGGTGGCGGAGTCGGGGCTCTCGTGCTGGGGGGTGGGTGCGGTCATGGTGCCCTCCTCAAGGGGCGTCAGGTGCGTTTCTGGGTGGCGAGTTCGGTCCGCACCGCGGTCAGCACCCGGTCGAACACGGCGATGACGTGGGGCGCGGCGGCGCGGTCGGGGCCGGGGTCGTCCGGCGCGGCCTCGATGGAGGTGCGCAGGACGTGGGCGAGCAGGTCGGCCCGCTCGGTCACGGGGTCGGGTTCGGGGAAGAACACGGCGGCGAGCGGCTCGGCCAGGAAGTACCCGGTGAAGACGTGCATGTAGAGCATCAGTTGGGCGTCCACGGGCAGGTCGCCGCGCAGCACGCCGTGCTCGCGCAGGACGGCGAAGTAGTCCCGCATGGTGTCGCGGCGCTGGTCCATCAGCGCCCGCATGTGCTTGGCGCCGCCGCGCGCCAGGAAGCCCAGGGTGTCGGGGTCGCCCACCACGACGGCGCGCAGCACGGGGTCCTCGTGGACCAGCAGGTAGGAGGCGCGCGCCAGTTCGGAGGGCCGCACCTGATGGGGGTCGGCGCGGATGCCGTCGATGAGGCGCCGCATCATGGCCTCCTGCGACCGCAGGACCACGGAGAGGAACAGCACCTCCTTGGTGCGGAAGTGCAGGTAGACGGTGCCCTTGCCGATGTCGGCGCGGCGGGCGACGTCCTCGACCGTGACCCGGCGGTAGCCCAGGGAGACGAGCAGGTCCGCCGCGGCCGCGAGGATCCGCTCGGCGCGGGCCTCGCGTTCGGTGTCGGCCGCGGCGGGGGCGGGCGGGTGCTGGTCGTCCACGGGGTGCTGCGTCACGGGCGGAACGGCTCCTGTTCGGTGTCGGAGGCGGATGCGGGCGGGTCCGGCGCGGGGGCCGGACGCTGTGACTGTTTGACCAGATTTCAAATCCGGTCATGAAGTCAACCTAGGCGGGGCGGGCGGGCGGCGGCAAGGGCGTCCGGCGTTAGGAAGCCGTCAACGGTGGGCGGGTAGCCTGCCGGTGTGCTGACCGCCGCCGCCGTGTGCCCCCACCCGCCGCTGCTCGTCCCGCAGGTCGCGGCGGGTGCCGCCGCCGAACTCGCCGGGCTGCGGGCGGCCTGCGACCGCGCCGTGGCGGCCCTGGCCGCCTCCGGCCCCGACGTGGTGGCGGTGGTGGGGGCGGGCGCGCGCGACCGCGACCACCCGGCCGGGGCGGGCGGCGGGTTCGCCGACTTCGGGGTGCCGCTGCGGGTGGGGCCGGGGGAGCCGGTGCTGCCGCCGGCGCTGACGGTGGGGCGGTGGCTGGCCGAGCGCGCGGGCGTGCGCCCCGACCGGTACGCGGAGGTGGCCGCCGCCGCCGGCCCCGAGCGCTGCCTGGCGCGCGGCGCCGCGCTGGCCGGGGCCGGGCGGCGGGTGGCGCTGCTGGTGATGGGCGACGGCAGCGCGCGCAACGGCGAGGCGGCCCCGGCCCCCGCCGACCCCCAGGCCCCCGCCTTCGACCGTGCGGTCGCCGCGGCCCTGGCGGCCGCCGACGCCGACGCGCTGGCGCGCCTGGAGCCGCGCGCGGCCGAGCGGCTGATGGCCCAGGGCCGCCCCGCCTGGCAGGTCCTGGCGGGCGCCGCCCGCGCCCTACCGGAGGGAAGGCCGCTGCGCGGCGAGCTGCTGGCGCACGAGGCACCGTACGGCGTGGGCTACTTCGTGGCGGTGTGGACCCAGGAGGCCGGGGGAGTGGAGGCAGCGGCCCGCTGACGGGGCGGCACGTCCGAGGCGCCGCGCTTGGCCGTGGGCGCGCGGGCCGGCCGGACGCGGGCGCGCGGGCGCGGACGTGTCCGGCCGGGTACGGGCGCGAGCATGAGCGCGGGTGTGTTCAGCGAGGACGCGGACCCCGGCCCGGCCGGAGCGGGCGGCCAGGCACCGTCCCCCGGCGTGTTCAGCGCGGCGCGGGCGGGGGAGCGGTCGGCCCGGCCGGTCCGGAGCGCTCGGCGGGTTCGACCGCGGCGAACCGGGCGCCGAAGGGGTCGGCCAGCAGGCACCGGCGGCCGAACGGGGAGTCCGCGGGCGGGTCGACCACCGTGCCGCCGGAGTCCTGGGCGAGGGCGGCCGCGTCGTCGGCGCTGCGCACGGCGAAGTAGGTCAGCCAGGCGGCCAGGCCCCGGCTGGGGCGGTCGGCGGTGCCGCCGTAGACGCCGCACACCGGTGTGCCGCCGCTGTAGAGGGTGACGAAGTCGTAGCCGGCGAGCCGTTCGGGCTCGTAGCCGAACACCCGCACCAGGAACGCGCTCGCCGCCTCCACGTCGCCGCTGGTCACCTCCGACCACACCGGCGCGCCCGGCTCGCCGTACGCCTCGGCCCCGCGCAGGGTGCCGGGCTCCCACATTCCGAACACCGCGCCGGCGGGGTCGCGGGCGATGGCCATGGCGCCGAGGTCGCCGATGTCCTGCGGCACGCCCAGCGGCCGGCCGCCGGCGTTGGTGACGGCCTCCAGGGTGCCTGCGAGGGATTGGGTGGCCAGGTAGACGGTCCACGCGGCGGAGCGCGCGGCCTCGGCCTCGGGGTCGGGTCCCCAGCGCTGCGAGAGCCCGGCGACGCGGCGGCCGTTCAGGCGGGCCATGGAGTAGGGCAGGTCGTCGAACTCCCAGCCCAGGACGCCGCCGTAGAACCGCCGGGCGAGGTCCAGGTCGGGCACGGAAAGATCCATCCAGCAGGGGGCGCCGGCCGGGTACTCCACCGCAGTCGTCATGGCGGCGTCGTACCCGTGTTCTACTCGGCGCATTCGGCGCGTCGGCAAAGTGGATGCAAACAGGCCGAAACACGCCGCCGCAAGGGTGGTCGCCCGCTCGGCGCCGGGGGCGCTGCCGGGCAGTATGGGGCGATGCACGTCGATCAGCCACTGCCTCGCGAGGTCAAGGTCATCGACTCGGCCTCGCTGCTCCGGCTGGAGGAGCGGGCGGGTGTCCTCAGCCTGAACCAGTGCCTGGACCCGGCGTGGGTGCGGGCGAACACGGCGCCCGAGGGAACGCACTACCTGTGGCCGGCCCTGTGGCACGGCCTGTCCCACCGCCCCGACGTTCCCCGCCACCTGCGGTGCGAGCTGCTGATCACGCTGCGCGGTGGAGACCGGGTGCTGAGCCTGCTGGACGTGCTTCCCGACGACTTCGCCCCGCTGCCGAGGGTGGCCTCACGCGCAGAAGGCATGCGGGTCAGGCAGATGCTGGACCGTGCTCCCTCGGTCGGGGAACGCCTGTAGCGGCCGCCCCTGCGGTGCGGACCGTCCGTCCAGCGGCGGGGGCGCGCTCCCAGTCAGGGCTCAGTGGCCGCCGGTCGCCGCCGGGTCGGGCCAGGCCGCGTGCACCAGTTCCAACGCGCGCTCGGTGAGGTCGGGGTCGCCGTGGTCGAGCCAGTGCACCCGGGGGTCGCGGCGGAACCAGGACTCCTGGCGGCGGGCGAAGCGGCGGGTGGCCCGCACGGTCTCCTCGCGGGCCTCCTCCTCGGTCCACTCACCGGCCAGGAACCGCAGCGCCTGGGCGTAGCCCAGCGCCCGCGAGGCGGTGCGGCCCTCGGCGAGGCCGGCGTCGCGCAGCGCGCGGACCTCCTCCACCAGCCCGGCCCGCCACATCCGCGCCACGCGCTCCTCGATGCGGTCGTCGAGCACCGGGCGCGGCACGCGCAGGCCGATCTGCACGCACGGGTAGTGCGAGGTGTGCTCGGGCAGGGTGGCGGTGAACGGCCGCCCGGTCAGCTCGATCACCTCCAGCGCGCGCACGATGCGCCGCCCGTTGCCGGGCAGGATCGCCCGCGCGGCCTCGGGGTCGCGCTCGGCCAGCCGGGCGTGCAGGGGCGCGGGTCCCCGGCGCTCCAGCTCCTCCTCCAGGCGCGCCCGCACGGCGGGGTCGGTGCCGGGGAAGTCGAGTTCGTCCAGGGCGGCGCGCACGTACAGCCCCGACCCGCCGACCAGCACGGGGGCGGCGCCGCGCCCGCGCAGGCCGTCGATGAGGGCGCGCGCCAGGTCCTGGTACTCGGCGACGTTGGCGGCGCGGGTGACGTCCCAGATGTCGAGGAGGTGGTGGGGCACGCCCCGCCGCTCCGCCACGGTGAGCTTGGCGGTGCCGATGTCCATGCCCCGGTAGAGCTGCATGGAGTCGGCGTTGATGATCTCGGCCGCGCCCCGGCGGGCGCCCAGCCGCAGCGCCAGTTCGACGGCGAGGTCGGACTTCCCGGCGGCCGTGGGCCCCACGACGGCGATCACCGGCGGGCCGCCCGCCGCGTTCGCGGCGGCGGTCATCGGACCGCGCCCGGGCGGTCCGCCCCCGTGGATCGCGCTGCCATGTCGCGGACCTCCTCACGCGTCGTCCTTGTCCACGTCCGTCCCTCCAGTGTGGCAGCGGCCGGACGGTGGGCGTGCGTTGCCCTG
This sequence comes from Streptomonospora mangrovi, assembly GCF_027604915.1. Lineage (GTDB taxonomy): Bacteria > Actinomycetota > Actinomycetes > Streptosporangiales > Streptosporangiaceae > Streptomonospora > Streptomonospora mangrovi. The sequence continues at coordinate 43,339 of NZ_JAJAQC010000008.1, forward strand.
GCTGCTCCTAAGATGATCTCCATGCGATTCGCCAAGGGCCACGGCACCGAGAACGACTTCGTGATCATCCCCGATCCCGAGGGCGCCCTGGACCTGCGGCCCGCCCAGGTCGCCGCGCTGTGCGACCGCCGCGCCGGCATCGGCGGCGACGGCGTGCTGCGCGTGGTGCGCACCGCCGCCCTGGGCGAGGCGCTGACCGGCCCGGCCGCCTCCTCCGCCGCGTGCGAGTGGTTCATGGACTACCGCAACGCCGACGGCAGCGTCGCCGAGATGTGCGGCAACGGTGTGCGGGTCTTCGCCCGCTACCTGCTCGACCGCGGACTGGCAAAGGGGCCGGAGATCCCGGTGGGCACGCGCGCGGGCGCGCGGCGCGTCACGGTCGAGGACGACGGCGACCTCACCGTGGACATGGGCCGCCCCGAGCGGCGCGGGGAGTCCGCCGCCGAACTCGCCGACGGCACCGTGCACGGGGAGCGGGTGTTCGTGGGCAACCCCCACTTGGCCTGCCAGGTCGACCGCGACCCCGACGACGTCGACCTCTCCGCCGCCCCCGGGCTGGACCCCGACGACTTCCCCGAGGGGGCCAACGTCGAGGTCTTCGCGGTGGCCGCGCCGGGCACCCTGCGCATGCGCGTCTACGAGCGCGGCGCGGGCGAGACCCGCTCCTGCGGCACCGGGATCGTGGCGGTGGCCGCCGCCGCCACCCCGGCCGATGAGGGCGCCACCTGGCGGGTGCGCGTGCCCGGCGGCGAGTGCGTCGTGTTCCTCGACGCCGACGGCGCCCGCCTGCGCGGCCCGGCGGTCATCGTCGCCGAAGGCGAGACCACCCTGCTGGACTCCGTGGACGCGCCCGCCTGAGACGCACATGCCGCGATGCCGGCGCACGGTGGTTGAGGCGCTGGAGAGCTGAGGCGCGGGGCGGCCTCATCGGCCATCGGCCGTGGAGACCGATGGCCGAAGCGGTACCCGCACGCGCCCCCGCCCCGCCCCCTCGCCGTCCTCGGCCTCGTCCTCAGCGGCTCAGCACAGCCGAGGGCGGCAGGCCGCGCAACGACGCGTCGAGGACCTGGGCGGTGTGGGCGACGGCTATCGGGGTGCCCGCGCGCTCCAGGGCGGAGGCGATTTGCAGGGAGCACCCCGGGTTGCCCGCCACCAGCAGTTCGGCTCCGGTCGAGGACACGTCGGCGCCCTTGCGGTCGCCCAGGTCGGTCGCGGCCTCCGGGCGCAGCAGGTTGTAGACCCCGGCCGACCCGCAGCAGATTTCGGGGTTGGGCAGGTCGGCCACCTCCAGGTCGGGGATCTGGGCGAGCAGGGCGCGCGGCTGGGCGGTGACGCCCTGGCCGTGGGACAGGTGGCAGGCGTCGTGGTAGGCGGCGCGCAGGGGCAGCGGGTGGCGGGGCGCCCGTGGACCCAGGTCGGCCAGGAACTCGGTGAGGTCGACCACGCGCTCCGACAGCGCCTCGGCCGCGCGCACCTCGGCGGGGGCGGCGCCGGCCTCCTCCAGCACCCGCCCGTAGTGCTTCATGGTGCCGCCGCACCCGGCGGAGTTGACCACCACGGCCTCAACCCCCGCCCGCGTGAACGTCGCGACCGTGGCGCGGGCGAACCGGGCCGCCTCCTCGGCGCGCCCGGTGTGGGCGGACAGCGCGCCGCAGCAGCCCTGCTCGGGCGGCACCACCACGTCGCAGCCCTCGGCGGCCAGCACGCGCGCGGTGGCGGTGCTGACCTGCGGGAAGAACGCCCCCTGCACGCACCCGGTCAGCATGCCCACCACGGCGCGGCGCCGCCCCCGCGCCGGGACGCGCGCGGGCAGGCGCGGCACCCCGCCCCGGATTGGCGGGGCGATGCGCTCCATGGCCGCCAGCGGCGGCGCGAGGCGGTCCAGGATTCGCGTCCGCCGCACCAGCGCGGACAGCCCGCTGGCCTGGTAGGCGCGCAGGGGCGCGCGCAGCAGCTCCAGCCGCCGCCGGTGGGGGAACAGCGCGAAGACCGCCGCGCGCAGCAGCCGGTCGCCGGGGGAGCGCTCGTGCTCGGCCTCGACCCGGGCGCGGGTGGACTCGATGAGCGCGTCGTAGGCCACGCCGGAGGGGCAGGCGCTGACGCAGGACAGGCAGCCCAGGCAGTTGTCGAAGTGCTGCACGGCGGCGTCGGTGAGCACGTCGTCCTGGCGGACCTGGCCCATGAGGTGGATCCGGCCGCGCGGCGAGTCCATCTCCTCGCCCCACAGCACGTAGGTGGGGCAGGTGGGCAGGCAGAACCCGCAGTGCACGCAGTCGCCGAGCAGGTCGTCGAAGGAGCGGGCGGGCCGGGCGGCCCCGGCCTCGGTGTCGCTGTCGGTCACGGCGTCCTCCTTGTGAGCCGGTGGTGCCGGTCGGGCCGGTGGTGCGGGGGCGGCGGGGACCAGGGGCGCGGTGCGGCGCCTCACATGCCGCCGGGGCCGCGCCCCGGCGACAGCAGGCGGTGCGGGTCGAACCGGTCCTTGACCGCGCGCATCAGCGCGAGGCCGCCGACCGGTCCCCAGCGGTCGAGACCGAGGTCGAGGGCGGGGTCGGCCAGGTGCGGCGCGGTGCGCGCGACGGTGAGCGTGCCCCCGGCCTCGGCGAGGGCCGCCCGCGCCCGCGCGACGACCCCCGCGACCGCCTCGGGGTCGGCGTCGGCCGGAAGGGCGGCGTAGAGGACCCCCGCCCCCGCCGAGCCGCCGACGTCGGCCGACGTGCCCAGGGCGCGGGCGGCCTCGCGGACGGTGCGGGCCGCCAGGGCCGACGCCGACACCGGCGCGGTGACCTTGAGCAGGGTGTCCCGCGCGCCGCCGGGCGGGGCGCCCCAGTCGGGCGGCAGGGCCTCGGCGGTGTGCGGGGCGTCCAGGAGGGCGGCGACCTCGGCGGCGCGGGCGTCGATCCCGCCCCGCGCGCCCTCCAGCAGCACCTGGAGCCGGGGCGGCCCCTCGGCGGGCCAGCGGAGTTCGACGGCCGCGGGCACCGCCGCCGAGCGCAGCGCCCGCGCCGTCCACTCCTGGAGGACGGCGGCGTCGGGCGCCTGGGCGCTGACGAGCCGCAGCGCCGGCGGTACCGGGTGCAGCCGGAAGGTGACCGAGGTGATCAGCCCCAGCGTGCCCAGCGCACCGGTGTGCAGTTTGCCCAGGTCATACCCTGCGACGTTCTTCACCACCCGCCCGCCGGAGGACGCGGCGACCCCGTCGGCGCGCACCACGGTCATGCCGATGATGAGGTCGCGCAGGGGGCCGTGCAGCATGCGGCGCGGCCCCGACAGCCCGGTGGCCACGGCGCCGCCCACGGTGCCGCCGGGCACCGGCGGGTCCAGGGTGAGCCGCTGCCCGGCCCGCGCCAGGTGGTCGCGCAGGTCGGCCAGCGGGGTGCCCGCGCCGGCGCGCACCACCAGGTCGCCGGCCGCGTGTTCGATCCCGGTGAGGGCGGTGGTGTCGACGAGCAGGTCGCAGCGCAGCGGCGGGGCGCCCCACGCCAGCGCCGTGCCGTTGCCCCGCGCGATCGAGGCCAGGCCGTGGCGGTGGGCGGCGGCCAGCAGCGCCGAGGCGGCGGCGGTGTCGGGCGGGGTGGCGACCAGGCGCGGCACGCGGCCGTGCACGGCGTCGGCGGAGGTGCCCTCGCGCACCGCCGCGCCGCCCGCGCTGAGCGCCTCGGTCAGGGTGGTCGTGGTCGCCTCGTGCATCACGCGCCCGCCTCCTCGGCCGCCGAACCGGTCAGGGGGCGCCGGGCCGGCGGCCGTGCTCGCCCGGGTGCCCCTCTCGCGCGCCGCGCATCGCGCGGGCGCCCGCCGCCGCGCGGTCCGCCGCCGCGCCGCGCGGCGCGGACCCCGGCGCGCCCGCTCAGAACTGCTCCGCCGCGCCCCGCTCCACCAGCGGGTGGACGCCCTTGCGCACGCCGGGCCGCTCGCCGCACAGCCGCGGGGTGGGCAGCAGCTTCTCGGGGTTGGCGATCCCGGCGGGGTCGAACGCGCCGCGGAACAGGTCCATGGTCTCCAGGTCGGCGGGGCTGAACATCTCGGGCATGTGGCACGCCTTGTCCACTCCCACCCCGTGCTCGCCGGTGATGGAGCCGCCGTGCTCGATGCACAGGTCCAAAATCGCGCCGGAGACCTCGGCGGCGCGCTCGGCGGCCCCGGGTTCGGCGTCGTCGAACAGCACCAGCGGGTGCAGGTTGCCGTCGCCGGCGTGGAAGACGTTGGCCACCCGGATGCCCGACTCCGCCGACAGCTCGGCGATGCGCCGCAGCACCTCCGGCAGCGAGGTGCGCGGCACCACGCCGTCCTGGACGATGTAGGCGGGGCTGATGCGCCCCACGGCCGCGAACGCCGACTTGCGGCCCTTCCAGATGCGCGCGCGTTCGGCGGCGTCGGAGGCGGTGCGGATCTCGAAGGCGCCCTCGGCCCGGCACAGCGCCGCGACCTCCTCGAACTGGGCGTCGACGTCGGCGGCGGGGCCGTCCAGCTCCACGATGAGCACCGCGCCCGCGCCGGCGGGGTAGCCGCAGGCCACGGCCGCCTCGGCGGCCTCGATGGACAGCGCGTCCATCATCTCCACGGCGGCGGGCAGCACCCCGGCGGCGATGATCGCCGACACCGCCGCCCCGCCGGCGTCCATGGTGGGGAAGGCGGCGAGCAGGGTGCGGACCTTCTGCGGCGCCCGCAGCAGCCGCACGGTGACCTCGGTGGCGATGCCCAGGGTGCCCTCGGAGCCGATGAAGGCGCCCAGCAGGTCGTAGCCGGGGGCGTCGGCGGCCTTGCCGCCCAGCCGCACCACCTCGCCGGCGGGGGTGACGACCTCCAGCCCCAGCACGTGGTTGACGGTGAACCCGTACTTCAGGCAGTGCGCGCCGCCGGAGTTCTCGGCGATGTTGCCGCCCACCGAGCACACCTGCTGGCTGGAGGGGTCGGGCGCGTAGTAGTAGCCGTGCGGCGCCGCCGCGCGGGTGATGTCGAGGTTGGCCACGCCGGGCTGGACCACGGCCCGCTCGTTGGCGACGTCGATCTCCAGGATCGAGCGCATCCGCGAGGTGACGATCAGGACGCCCTCGGTGTGGGGAAGCGCGCCGGCCGACAGCCCGGTGCCCGCGCCGCGCGGCACGAACGGCACCCCGTGCTCGGCGCACAGGGACACCACGGCGGCGACCTGGGCGGTGCTGGTGGGCAGGACGACCACGCCGGGCAGGGCCGCGTGGTAGGTGATGCCGTCGCTCTCGTAGGTGCGGCGGCGGGCGGTGTCGGTGATGACGCCGTCGTCGCCGCAGACGGCGCGCAGGCGCGGCAGCAGCGCGTGGAGCGGTTCGGGCACGAGGATCGCCTCCCCAGCTCGTCCTAGCCGTACTTTCGCGCACGCGCCCGCCCGGGGCAAGGGGGAGCGCGGGGGGCGCCGCCGGTGCGCGGGGCAGGGCGCCCCGGCGGCGCGGGTGGAGCGGGTGGAGCGCAGCCGGGTCAGGGCATCCGCTCGTAGGCCGGCAGGGTCAGGAACTCCACGTAGTCGTCGGCCAGCGCGACCTCGGTGAACAGCTCCATGGCGCGCTCGTAGCGGCCGGCGTCGAAGGCGTCGCCGCTCTGCTCGCGGATGGCGGCCAGCTCCTCGTCGATGAGGCGGGTGACGAGGTCGCGGGTGACCTGGGGGCCGTCGTCCAGGGTGACGCCGTTGTGCAGCCACTGCCAGATCTGGGAGCGGGAGATCTCGGCGGTGGCGGCGTCCTCCATCAGGTTGTGGATGGCCACCGCGCCGTTGCCGCCCAGCCAGGCCGCGAGGTACTGGAGGGCGACGTTGATGTTGCCGCGCAGCCCGGCCTCGGTGACGCCGCCCTCGGCGGAGTCCACGGCCAGCAGGTCGCCCGCCTTGACCGCGACGTCGTCGCGCTGCCGGTCGAGCTGGTTGGGGCGCTCGCCCAGGACGCCGTCGAAGACCTCGCGGCACACCGGGACCAGGTCGGGGTGGGCCACCCAGGAGCCGTCGAAGCCGTCGCCGGACTCCCGCGCCTTGTCGTCGCGGACCTTGGCCAGGGCGCGCTCGTTGACCTCGGGGTCGCGGCGGCTGGGGATGAACGCGGCCATGCCGCCGATGGCGAAGGCGCCGCGCCGGTGGCAGGTGCTCACCAGCAGCTCGGTGTAGGCGCGCATGAACGGCGCGGTCATGGTGACGGCGTTGCGCTCGGGCAGCAGAAAGCGCCGGCCCCGGGTGCGGTGCACCTTGATGATGCTGAACAGGTAGTCCCAGCGCCCGGCGTTGAGGCCCGCGGAGTGCTCGCGCAGCTCGTAGAGGATCTCCTCCATCTCGAAGGCGGCCGGGATCGTCTCGATCAGCACGGTGGCGCGGATGGTGCCGCGCGGGATGCCCAGGCGCTCCTGGGCGGCGACGAAGATGTCGTTCCACAGCCGCGCCTCAAGGTGGCTCTCCATCTTGGGCAGGTAGTAGTAGGGGCCCTTGCCCTTGTCGAGCTGGCGCTGGGCGCAGTGGAACAGGTAGAGCGCGAAGTCCACGATCGCGCCGGAGGCGCGCTGCCCGTCGACCAGGATGTGCTTCTCGTCCAGGTGCCAGCCGCGCGGGCGCACGATGACCGTGGCCAGCTCGGAGTCGTCCTTGAGCGCGTAGGACTTGCCCTCGGGCGTGGTGAAGTCGATGGTGCGGTCCAGCGCGTCGCGCAGGTTGAGCTGGCCGCCGATCATGTTCTCCCACAGCGGGGTGTTGGCGTCCTCGAAGTCGGCCAGCCACACCTTGGCGCCGGAGTTGAGCGCGTTGACCGTCATCTTGCGGTCGGTGGGCCCGGTGATCTCGACGCGGCGGTCGGTGATGCCGGGGGCGGGCGGGGCGACGCGCCAGGACGGGTCCTCGCGGATCGCGCGGGTCTCGGGCAGGAAGTCGAGGTCGGCGCCCGCCGCGATCTCCTCCTGCCGGCGGGCGCGGGCCGCCAGCAGCTCCTGGCGGCGGCCCTCGAACCGGCGGTGCAGGTCGGCGATCAGGGCCAGCGCGTCGTCGGTGAGGATCTGGTCGAACCGGTCGTGCATGGGGCCGGTGATCTCGACCCCAGGGGTGGCGCCCATAGGAGTACCTTCCACGAAGCGAAATTTACTTCTGTTATGTGGAATTGACGCTACTCGCCGGTCGCGGCAGGGTCAACGGCGCCCCCCGGCCGCAGCGCCGCACCTTTTGCCCAGGTGGAAAGGTCGCCCGCTTTTTCCGCAGCGCGCCACCGGGAAAAACGCGTGCCCCGGGCAACCCCCGCATGCGACCATCAAGGGGACGGACGGGGCGGGAACAAGTCACCGCGGTCCCGGCGTTCTCCCAACCGGAGGGATATGAATACTTTCTTTGACCACGGTCCGACCGACTCCGCCGCCCGCGGCGCCTGGGACGGGGACCGTGAGTACACCGCCGAGGACCGCGCCGACACCCTGGCCGGTGTCCCCGAGCAGGGCGAACTCGACCTCGCCGAGCGCCACGCGCTGCGCCGGGTCGAGGGCCTGTCCACTGAGCTGACCGACGTCACCGAGGTCGAGTACCGCTCGCTGCGGCTGGAGCGCGTCGTCCTCATGGGCGTGTGGACCAGCGGCACCCAGGTCGACGCCGACAACTCCCTGTACGAGCTGAAGCAGCTCGCCGAGACCGCCGGCGCGGCGGTCCTGGAGGGCGTCACCCAGCGGCGCCGCAAGCCCGACCCCGCCACCTACATCGGCCGCGGCAAGGCCGACGAACTCCGCGAGATCGTCGAGAGCACCGGCGCCGACACTGTCATCTGCGACGGCGAACTCGCGCCCAGCCAGCTCCGCCAGCTCGAGGACGTCGTCAAGGTCAAGGTCATCGACCGCACCGCGCTGATCCTCGACATCTTCGCCCAGCACGCGCGCAGCCGCGAGGGCAAGGCCCAGGTCGAGCTGGCCCAGCTCAGCTACCTGCTGCCGCGCCTGCGCGGGTGGGGTTCGGCGCTGTCCCGGCAGGGCGGCGGCCGCGCCGGCGGCGGCAACGGCGGTGTGGGCCTGCGCGGCCCCGGTGAGACCAAGATCGAGACCGACCGGCGGCGCATCAACGCCCGCATGGCCAAGCTCCGCCGCCAGCTCGCGCACATGTCCACCACCCGCGAGGTCCAGCGCGACCAGCGCCAGGTCCGCCAGGTGCCGGCGGTGTCGATCGCCGGCTACACCAACGCCGGCAAGTCCAGCCTGCTCAACCGGTTGACCAACGCCGGGGTGCTGGTCGAGGACGCCCTGTTCGCCACGCTCGACCCCACGGTCCGCCAGGCGCGCACGCCCGACGGCCGGTCCTTCACGCTCAGCGACACGGTCGGGTTCGTGCGGCACCTGCCGCACCAGCTCGTCGAGGCGTTCCGCTCCACCCTGGAGGAGGTCGCCGACTCCGACCTCATCCTGCACGTGGTCGACGCCTCCCACCCCGACCCCGAGCAGCAGCTCAGCGCGGTGCGCGAGGTCTTCGCCGAGATCGGCGCGCAGGACGTGCCCGAACTCGTCGTGCTGAACAAGACCGACGCGGCCGACCCGCTGGTGCTCAAGCAGCTCAAGGCCAAGGAGCCGCAGGCGGTCGAGGTGTCGGCGCGCACCGGCGAGGGCGTCGACGACCTCGTGGCGGCCGTGGCCGCCGCGCTGCCCACCCTCGACCGCGAGGTCCGCGTGGTCCTGCCCTACGAACGCGGCGACCTGGTGTCCCGGGTGCACGCCGAGGGCCGGATCGTCGACGAAGACCACACCGGCGAGGGCACGCGGCTGCACGCCTGGGTGCCCGAGCTTCTGGCGGGCAAGCTGGAGGAGTACGCGGTCGTCGGCTAGCCTCCGCGCGCCCCGAGGGTAACGGAGCGGTCACAGGCCGGATATGCTACGGCGGAACCCCGGACGGGGTTCCGCCGTTGTCGTGTGCAGAGCCTGAATTGGAGCGGGATTGCAGAGGGGAGAGGTGTACACGGCGTCGGAGGATGAACTACGGTTTTGAACCACTGGTTCGAGACCCGTGAGTTGCCCGCCTCCCCGGCCGCACCACCCCTCCCCCCAGCCAGACCCAGTCGAGAACGAGGTCGCCTATGTCTACTCGCGTGTTCCGCCCCGCATCCGCGATCCGGCGGCCATGACTACTGGGGCGGGCCGGTGAGACGATGACCGTACGACTGCTGACGAACATCGGGCGGCTGTGGACCGGCACCGATCTCCTCAGTAACGCCGCCATGCTGGTGCACCACGACCGCATCGCGTGGGTGGGTCCGGCGGCCGACCTCCCGCAGAGCCTGCCCGGTGTCATCAACGACATCGTGGACGTGGACGAGGTCGACAACATCGGCGGCGGCCTGGTCACCCCCGGGCTGATCGACGCCCACTGCCACCCGGTGTACGCGGGCAACCGCTACGCCGAGATCGCCATGCGCGCCGGCGGCGCCTCCAAGTCCGAGATCACCGGCGCGGGCGGCGGGGTGGCCTCCACCGTCACCGTGACCCGCGGCACCGATCCCTGGACCCTGTGCAACGCGGTGCGCGAGCGGCTGCGGCACTGGGTGCTGTCGGGCTGCACCACGGTCGAGGCCAAGACCGGCTACCACCTCACCCGCGACGGCGAACTCGCCGACGTCCGGCTGCTGCGCGCCCTGGAGGAGGAGCCCGGCATGCCCCGGCTCCAGGTCACCTTCTTCGCCGCCCACGCGGTCCCGCCGGAGTACTTCGGCCGTCCGCACGACTACGTCGACGCGGTGTGCTCCTGGCTGAGCGACGCCGCGCAGGCCGGCGCGCACGGGGTGGACGTCTACTGCGACAACCAGCAGTTCACCACCGACGACGCCGCCCGGCTGCTGTCGGCGGCGCGGGCGGCCGGACTGCGCACCCACATGCACGCCTGCGCCAAGCCCCGGCACGGCGCGGTGCGCATGGCCGCCGACATGCAGTGCTCCTCGGTGGACCTGCTGCACGACACCGACGAGGACGACGTCCTGGCCCTGGCCAAGACCTCCACCCCGGTGGTGGTCTGCCCCACCACCTCGCTGCACGAGCGCCGCACCCCGCCGGTGCGCGCGCTGCTGGACCACGGCGTGCCGGTGGGGCTGGGCACCGACCACAACCCCGGGCAGTCGGGCACCATGTCGCTGCCGCTGGCGATCTCCATGGCCGTGTCCATGTTCAACATGAGCGTGCTGGAGGCGCTGCGGGCCGCCACGGTCGGCGGGGCGTTCGCGCTGGGGCTGACCGACCGCGGCCTGCTGGCGCCCGGCCACTACGCCGACATCGTGCAGTGGGACGCCGACCACGAGGGCGCGTTCGCCTGGTCCTACGGCCTCAACACGCTGCGCGTGTGGCGCGGCGGCGAGACCATCCGCTAAAGGCCGGCCGGTCGGCCCTGAGCGGCCGGCCCGCCGGGTTGCCGCGCGTCCCCGGCGCGCGGGGAGCACACCGCCGGCCGCCCCGGGCCTTCGCGGTCCGGGGCGGCCGACGTGTGTGCGGCCGCCGCTGCGGCGGAGCGGCCGGAGGCGGGCGGGCCGGGCGGGTCGCGTGGGTGCGGATCCAGGTGGGGGCGGGCCGCGCGGGCGCGGGCGGTGGAGGCCGCGGGTCAGGACTCCGCGCCGAGCAGCACGACCTTGCCGACCACCGTCTTGGACTCCGCCAGCTCCACCGCCGCCGCGGCCTCGGCCAGCGGCAGGCGCGCGGCGACCCGCGCGGTGAGCGTGCCCTCGGCGAGCAGCGCGAACACGGCGCCGAGGTCGTCGCGCAGGCGCGCGCGGAAGCGGTCGCGGTCGCGGCTGCCCGACCAGACGTTGAAGAAGTGCGCCCGGCGGCCGTTGGGCAGCGCGTTCCACACGGCCAGCCGCAGCAGGAGCGCGAGCACGGGCAGGCGCGAGGACCCGGCGACGTCGCGGGTGGCGGCCGTGCCGTAGGAGACCAGCGTGCCGCCCCGGTTCAGCAGGCGGAACGAGTCCACGATCCCGGGGCCGCCGACGTGGTCGAAGACGGCGTCGATCCCCTCGGGGGCGAGGGCGCGCACGCGCGCGGGCAGGTCGGGGTCGCGGTAGTCGACGGGTTCGGCGCCCAGCGCCCGCACGGCGTCGTGGTGGCGCGGTGCGGCGGTGCCGATCACCCGGGCGCCCGCGTGGCGGGCCAGTTGCACCAGCGTGGTGCCCACCCCGCCGTTGGCGCCGTGGACGAGCACGGTCTGGCCCGCGCGGACGCGGGCGAGGCCGTGCAGCATGCGCCAGGCGGTGATGCCGCTGACGACCAGGGTCTCGGCCTCGGCCGGGTCCACGCCGTCGGGCACCGGCACCAGGTCGGCGGCGGGCAGGACGACGCGGCTGGCCCAGCCGCCGGTCTTGGTCATGGCGGCGTAGCGGCGCCCCACCATGGCGGGGTCGACGCCGGGGCCGACCCGGGCGACGGTGCCCACGAGGTCGTAGCCCGGCACGAAGGGGAAGGGCGGCTGGTCGTAGTACTTGCCCCGGCGCATCTGCTGCTCGGCGAAGGAGACGCCGGTGGCCTCGACCTCCACCACCGCCTCGCCGGCGGCGGGCGGCGGCAGGTCCCGCCGGCGGACCTGGAGCCCGGCGGGCTCGACGATGCCCGGCAGGACGACCTCGACGGCTTCGGAGGTGCGGTCCCGGGGTGCGGGGCGGGGGTTGGCGGCGGTCTCGGCGGCGGGGGTGTGCTCGGTGCGGTCCATGGTGGCTCCCTTGGAAGGGTCGTATGTCGAACTTGTTAGTGAGTAGTCAGTCACTTGAAACGGGTGACAAAACCGCCTCGTGCGGCGAAGGCGTGACCGGCCGCAGGCGCGGGCGCCGACCCGGTCCGGCGGGGTGTCCGGTGGCGCCGGCGCCCGGGGGCGGGCGGGGCGGGTCAGGCGGAGGGGGCGTCCCGAGGCGGGGCGGGAACGTGGCGCATGCCCTTGGTGAGGGTGCGCGCCCAGGTCTCGTCCACGGAGTCGAGGTCCATGGCCACGATCAGGTGGCACAACTGGCCCATGGCCATGAAGTGCTGGACCTGGTCGCGGTTGGCGCCCGAGAGGGCGTAGGCCAGGGACACCACCGAGGCGTAGCCGCGCCGCATGGCCGCCAGCACCTCGGGGACGTCGGCCACGCTCTGGGCGTGGACCTGCATCATGAGCAGGTCGCGGTCGGCGATGAGGTCGGCGTAGGCGTCGCCCATGGCCTCCAGCACCTCGGCCGGGGAGCCGCCGTCGCCCGCCTTGCGGGCGCCCTCGCGCAGGGCGTCCTCGATGCGGGCGTAGCACCGCTCCAGCGCCGCGACGAACAGGCCCAGCTTCCCCTCGAACAGGCGGAAGACGTACGCCTGGGAGATCCCGGCGGCGGCCGCGACATCGGCCACCGGGGTGGCGTGGTACCCGTTCTTCGCGAAGACGGCCACGGCCCGGTCGATCACCACGGCGCGGCGGGCTTCGGCGGTCGAGCGCGCGGGTTCGGTGCTTTCCATGTATGTGAGTACACACTCACAACCGTTGGTTTGTCAACGGCGACTGCGGAGGAACGTCGTCGCGCCCGGGTCAGCGCTGGTTGCGGGCTCCGGCGATCTCGATGACGGCGCGTTCGAGGGCGTAGGCCGGATCGCGGCCCGCGCCCTTGATGAGGGCGTCGGTCTCGGCGACCACGGCCATGGCGCGGGCGACCCCCTTGGGGGTCCAGCCGCGCGCCTGCTGGCGCAGCGTCTTCAGCTTCCACGGCGGGACCTTGGCCGCCTTGGCGAGTTCGGTCTCGGGCACCCCGCGCTGCGGCTGCGCCACCACGGCCAGGCCGCGCACCGCACCGGCCAGGGCGCTGTTGATCAGCACGGGGGCGGTGCCGACGGCCAGGCACCACCGCAACTGCTCCAGGGCCTCGGGGATCCGGCCCTCCACGGTGCGGTCGGCGACGGTGAACCCGGTCACCTCGGCCTTGCCGGTGTGGTAGCGGGCCACGGCGGCGGCGTCGATCCGGCCCTCGGTGTCGGCCACGAGCTGGGTGCACGCGGCGGCGAGTTCGCGCAGGTCGGTGCCGACGGCGTCGAGCAGCGCCTGGGCGGCGTCGGCGGTGACCTGCCGTCCGGCGCGGGAGAACTCGCCCTTGAGGAACTGGAGGCGCTCCCCGGACTTGGTGGGCTTGGCACAGTTGATCCGGGCGGCGCCCGCCTTGACGGCGGCGTCGAGCAGCGCCTTGCCCTTGGCGCCGCCCGCGTGCACCAGCACCAGCATGACGTCGTCTACGGGCGCGGTGAGGTAGCCGGTGACCTCGGCGGCGAGGTCCTTGCCCAGGTCCTGGACGCCCCGCAGCACCACCACACGCCGCTCGCCGAACAGCGAGGGCGAGGTGACCTCGACCAGCTTGCCCGCCGTGACCTGTCCGGGCATGAGGTCGTGCACGTCCACGCCCGGCTCCTCGGCGCGGGCGGCGGCGACCAGTTCGGCCACGGCGCGGTCGACCAGAAGCTCCTCGTCGCCGACCACGACGGACAGCGGAGGCGGAGCGGATGCGGAGGACATACCTGAAGCATGCCACGCCCCGCCGACCGTTCGTCGCCGAGTTCGGGTGCCGGTGCGGGGAGGGGCGCCGGGAGTGGTGCCGGTACCGGTGCCGGTGCGTGGGCAGGCGCCGGACCCGGTGCGGAGGTAGGAGCACGGGCCGGGACAGCGGGAAGAGGTGGGGCCGGGGCCGGTGGCGGGCCGCTCGACGCGGCCCCGGGTCGCGGCACACGACGGCGGGTCCGGACGGGCGCACGCCCGCGCCGCGCGGCTCCGGGACGACGGCGATGTCGCCGTGCCGGTCGGTGCGGTAGTCGGCCGAGGGCATCCGCCGCAGCAGCCCCCAGGTGCCCGGGTCCGGATGGCCGTACGGGTTGTCGGCCCCCACCGAGATGAGGGTGATGTCGGGGCGGGTGGCCGTGATGAAGGCGGGCTCCTGCGACCCGGCGCCGTGGTGGGGGACCTTGAGCACGTCCACGCCGCGTACGGCGTGCGACCCCAGCAGCGCGCGCTGCGCGGGCTCCTCGATGTCGCCGGTGAGCAGCGCGGTCATGGCCCCGCCCGAGGACAGCGGCCACCGGACGAGCAGGACGACGCTGCCGTCGTTGCCGCCCGCGCCTACCCCGCCGCCCCCGCGCGGCCACAGCACGTCCAGCGTCCACGGCGCGACCCGCCAGCGCTGCCCGGCGGTGCCGACGTGCACGGGGATGTCGGCGGACCGCAGGGTGCGCAGGGTCGCGGGGTGGTCGAACGCGGGCGGCAGCAGGGCGGCGCGCACCCGGCGGCCCTCGACGGCGCCGCGCGTCCCGCCGACGTGGTCGAGGTCGCCGTGGGTCAGCACCAGCAGCGCGACCTCGCTGACGCGCAGGTCGGACAGGCAGGAGTCGACCGCCGCCGGGTCGGGTCCGGTGTCCACGACGACCGCGCGGCCCCGACCCTCGGCCGTGAGGACCAGGGCGTCGCCCTGGCCGATCCGGCACGCCACCAGCGCCCAGCCCGCCGGGGGCCAGCCCGGCGCCACCCAGGTCAGCACGAGCGCGGTGAGCGCCGCCGCGAGACCGGCCGCGCCGACGACGCGGGCGGTGCGGCCGCGCAGGGCCAGCACGGCGGCGAGCAGCAGGGCCAGCAGCACCGCGCCCAGCGCGGTGGCGGGCCAGGGCAGCGCCCGCCCGGGCAGCCGGGCGGCGGTCGCGGCCACCGTCCCGATCCACAGCACGGCCGTGCCCGGCAGCCACACCACGGCGGCTGCCGCCGTGGGCCAGACCAGCGCCAAAGCCGCCACCGCGAACCCGCCGACGGTGGCGAGGGGCACCGCCGGGGCCGCCAGGAGGTTGGCGGGCACGGCCACCCAGCTCACCTCGGCGGTGAGCACGGCCAGCAGCGGCAGGCACGCCACGTGGGCGGCGAGGGCCACCGCCACCGCCTCGGCCAGCCAGGTCGGCAGGCGCGCCGACCAGGAATCGCGCCAGCGCGGGGCGAGCACCAGGATGCCGGCGGTCGCCAGTACCGACAGCGCGAAGCCGAAGGAGCGGGCCAGCCCGGGCTCGAACAGCAGCAGCCCGAGGGTGGCGGCCGCGAGGGCGGCGACCCCCATGCGCCGTCGGCCCAGCGCGACCGCCAGCAGCGCGATCGCGGCCATGAACGCCGCCCGCAGCACGCTCGGCTCGGGCCGGGCCACCAGCACGAACACCGCGATGGTGGCGGCGCCGACAGCGGCGGCGGGCACGCCGGTGCGGCCGAGCCACCGCATGGCGCCCAGGGCGGCCCCGGTCATGATGGCCAGGTTGGAACCGCTGACGGTCAGCAGGTGGGTCATGCCGCTGTCGCGGAACGCGGTGGCGGTCTCGGGCGGGACGCGGCTGGTGTCACCGACGACCAGGGCGGGCAGCAGGCCGTTGGCCGGTGCGGGCAGCCCCGAGGCGGCCGTCCGCAGCCGGGCCCGCGTGTGCCCGGCCCACTCCTGAGCGGACGAGGGCGCACCGACGTGCTCGGGCGGCCCGCGCACCACGAACAAGCCCCCGACGAGGGGGTCGCCCTCGGCGGGCAGGACGGTGCCTTCGGCACGGACCCGCTGACTGGGCAGCAGGTCCCGCCATTCCGCGCCGGACGTGAGCACGACAACGGGAACCCGGGTACGGACCGCCCCCGCCTCGGCGGCCGGTGAGGCATCGGGCGAGCCGAAGACCGCCGTGCCCGCGGTGCCCGCCGTCCCTTCCGCGTTGGCCGGGGTGGGGACGTTCGTCGGGTCGGCGGCGGGGCTGGCGTCGGCCGTGCGGACTGGGTGGGCCGTGTGCGCGGTGGCCGCCGTGCCCCCTCGACGCGTGGGGGTGTCGGCGGGCACGGCGGCGTCCGGGAGGACGGCTTCGGCGCGGGCCTCGATGATGAGGCGGGGGCGGCCGGGGGCCGGCGGGTCGGCGCGGGGGCGGGGGTCGTCGGTGATGACGAGGTCGAGGGTCGCCGACGCCTCCTCGCTGGCCAGGTGGGTGATCGGACTGGACTCCACCGCCGCCAACCGGCCGGCGGTGGCGAGCGCGCCCGCCGCCATGCACACCGCGACGGCGGCGATCGGCAGTCGCGGAAACCGCTCCCGGCGGCCCAGCGCCCACACACCCACGGCGACCACCGCCAGCGCGGCGGCCACCGCGCAGGCCGCGTGTGCCGTACCGCCGAGCAGGACGGCCGCGCACGCCCAGGTCGCCAGCGCCGGGAGCGCCAGCCGCAGGTCGGGAGGTTCGGCACCGCCGGGGGAGTCGGTGCCCAGGTACATCACGGCCCACCGCCGGGCGCGTGGCGGCGGCACGCGCCCGGCGGAACCGTTGGCCGGGCAGGCAAAGCCGTCAGCCGGGCGGGCGGAGTCGGCGAGGAAGGCGCGGGCACGGCCATCAGCCCGCCCCTGTCCCGGCGACCTGCACCAGCGGGCTGAGTTCGGCGTAGCGCTTCTCGCCGATGCCGCTGACGTCCTGGAGTTGCTCGACGGCGGTGAAGCCGCCGTTCTGGGTGCGGAAGGCGATGATGCGCTCGGCCAGGACCGGGCCGACACCGGGGAGCTGCTGGAGTTGGTCGGCCGTGGCGGTGTTGAGGTCGATCGGGCCGGTCGCGGCGCCCGGCACGCCACCGGGCGCGCCGCCCGCTCCCGGCGCGGGCGCGGCCGAGGCCCCGGGCACCGGCGGCACGGGGGCGGGTGTCTCGCCGACGAGCAGTTGCTCGCCGTCGACCAGGACGCGCGCGAGGTTCAGCGTCCCGGTGTCGGCGCCTTCGGCGGTGCCGCCCGCCTTCTCGATGGCGTCGGCCACCCGCGCCCCGGAGGGGAGGGTGTAGACGCCGGGGGCGGCCACGTCGCCGCCGACGTGGACGGTGACCTTGCCGGAGGGAGGCGAGGGCGCGGCGGCCGAGGGCACCGGCCCGGGGCGGCCGTCGGCGGACGCCGCGACCGGGGACGCTCCCGCCTCCAGCCGGGGCATGGCTTCGGCATCGGGCGCGGGCCGGGACTGGAGCAGGAACCAGCCGGTGACCCCCACCGCGACGACGCACACGCAGACCAGGACCAGCAGCCCGGAGGATCCGAGTGGGGGCTGGTCGGCCAGCCGGGGAGCGAACCGCTCGATCAGGGCCGCCCACCGGGACGGGCGCACGAGGTCGGGCTCCACCTCGACGTATCCCCGGGGCGGCGCGGTCGCCCATCGGCGGGCGAGGTCATCGGAGCGCGTTCCGTCCTCGTCTGAGGAGCCCTCGGCACCGGGCTTCGCACGGTACCGGGCCGGGTCCTGCCCGCCCCACCGGGCGGTACCGACGACGTCGCCGTCGAAGCCGGGAGGAGGGGTGCTCCACGTCTCGGTGCGGTCTGCGGCCACGGACACGGATTCATCGAGTAGGGAGGCCGAGGGGCCGCCATTGCCCTGGCGACCGGAACCGCAACCGGCACCGGAATCGGCGGCCGAAGACGGCCCAGCGGATCGGTCGCGCACCCGCCGAGTGGCCGCCGCGTCCTCGCGGCGGGAGCGCGTGGCGCGGCCTTCTCGCCGGGTGGTCGCCGCGTCCCCCGGGCGGACGGTGGCCTCCTGGCCGTTCCGGCGCGGTGCGGCGGGCACCCGGTTCCCCCGCCGGGTGGTCTCCGCCGCGTCCTCCAGGCGGATGGCGGCCTCCTGGTCGTTCCGGCGTGATGCGGCTGCCGCCCGGTTCTTTCGGGGGGAGGGCAGGCTGTCGGTACGGCGGTGCCGTGCCGACGCGGTGGAGGGGCGGGCACGGCCCTCCACCGGCCGGTTGGCGCTGCGCTGCCCGGGTCCTTCGGGTCCGGAGCGCGGCGCAGCCGGATCGATGGACGGGAGGTGGGACGTGGGCGTGCCCGCGCCCCGCCCGCCCGGTGCGGCGGCGTCGGCCTGGGAGCGCGCCAGGGCGGCTGCCTGTCGGACGTGGAACGCCCGCCGCCGCTCGGCGAGGCTGGGCGCGCCCGTCAGAGGGGTGCGGGCGGCCGCTGAACGCTCGTGATGGCCGTCCCGGTGGGCGGACGCGGCGGTGCCGGGCGTGGAACCACGGTCGGGGCCGTGCTCTTCGGAGGCGGCCGGAAGAGGCGGGGGCGCGTGCGGATCGCGGGCGGTGGGCGGGCGGGCGTCGGCATGGCGCCCTTGGAGCGCGGCCTGGTCGGGGACCGGGGTGGCATAGGGCGGGCTCGGCACCAGGTCCAAAACGGACGGCGCGGGCGGGGGACCGGAGGCGGCCAGGGATGCCGCGGTGTCCCCGGCGGTGTCGCCGACCAGGCCGTGCCCGGGGAGGCTGGGCACTGCGGGGATGGCAGGGGCGGCACCCCGCTCCTGGCCAAGGACAGGGCCGCCGGACCCGGCGGCGCCGGACCGGTGTCCGCCCCGGAGGCCGGCGGCGGCCCGCAGGCGCTGGGTTCGCGGGGCGGTCCCGGGCGGTCCCGCGTACGGCGGGGGAGGCGCCGCGTCCGCACCGGTGGCGGGCGGCGGCACCGGGCTCGGAGGCGATGCCGGGGCGGAACCGTGCGGGGGTGGTTCGGGCGAAGCGGGCGGTGGATCGGGGGCGCGGGTGCTCTCCGTGGAGAGAGCACGCAACAGCCGAAGGGTTGCAGCGGTGGCCTCGGGATCGAAGCGAGGAGCAGACGGACGACGGATGCGGGGTGCCGGTGTCATGTCTAAGAAGCTAGAAACCCCGCCCCCACCCCCGCCGCCCGAATTCCCCGCCTGTGGATAACCGGCCGTCCGAACCGCCTCAGCCACCGCGAACCCCAGCACACGGCCGCCGAACCGAGACACCGCCACCCCTCACCATGCGCCCGGCGGTCTGCTGATCGCCTGTTCCCCGCCCGTCCCGGGGCGCCCGTTGCGGTTGTCAGCCGCTACACCCGGTTGCGAGCCGTTGTCTCCGCGTGAGGAGGGGGCGGGGTGGTGCGGGGGAGGCGGTGGGCGGCCCAGGCGAGGAGGAGGGTTACCCCCAGGGTGATGGCCGTGTTCGAGACGTACTTCAGGGTGTAGTCGGGCTCGCCGAGGGGTTCGACCAGGAAGGACAGGCCCGCGCGGACCAGGAGGGCGCCGCCGGCCACAGCCAGGGTGTGGGCTCGGGACCAGCCGGGGCGGCGTGAGCCCCACAGGACGAGGGCGCCGAGGAGCGCCAGGAGGGCGACGTCGGCCGCAACGGCCGACCAGGTCCATGTCGTCGGCAGGCTCTGCTCGGCCAGCAGGATCAGCCACGCCGCGACGCCGAACGCCCACGGGGAGGGGGCGCGGCCCGGCGCTTTCCCTCGACCGGCCTGGGCCGTCTCCGCCGGCGCCGCCTCGGTCTGGGCCGTCTCCGTCGACTCCGCCCGCGCCCGGGGTGCGGTCGTCGTCCGGGGGCGGGGGATGAGGAAGGCGGCGGCGACCAGGGTCAGCACGACCGCCGCCGTGGCCAGGAGTTCCACCGGGGCGGCGGCGCGGTCGGTGGCGTAGACGTCGCTCGCGATCAGGGCGGCGGCGCCCAGGTAGAGCAGGGCCATCACGGCCAGACCGACCGGGCCGAGCCACGGGCGGTCGGCGCGGCGCGGGGTGCACGTCTCGACCACGGCGATCGGTGCGGCGAAGCTCCAGATCACGTGGCCGCCCACCCAGTTCAGCAGGTGGCGGGCGTCGATCTCCAACCCCGGGATGACCGTGGGCGGCTGCTCGTTCGCCCAGTCGGGGTCGCCGCTGTCGAACTCCAGGGCGAACAGGCTCTGGTCGATCAGCCCTGCCTGCACCAGCCCGAACGCCGTGCTCAGCAGCAGCACGGTCGGCCACCCCCGCCCGGTGCGCCGCGTCGCCTCGCGGATGAGGACGGCCACGGCGCCGTACAGCGGCGCGAGGACGAGCAGCCCCGCCAGCATCGCCAGGGGACTGCCGATCGAGGCGTCGTAGCCGATCAGGTACTCCGCGCAGACCGGCGACAGCAGCAGGAGCCCGACGACGGGAACCAGGCGGCCCCAGCCGCGCGGGCGGCTCTGGGGCGGTGCGGAATCGGGCGTCATGGGCTCTCCCGGCGAGTCGGCGGAACCGGCCCGGGTGGCGGGCGCGGTCGGCGGGCGGGCGCCCGCGCTCGCGGCAAGCCGCCCGTGGCATAATCATAGACCGAGCGATCGGTCTATTAATGGCCGCAAGCGGTCGCCGACCACCGGCCGGGAAGGGAAACCGCGTGAGGACAGTCGATCCCGCCAAGCACCGGGAGCGCCGCCGCCAGATCCTGGGCGCCGCCGCCCGGCTCTTCGCGGAAAAGGGGTTCGAGCGCACCACCACCGCCGAGATCTGCCGGGCGGCCGGGATGAGCCCGGGCAACCTCTTCCACTACTTCCCGAGCAAGCGCGCCATCTTCGCGGCCGTTCTGACCGACGACGACGGCGGCGACAGGAGCGGGCGCCTGGCGGCCGCGCGCACCGCCGCCGACCCGCTGGCGGCGCTGTTCGACACCGTCGACCTGCTCGCCGAGGCCGCCCTGGACCCGCTGTCGCCCCCGCTGGTCATGGAGGCGATGGTCATGGCCTACCGGGACCCCGAACTGGCCGAGAGCCTCGGCGCCGACAACGACGAGGAGCACGCCGCGCTCACCGACCTGCTGACGCGGGCGGTGGCGGCCGGCCAGGTCGACCCGGGGCTGGACCCGCGCAACACCGCCACCTGGATCCAGACGCTGATCGGCGCGCTCTACACCAGCGCCGCCACCGACCCCGCGTTCGTACCGGCCGAGCAGTTGCCCACGCTGCACCTGATCGTGCGCCGCTTCCTGCGGGCCGAGGCCGGGGCCGGAACGTCCGGCGGTGGGTGAGTGGCTGGCGCGCCCTGTCCGCTGCGTCCGTCCCGGCTGACCCGGCTTACCCGGTCGGTGGCGGGCCGCCCAGGTCGGTCTCCGTGTCGTGAGGGGCCTCGGCGAGAAGGCCGCGCAACAGGCGGGCGGTTTCGGTGGCTCGGTGGCGCGACAGGGGGGCGCGGGTTTCGGGGAAGGTCCGGGCCCAGGCCAGGCAGCGGCTGAGGGCGGCCAGGCGGGTGGCGCGGGGGACGGCCGCGCGGAGGTCGGCCGCCGGGCGCAGTGCCGTCCACGGCTCCAGGAAGGCGTCGCGCAGGCGCCGGCGGGTGCGGGCGTCGGCGTTGAAGTGGTCGCGGGCGATCGACAGCGGCACCATCAGGCTGGCCATGGGGTGGGCGACCACGGAGTCGCCCCAGTCGGCGAAGCGGTAGCCGCCCTCCAGCACGAACACGTTGCCCAGGTGGAGGTCGACGTGGTCCAGCGACGCCGGGATGCCGGTGTCGTCGAGCGCCTTGCAGTCGGCGTCGAAGACCGACCGGTTGCGCAGCAGCAGGTCGAGGCCGTCACCCAGGGCGTCGGCGGTGTCGGGGTCGGCCAGGAAGTGGTCCAGCCACCGGCCCAGAGCCGTGGGCCGCAGGTCGGGGACCTCCAGCGCCAGGAGGTCGCGCACCCGGGGCACCAGGCGGCGCTGGAGTTCGGCGTAGGCACCGAGCATGGCCTCCCAGACCGTGAAGTCGTCGGGGGCGGTCTGTTCGCGCAGCGCGGGCCCGGCATCAGGCATCAGGGTCCAGCCGCGGGTGACGTCCACGGCCAGCGGCGGCACCACCCGGCCGGGCACCCAGGCGTGCAGGGCGCCGTGGAGGGCGGCCTCGAACTCGCCGCCGGGCGCGTTGGCCTTGAACCACACCGGGCCGAGGGTGGAGGCGAAGCGCGCGGTGGTCGACCACGGGCGCATGCGCACCCGCGGGGGGTCGGCCAGCAGCCGCGCGCCGCGCTCGGCGAGGCGGTCGCGCACCCAGGACAGCAGTTCCTCGCGGAGGGCGGGGTCCTCCCACAGCCGAAGGCGTACATCGGTGAAGTCCACCCGACCCACGCTAGTGTTCCCGCGCGGCGGAGGCGGAACGGATATTCGCCCTGTGGAAACAGCGGAGCCGCCCCCCGCAGCGCGGGGGGCGGCTCCGCCCGGCGCGTGCCCCGGGCAGACGTCGCCCGTGGTGCTGCCCTTGGCCGGGTGTCAGGCCTTCTGCAACGCGTCCAGCCGCTTGGCGATGGCGCTCTTGCGGTTGGCGGCCTGGTTCTTGTGGATGACGCCCTTGCTCGCGGCGACGTCCAACTGGCGCGCGGCGGCGCGTTGCAGGGTGGCGGCCTGCTCGACGTCCCCGGCCTCGGCAGCCTCGCGGAACTTGCGGACGGCCGTCTTCAGCGACGAGCGCACCGACTGGTTGCGCAGGCGCCGACGCTCGTTCTGCTTGATGCGCTTCTTCTGCGACTTGATGTTCGCCATGCGAAAACGTGCTCCAGTAACTTCGCTTGCGCGCCGGTGGCAGGGGCCCGCCGCGGGCAGCCGCTCCGCGGGTGGGGCCGGTCCTCGCCCGCCGACGCCAGGTGTGTGAGTCCGAAGGGCTCAAAACCGAACGTGGAACGTCCGAGACACGGGACTATCCATTATGCCCCGCCGCCCCGAGTGCTCGGGCCGCCGCTACCCCGCGTCGGCGTCCTGGGGCCGCGCCCAGCCCTCCAGGTAGGAGCGCCACTGCTCGTCGGTGGCGGTGAAGTCGACGTAGACCGCGGTGCCGAACCGCTCGCGCCGCTCCGCCGCGTCCGACAGCCCGATGCGGATCGCCTCGACCGAGGTGCGGGTGGTCTCGGCCTCGGGGTTGCGGGTGGAGTGGTCGTCGGGGTAGGCGGGCACCCCCATCAGCAGGTGGACGTCCTCGGGCACCGCGTCCAGCGCCAGGCGGGTCTGGCGCGCCACCATCCCCCCGTACAGCCCCTCGGTGGGCATGCCGGTGTCATACGCCATCACCGCCACCTGGTCCAGGTGCTCGGCCACCCGCTCCAGGTACCCGCTCGACCAGAACGGGTCCTTGCTCAAGAACAGCCCCAGCGTGAAGGCCAGCCCGCCCAGCGGCTCGATCTTGGGCACCGAGCTGGACAGCAGCGCGTCCTCGGGCAGTGCCTCGCGGGTCTCCTCCAGCAGCGAGATCAGCCCCGGGTCGTTGTTGGGCACCGGCTCGAAGTTGTAGTGCACGCCGTCGAACCCGGCCGCCACCATCGCGTCGGCCGCCTCGACCACCCGCGCCCGCGTGGCGTCGTCCAGCAGGTCCAGCTCCCCCTCCTCGACGCGCTGGCCCACCCACGCCGACACCCGCACCTCGGGCAGGCGCTCCTCCATCAGGTCCAGGAACGCCTCAAGCTCCGGGTGCTTGGCGGGGTCGAGCCGGCCGTCGTAGTCCAGCGGGCCGACGTGGACGTAGACGTCGCGGATGCCGCCCCGGGTGATGCGCGGCGCCAGGTCGGCCAGCTCCTCGGCGCCCTTGCGGCCGTCAACCCAGGCGTGGCCCATCCACAGCGCGTTGGTGCCGTCGGAGACCGCCCACGCCTCGGGTTCGCCGGAGTACTGCATGCGGAGCACCACCGCGCCGCCGGCGCCCACCACCGCCACGGCCGCCACCGCCGCGAGCACCCGCTGGATGAACCACTTCACGAGCGTCTCCCGATCTCACATAACCTGATACTGCCGCCGGACCCATTGTGCCCGCCGCCCGCACCCGCGCACCGGCGCGACCGGGCGCCCACGGCAGGAGTGGGATCATGGCGGCACCCCCACGCCTGGCCGCGCCGCCGCGGCCGGCGTCAACGCCTTGCCGGCCTTTCCCCGCGAGCTAGGAGCACGGTGCCACAGCCGAACCGGACCGACCCCGCGCTGATCCGCAACTTCTGCATCATCGCGCACATCGACCATGGCAAGTCGACGCTGGCCGACCGGATGCTCCAGTTGACCGGGGTGGTCGAGGACCGCCAGATGCGCGCCCAGTACCTCGACCGCATGGACATCGAGCGCGAGCGCGGCATCACCATCAAGTCCCAGGCGGTGCGGCTGCCCTACACCGCCCTGGACGACGTCACCTACGTCCTCAACCTCATCGACACCCCCGGACACGTCGACTTCAGCTACGAGGTGTCGCGCTCCCTGGCCGCCTGCGAGGGCGCGATCCTGCTCGTGGACGCCGCCCAGGGCATCGAGGCCCAGACCCTGGCCAACCTCTACATGGCGCTGGAGCACGACCTCGCCATCATCCCGGTGCTCAACAAGATCGACCTGCCGGCCGCCCAGCCCGAGAAGTACGCCGCCGAGCTGGCCGGGATCATCGGCTGCGAGCCCTCCGACGTGCTCAAGGTCAGCGCCAAGACCGGCCACGGTGTCGAGGAGCTGCTCAACGAGATCGTGCGGCAGGTGCCCCCGCCCCAGGGCGACGCCGACTCCCCCGCCCGAGCGCTGATCTTCGACTCCGTCTACGACACCTACCGGGGCGTGGTCACCTACGTCCGGGTGGTCGACGGCCGGCTCGACACCCGCGAGCGCATCCAGATGATGTCCACCCGCGCCACCCACGAGATGCTGGAGGTCGGGGTCATCTCGCCCGAGCCCACCAAGGTCGAGGGCCTGGGCGTGGGCGAGGTCGGCTACATCATCACCGGCGTCAAGGACGTCCGCCAGTCCAAGGTCGGCGACACCATCACCTCGGCCGGGCGCACCGCCTCCGACATGCTGCCGGGCTACCAGGACCCCAAGCCGATGGTGTTCTCCGGGCTCTACCCGATCGAGGGCACCGACTACCCGGTGCTGCGCGACGCCCTGGAGAAGCTCCAGCTCAACGACGCCGCCCTGGTGTTCGAGCCCGAGACCTCCGCCGCGCTGGGGTTCGGGTTCCGCTGCGGGTTCCTGGGCCTGCTGCACCTGGAGATCACCCGCGCCCGCCTGGAGCGCGAGTTCGACCTCGACCTGATCTCCACCGCGCCCAACGTGGTCTACCGCGTGGTCATGGAGGACAACACCGAGCACCGGGTGACCAACCCCAGCGAGTTCCCCGAGGGCAAGATCGCCGAGGTCCACGAACCGGTCGTCAAGGGCACGCTGCTGGCCCCCGCCGACTACGTCGGCCAGATCATGGAGCTGTGCCAGGCGCGGCGCGGCTCGCTCCAGGGCATGGACTACCTGTCCGAGGACCGCGTGGAGATGCGCTACACCCTGCCGCTGGCCGAGATCGTCTTCGACTTCTTCGACCAGCTCAAGTCGCGCACCAAGGGGTACGCCTCGCTGGACTACGAGCCCTCCGGCGAGCAGGCCGCCGACCTCGTCAAGGTCGACATCCTGCTCCAGGGCGAGACCGTCGACGCGTTCTCGGCGATCGTGCACCGCGACAAGGCGTACTCCTACGGCGTGGAGATGACCAAGAAGCTGCGCGAGCTGATCCCGCGCCAGCAGTTCGAGGTCCCGGTGCAGGCCGCCATCGGTTCGCGGGTGATCGCCCGCGAGAACATCCGCGCCATCCGCAAGGACGTGCTCTCCAAGTGCTACGGCGGCGACATCAGCCGCAAGCGCAAGCTGCTGGAGAAGCAGAAGGAGGGCAAGAAGCGGATGAAGATGGTGGGCCGGGTCGAGGTCCCCCAGGAGGCGTTCATTTCGGCGCTGTCCACCGACGACTCCTCCGACAAGGACGCCAAGAAGCGCTGAGGGCCGCCGCGCCGGGCGGACGGTGGCCCGGCGCGGCGGCCCCGCTCCTCACGCGGCGGCGCGCCGCCCGGCCAGTCCGGCCACCAGCGCGGCGCCGGCCACCGCCAGCACCGCGCTGCCCCGGACCGCGTAGTGCAGCCCGGCGGCCATGCCCGCCGGCCCGGTGCCGCCCAGCCCCACCACCACGATCGTCAGCGGCAGGCCGGCGGTGCTGCCGAGGTAGCGAGCGGTGTTGGAGACCCCCGACCCCAGCGCGCTGCGGCCCTCGGGCGCGGTCTCCACGGCCAGCCGGCCCAGGTTGGGCCCGCCCAGCCCGGTGCCGACACCGGCCACCACCAGGCCCGGCAGCACCCACAGGGGAGAGGCGCCCGGGGCCAGCAGCACCAGCAGGCCCTGGCCCACGGCGCACATCACCAGGCTCACGGCGACCTGGCGCGCCGGCGCCACCCCGCCCAACAGTGGGGGCGTGGCCACCGCCACGACCGCCGAGGTACCCGACCACGCCAGGTAGTACAGCGCCGTCTCCAGCACGCCCAGGCCCAGCACGCCCTGCATGACGGCGGGGGTGTAGCTGAGCAGCCCCACGGAGGCGAACCCGGTGATCCCGGCGGCCGACACCGAGGCGAGGAACGGGGGGCGGCGGAACAGGTCCAGCGGCAGCAGCGGGTGCGCCGAGCGGAGTTCGGCCAGCACGAACAGCACCGCGCCCACCACCGCCACGGCGGCCAGCACCAGCGGCAGCGCCGTGGTCCACGAGGCGCCGCGCAGCGACAGCAGCGCCATCAGCGATCCGGTGGCGGCCATGGCCAGCACCGCGCCGGGCAGGTCCAGCGGGCGCGGGTGGGCCGAGCGCGACTCGGTCAGCCACACCGCGCCGAGCACGGCCACGGCCGCCGCGGCGACGGCGATCACCAGGTAGGCGGCCCGCCAGGGCGCCACGAGGTCGTTGACCCCCACGACCACGGGGCCCAGCGCGAGGCCGCAGCTCATCGCCGCGCCCCACGCGGCGGCCCCGCGCACCCGCTCGCGCGGGGTGGGGCTGGCGTGGGCGACGATGGCCAGCGCCGTGGCCAGCACCGCGGCCCCGCCCACGCCCTGCACCACCCGGCCGGCGATGAAGGCGCCCGCGCCGGTGGCCAGGCCGTCGGCCAGCGTCCCGGCGGCGACGAGGACCATGCCGCCGGTGAACACGGCCTTGCGGCCGCGGTTGTCGGCCAGCGAGCCGGCCGGCAGCAGCGCCACGCCCAGGCCGAGGCTGATCGCGCTGATCAGCCAGGTGGTGGCGCTGGGCCCGGCGTCCAGGTCGCCCGCCAGTTCGGCCAGGTTGAGCATGGGCATGGGGTAGCAGAGCATGATCAGCAGCGTGCCCAGGCAGGCCACGGCCAGGGCGCGCGCGGCCTCGGCCCGCGAGGGCGCCGGCGGGGCGGCCGCCGCGGGGTGGGGCGGAGCGGTCTCGGACACCACGTCTCCCGGTAAGTTCATTGATTGAACCGATGGAACGCGGCGAAGCCTAGCATCGTTGGTTCATTCACCGAACCTTGGGTAGGGTGGGGGCGTGCTGCCCAAGGACTACGCCGACCAGAACTGCTCCATCGCCCGCGTGCTGGAGCTGATCGGGGAGCGCTGGACGGTGCTGATCCTGCGCGACGCGTTCTTCGGCGTCCGCCGCTTCGCCGACTTCGCCGAGCACCTGGGGGTCCCCCGCGCCGTGCTCACCGACCGGCTGCGCACCCTGGTCGACAACGGCATCCTGGCCCGGCGCCGCTACTCCGAGCAGCCCCCGCGCGACGAGTACGTCCTCACCGACCTGGGGGTGAGCCTGTGGCCGGTGCTCTACGCCATGTCCCAGTGGGGCGAGGCCCACCTGTCGGCGGGCGGGCCGCGCCGGGTCTTCCGCCACGCCGCCTGCGGCACCGGCCTGGACGCCCACGGCTTCTGCCCGCGGTGCCGCACGGCGGTCCCCGCACCCGACGTGGTGATGGACGACGGCCCGGCCGCCCCCGCCCGGGACAACCGGGTCAGCCGCCGCCTCACCGTCCCGCGCCGCCTGCTCACCCCGCTGGCCGACTGAGGGCCGCCGCCGGGAGGCGAGCCGGCCCGCCGGTGCGGCGCCGGGCGCGCGCCCGCCGCCGGCTCAGCCCTTGACCGCTCCCGTGGTCAACCCCGACACGATGTAGCGCTGGAGGTACCAGAACACCGCCAGCACCGGTATGGCCAGCAGCAGGGTGCCCGCCGAGAACATCCCGAAGTTGGCGTCGCGCTGGTCGGCGACCATGCCGTAGAGCCCCACCGCCACCGTCTTGGCGCCCGGGTCGCGCAGGAACACGCTGGCGATCAGGAACTCGTTGACCGTGGAGATGAACACCAGCAGCCCCACCACCGCCAGCACCGGGGTGACCAGCGGCAGCAGGATCCGGAAGAACACCTGGGCGTGGGAGGCGCCGTCCACCTGCGCCGACTCGTCCAGCTCCCGGGGCACCGTGTCGAAGAACCCCTTCATCAGCCAGGTGTTCACGCTGAGCGCGCCGCCCAGATAGACCAGCAGCAGCCCGGTGCGGGTGTTGAACCCCACCTGTGGCCAGTGCTCGCCCACCACGCTGAACATCAGGTAGATCGCCACGATGGCCAGGAACTGCGGGAACATCTGCACCATGAGCAGCCCGTAGAGCCCCAGCCGGCGCCCCGCGAAGCGGAACCGGCTGAACACGTAGGCCGCCATCGCCGACAGGAACACCGTGGCCGCGGAGTTGGCCAGCGCGATCAGCAGCGAGTTGGCGTACCACGCGCCGAACCGCGTCCGGGTGAGCAGTTCGACCAGGTTGTCGGCGCCCACCGAGCGCGGCACCAGGGAGGAGGAGCTGAGCGTGCCCAGCGGGTTGAGCGCCGCCGAGACCACGAACAGGATCGGGAACAGCGCGAAGACCAGCACCACCAGCATGACCAGGTGCCGCCAGCCGTCGCGGCCGACCCAAGCCGCGGCGCGCCGGGCGGCCGAGGGGCGGGACCAGGCGGGGCGGGGGGAGGAGGGGGCCATCAGCGGTGCACCTCTTCCAGTGCGGCGCTCCTGCGCAGGCTGACCAGGGAGATGAGCGTGACGATCAGGAAGATGAACACCGACAGCGCCGCCGCGTACCCGTACTGCGCGCCGCCCACCCCGAACGCCAGCCGGTAGGTGTAGGTGATGAGCAGGTCGGTGGCCCCCGCCATCGGGTTGTCCGGTGGGAACGGCCCGCCCGCGGTCGTCAGCCACACCGCGTTGAAGTTGTTGAAGTTGTAGGCGAAGGTCGCCACCAGGATCGGCGCCATGGCCACCATGAGCAGCGGCAGCGTGATGGAGCGGAACGCCTGCCAGGCGCCCGCGCCGTCGATGCGGGCGGCCTGCACCAGCTCCCGGGGGATCGACTGGAGGGCGCCGGTGGCCACCAGGAACATGTAGGGGAACCCGATCCAGACGTTGATCGCCAGCACCGCCGCGCGGGCCGCCCACGGCTCGCCGAACCAGTCGACGTCGGTGCCCAGCAGACGGTTGACCAGCCCGAAGTCGGTGTTGAACATGGACCGCCACAGCAGGAACATCGCGAACGCCGGCATGGCGTAGGGCAGCACCACCAGCAGCCGGTAGGCGGTGCGCCCGGCCAGGCGGCGCGGCGTGTGCAGGGTCAGCGCCACCCCCAGCCCCACCGCGAACACCCCGGCGGTGCTCACCGCCGCGAAGGCGATGTTCCACGCCAGGATCCCGAAGAACGAGGTGCCGGTGACCGGGTCGGTGAGGAAGCGCGTGAAGTTGGCGACCCCCACGTTGACCTGCCAGCCCTGCGCCAGCCGGTCGCCGTTGCCGGCGACGAACGCGCCGCGCTCGTCGTCGGCGGTGTAGACCCGGCCGGTCTCGGTGTCGGTCACGCAGTCGCAGGCGGCGTCGTAGACCCGGGTGGAGCGCCCCTCATAGGCCGAGGAGAACCCGCTGGAGCGGATACCGGTGCCCGTGCCGGTGGGCACCGCGAACTTGGTGATCTCGGCGCTGCGCGCGTTGGCCTCGCCCGCCGGTATCACGGTGTAGCCCGGCGCCTCGGTGATGCGGCCGGTGGGGCCCACCTCGGCGCCCTCCAGACGGGTCAGCCCCTCGGCGTCGCCGGCGTAGGCGGTGCCGTCGGGCGCCGTCAGCAGGAACACCAGCTCGCCCGTCGCGGCCGGCCCGCGCGCGGCGACGGTCAGCGTGTACTCGGCGGCGTCCTCGGTGCGCACCACCGAGGACGCCTCGATCTGGTCGACCGCCTGCTCCTTGGCGCCCCGGTGGCCGTCGCTGTAGTTGGTCACCGAGGTGCTGAGCGTGTAGACCACCGGCACGATCTGGAACGCCACCAGCAGCAGCGTGCCCGGCAGCAGGTACTTGGCCGGGATGGCGCGCCGCGACAGGTAGACGTAGAAGATCAGCGCGGTGGCGGCGGCGACCACGCCCACGCCCAGCCACTGGCCGGCTGCGTAGAGCGGGAACACCGCCCACAGCGCCAGGGCGGCGGCCAGGCCGAGCAGGCCGGTCTTGGCCGCCAGCCCGGCCAGGGACCCCGAGGGGGCCAGCGCCCCGCCGGGCAGCGGGGGGCGCGCGGGCGCACCCGAGGGGCCGCCCGCGCCTGCGTGGGGTGCCGGTGCCCCGGTCAGCCGCTCTCGTCGCGGAAGGCCTCGGCCGCGGTCTGCACGGCCTGCTCGGGGTCCTCGCCGCCGATCACCGCGGCCTGGGCCTTGCCGAAGGGGTCCCAGATCGCGTTCATCTCGGGGATGGCGGGCATGGGCTGCCCGTTCTCGCCGGCGTCGATGAACTTGCCGACGTCGGGGTCGTCCTGGCTGACCTCCTCCAGGACCTCGGTGAGCGCGGGCGGGCGCGGGTCGGCCTCGTACAGCGCGGTGGCCAGTTCGGGGTCGGCGACGTAGTTGGCGACGAACTCCTCGGCCAGGACCTTGTTGGAGCTGCCCGAGGCCACGAAGAACGCCTGCACGGTGATGAAGGGGCTGGCCTCCTCGCCGTCCTCGAACCCGGGCACCGGGGAGATGTCGTAGGGCACCCCGGCCTCCTGCACGGCGCCCAGCGACCACGGCCCGGTGATGAAGTAGGGGGTCTCACCGCGCTCGAAGAGCCCGGCGACGTTCTCGGAGTCGATGGAGCGCTTGAGGACGCCCTGGCCCTCCTCGCCGAGGTCGGCCAGCCGCTCGAACGCCTCCACCGACTCCGGCGAGCCCACGCCGAGGTCGGCCGGGTCGTAGCCGCCCTCGCCGTCGGTGCCGAACAGGTAGCCGCCGGCCGAGGTGTAGAAGGGCTGCATGTGGTAGGGGTCGCCGACCTGCCCGACCTGGAGGCCCAGCGCCTCCTCGACCTCGCCGTCCTCGCGCAGCCGGGTGCCGGTGGCGACCATGTCCTCGATGGACTCCGGCGCCTCGGGGGCGAGGTCGGTGTTGCGGATCAGCGCGAGGTTCTCCATGGCGTAGGGCACGCCGTAGAGCCGGCCGTCGTAGGTGGCGGCCTCCACGGCGGCCTCGTCGAAGGCGGCCAGCCGGTCCTCGGGCAGCTCGACGGGGTCGATGGCGCCGTTTTGCACCAGGTTGCCGATCCAGTCGTGGGCGCCCACGAGCACGTCGGGGCCGGTGCCCGACTCGTGGGCGGTGACGAAGTCGGCCTGGATGGTGTCCACGGCGACCTCGCGCACCTCGACCCGGATCCCGTTGGCCGACCCGAACTCCTCGGCGAAGGGCTGGAGGACCTCGGTGCGCTCGGGGTCGGCCCAGATCACCATCGTGGCCTCGTCCTGACCGGAGCCCTCCGCGCCGCCGCCGCAGGCCGTGGCGGCGAGGGCGAGGGCAGCGGTGCCGGCGAGGGCGCCGACTCTGCGGATTCTCATGTCACTCCCTTGTTGGACCGAGCCGCAGGACGCCCCCGTTCAGTCCCGGCTGTCGGAAGGTGAAGGTGCAGCGACGTTAGCAAGAGTTTTCAGGAACTGAAAGACTTTGCAGAGAATCGCGGTCACGATGTGGAAACACGGCCGAAACCCGTGCGCCGCGCCGGACGCCGCCCCAGCAGCGGGGGGACGCCCCCGGGCACGCGAAAGGGCGGCCCGGCCACCCGCGCCGGACCGCCCCTCGACCCACCGGAGTCTGCGCCCTACCCGGCCACCAGCCACACGGCGGTGTCGGCGGGCAGGCGCACCCGCCCGCCGGCGGCCGGCTCCACCGGCCCGCTGGCCAGCAGCACCCGCGCATCCTCCAGCCCGGTGTCCACCTCCGCCGGCTCCGCACCGAGGTTCACCGCACAGGCGAAGGCCGCGCCCCGGCGAAACGCCAGCACGCCCTCGGGCGCCGCGGCCCACACCAGCCCTTCGGCCGGGTCGATCGACGTGCGGCGGTGCCGCAGCGCCGCCGTGTACAGCGCCAGCACCGAACCGGGGTCGGCGCGCTGGGCCTCGCGCGTGTAGCGGCCCCACCACTCCGGCATCGGCAGCCAGGGGGTGGACCCGGGCGGGCCGAACCCGAACGGCGGCTCGGCGCCCGACCACGGCAGCGGCACCCGGCAGCCGTCGCGCCCGCGCTCGGTGCGCCCCGACCGCTCCCAGGTGGGGTCCTGGAGCGCCTCCTCGGGCAGGTCGGTGACCTCGGGCAGCCCCAGCTCCTCGCCCTGGTACAGGTAGGCCGACCCCGGCAGCGCCAGCGTGAGCAGCGCCGCCGCCCGCGCCCGGCGCAGCCCCCGCTCGCCGCCGCCGAAGCGGGTCACGTGCCGGGTGACGTCGTGGTTGGACAGCACCCACGTGGTCGGCGCGCCCACCGCGCCGTTGGCCGCCAGCGAGCCCTCCACCACCCGCCGCAGCACCGCCGGGTCCCAGCCGGCCGACAGGTACTCGAAGTTGAACGCCTGGTGCAGCTCGTCGGGCCGCAGGTAGCGCGAGACCCGGTCGGCGTCGTGCACCCACGCCTCGGCCACCAGCGCGCGGTCGCCGGGGTAGGAGTCCACGATGCCCCGCCACCGCCGGTAGATCTCGTGCACGCCGTCCTGGTCGAAGTAGGGCAGCCGGCTGCCGCCGTCGAGCAGTTCGGGGCTCTGCCCGTCGTCCACGTCGGGGAACGCCGGGTCCTTGACCATGCCGTGGGCGACGTCGATGCGGAAGCCGTCCACGCCCCGGTCCAGCCAGAACCGCAGCACGTCGGCGAACTCGTCGTGCACCTCCTTGGAGGTCCAGTCCAGGTCGGGCTGCTCGGGGTCGAACAGGTGCAGGTACCACTCCTCGGGCGTGCCGTCGGGCCGCTTCAGCCGGGTCCAGGCCGGCCCGCCGAAGATCGACCGCCAGTTGGTCGGCGGCTCCTCGCCCCCCGGCCCCCGGCCCGGCCGGAACACGTACCGGGAGCGGGCCGCGTCGCCCGGCTCGGCCGCCACCGCCGCCTTGAACCACGGGTGCGCCGAGGAGGTGTGGTTGGGCACGATGTCGATGATCAGCCGCAACCCCAGCGCGTGCGCCGCCGCCACCAGGTCGTCGAAGTCGGCCAGGGTGCCGAAGCGGGGGTCCACCCGGCGGTAGTCGGCCACGTCGTAGCCGCCGTCGGCCAGCGGCGAGACGTAGAACGGCGTCAGCCACAGGGCGTCCACGCCCAGCTCGGCCAGCTCGGGCAGCCGGGCGCGGACGCCGCGCAGGTCGCCCTCGCCGTCGCCGTCGGAGTCGGCGAAGCTGCGCACGTAGACCTGGTAGATCACCGCGTGGCGCCACCACTGCCCGCGCGGCGTGTGGGGCTGCGTGGTCCCGGACTCCGGGGGGTTCGGCATGTGAACTCGGTCCTCCAACCGCCGTCGTGGGATGCGCAGGCCGGTGCGGTGCCGGCGCTGCCTCGGCGCGCAGCACGGCCGGGCCGCGCGCGGTGCTGTCTGAAAGTTCTTGCGCAAGGTTACCGGTGCATTGCGCGAAAGACGGCGCGCGGCTCCATTAGAGTGCACGCATGGGTCCACGCTTATCCGATGTCGCCCGCCATGCGGAGGTGAGCGAGGCGACCGTCTCCCGGGTCCTCAACAACAAACCCGGTGTCGGCGCCGAGACGCGCTCCGCCGTGCTCACGGCGCTCGACGTCCTGGGCTACGAGCGCCCCGAACGCCTGCGCCGGCGCTCCGCCGGCCTGGTGGGCATGGTCGTGCCCGAGTTGGAGAACCCGGTGTTCCCCATGTTCGCCCAGGCGGCCGAGGGCGCCCTGGCCCGCCAGGGCTACACCCCGGTGCTGTGCACCCGGCCGCTGGGCGGGATCGTCGAGGACGAGTACGTCGAACTCCTGCTGGAGCGCAACGTCTCGGGGATCATCTTCGTCTCGGGCCTGCACGCCGACACCACCGCCGACCACGGCCGCTACCACCGGCTGATCTCCCAGAAGCTGCCCATCGTGCTGGTCAACGGCTACGCCGAGGATGTCCCCGCGGCGTTCGTCTCCTGCGACGACCGCGAGGCCGGGCGGCTGGCGGTCAACCACCTGGCCGAACTCGGGCACACCCGCATCGGGTTCGCCAGCGGCCCCGAGCGCTACGTCCCGGTGCGGCGCAAGCTCGCCGGCTACCGCGAGGCCATGGCCGCCCACGGCCTCGACGGCCAGGACCTGGTGGAGCTGTCGCAGTTCGGCGTCGAGGGCGGCCACGCCGCGGCGCAACTGCTGCTGCGGCGCGGGGTCACCGCGATCGTCTGCGGCTCCGACCTCATGGCGCTGGGCGCGGTGCGCGCGGCCCGCCAGCAGGGGCTGTCGGTGCCCGGCGACTTCTCCGTGGTGGGCTACGACGACTCCCAGCTCATCGCCTTCACCGACCCCCCGCTGACCACCGTGCGCCAGCCCGTGCACGCCATGGCGGTGGCCGCCGTGCGCAGCCTGTGCGACGAGATCGCCGGCCACCCGGTGGCCCGCACCGAGTACCTGTTCGACCCCGAACTCGTGGTGCGCGGCTCCACCGCCGCGGCGCCCCGCCGGGCGCCCCTGGACCACGCCACCGCCTCCTGACCCCCGCCCGGCCGCCCCGCCCCGGGCCGCCGCGGGGGCGGCTGGGCTATCCTCCCTCCATGCCCACCAGCGTGCCCACCAGCGTCGTGCGCTCCGTCAACACCGGCCGCGAGGTCGCCGCCGACTGGGCCGGCCGGCTCCGGCGCACCGCCATCGACAAGCGGCCCGCCCCGGGGCCCGTCGCCGTGGGGCCGCTGGGCCTGGCCGGCGACCAGCAGGCCGACACCCAGCACCACGGCGGTCCCGACCAGGCCGTCTACGCCTACTCCCGCGAGGACCTGGACCGCTGGCAGGAGCGGCTGGGCCGCCCGCTGCGCGACGGCGTCTTCGGTGAGAACCTCACCACCCAGGGACTCGACCTCGGCGCCGTCCTCATCGGCGAACGCTGGGCCGTGGGCACCGCCGAGTTCGAGGCCGTCCTGCCCCGCACCCCCTGCGGCGTGTTCCAGGCGTGGATGGCGCAGGCCGGCTGGGTGCGCACCTTCACCCAGGAGGGCCGCACCGGCGTCTACCTGCGCGTCGTCACCGAGGGCACCCTGGCCGCCGGCGACGAGGTCCGGGTGCTGCACCGCCCCGACCACGGCATCACCGTCGCCGCCGGGTTCGCCGCCAAGCGCGACCGCGACCTCGACACGGTGCGCCGCATCGCCGCCCTGCCCGGCCGTGCCGCCGAGTGGGGCAACATCGCCGCCCACCTGGAGCGCGCCCTGGCCCGGTGAGGCACCGGCCCGCCGAGGCCGTCGGCGCGTCCACCCGGCGCCATCACCGACACTGGACACATGCCTTCCGTGCCTCTCGACGGCGAGCCCGTCCCCGCCGACGGCGCCCTGCCGCCCGCCGCCGCCGAGGGCGTCGGCACCCGCCCGTTCGGCTTCTACGTGCACGTGCCCTTCTGCGCCACCCGCTGCGGCTACTGCGACTTCAACACCTACACCGCCGCCGAGCTGCGCTCCCGCGACGGCCGCGCCGCCGTCACCCGCGAGGGCTACGCCGACCTCGCCGTGGCCGAGGTCCGCCTGGCCCGCCGCGTGCTGGGCACCGCCGACATCCCCGTCGACACCGTCTTCTTCGGCGGCGGCACCCCCACCCTCCTCCCGCCCGAGGACCTGGGCCGCATCCTGGCCGCCGTCGACGCCGAGTTCGGGCTGCGGCCCGGCGCCGAGGTCACCACCGAGGCCAACCCCGAGACCGTCGACCCCGGGGTGCTGGCCCGGCTGCGCGAGCAGGGCCTCACCCGCGTCTCCTTCGGCATGCAGAGCGCCCGCCGGCACGTCCTGGCCGTGCTGGACCGCGCCCACACCCCCGGCCGCGCCCAGCAGTGCGCCGCCTGGGCGCGCGAGGCCGGGTTCGACCACGTCAACCTCGACCTCATCTACGGCACGCCGGGGGAGTCCGACGCCGACTGGAAGGAGTCCCTGCACGCCGCCGTGGCGGCCGGGGTCGACCACGTCTCGGCCTACTCCCTGATCGTGGAGGACGGCACCCGGCTGGCCGCGCGGGTCCGCCGCGGCGAGCTGCCCGCCCCCGACGACGATGTGCTCGCCGACCGCTACCTCATGGCCGACGACATCCTCACCGCCGCCGGACTCACCGCCTACGAGGTCTCCAACTGGGCGCGCGGCACCCAGGCGCGCAGCCGGCACAACCGGCTCTACTGGACCGGGGGCGACTGGTGGGGCGTGGGGCCGGGCGCCCACAGCCACGTCGGCGGCACCCGGTGGTGGAACGTCAAGCACCCCGCCGCCTACGCCGCCCGCCTGGCCGAGGGCGCCTCGCCGGGCCAGGCCCGCGAGGTGCTCGGCGACGCCGACCGCCGCTTCGAGCGGATCCTGCTGGAACTGCGCATCGCCGAGGGCTGCCCGCTGGACCTGCTCGACGCCGGCGGCCGCGCGGCCGCCGCCCGCGCGGTCGCCGACGGCCTGCTCGACCCCGCCGCACACGCCGACGGCCGCGCCGTTCTCACCCGGCGCGGCCGCCTCCTGGCCGATGCCGTGGTGCGCGACCTCACCTGAGCAGGCGCGCGCCCCGGCCCCCGGCCCCCTCCCCAGCGGCGAGGAGGCCGGCTACTTCAGCATCGGGATGGTCATCGGGTACTTGTACCACTCGCCCTGGTTGGCCTTCATGGCGGCGATGATCCCGAAGACGATGATCATGATCAGCACGACGAAGATCGTGATGAACCCGATCAGGACGAACATCAGCACGAACGACACGATGGTGCCGATGAACATCGTGATCTGGAAGTTGAACGCCTGCGCGGCGTGATGGCGCACGAACGCCGACTCGTCCTTCTTCACGAAGTACAGCACCAGCGGCAGCAGCCACCCGGTGAAGATGCCGCCGAGGTGGGCGACCAGCGCCATCGTCCGGTCGTCGGAGGAGACGGGGCCGTACTGCCCCGCCTGGACCGGGAGGTTCTGGCCGTAGCCGCCCTGGTAGCCGGCCCCGTAGCCCTGCTGGGCGCCGTAGCCCTGCTGGTGGCCGGTGCCGTACCCCTGCTGGGCGCCGTAACCCTGCTGGGGGCCCGACTGGTAGCCGTAGTTGGGGTCGGCGCCGGGCGGCGGCCCGTAGCCGCCGGGGTAGTTCTGGTGTCCGCCGCCCTGCCCGTCGTACGGGGGGTTCGGCTGGGGTGGGTAGCTCATGGTCTCCTCTGTCGGATCGGTCCCGGGACCCGCCCGGGGGAGCGCCGGCCGCCGATGGGCTTCTGCCGGTGAGACGGAGGCGCGGCCCCCGGGGTTCCGGCCGGCGGCGGCGCGGTCCTGCGGACGGCGCCGCCGCGCCGGTCGTCTCACCGTGTCACCGACCGTAACATCAACAAGCGGGTGGACACCCGGTAGCGGTACCAGGGGCCGCGGTTGGCGGCCAGCGCCGCCAGTGCCCCCAGGACGATGGAGGCGACCCAGATCAGGGCGATCAGCACCGAGCCGATCCAGGAGAGGTCGGGGGCGAACACGCCCAGGCCGAGGAACACCGCCCACGCCACGAAGTAGGGGATGAGCAGGCTGAGCTGGAAGTTCAGCGCCTCGCCCGCGTGGTGGCGGACGAAGGAGGAGTGGGTGCGCTTGACCGAGTACACCACGAGGGCGGGCACCCAGCCGAAGCACGACAGGATGACGCCCGACAGGTGGGCGATCATCGCCCAGGTGGGGTCGTCGGAGGCGGCCTGGCCCGGCTGCCCCGGCTGGCCGTAGCCCTGCTGCGGGTAGGGCTGGCCCGGCTGCTGCACCGGCTGCCCGGGCGCCCCGGGGAACGGCTGCTGCTGGGCCTGGGCGTCCTGCGGCGCGCCGGCGTAGCCCTGCGGGGGCTGCTGGGCGCCCGGCTGCGGGCCGTAGGCGGGCTGCCCGCCGGTGGGCTGGGCGTAGCCCGGCTGGCCGCCGGAGGGCTGGCCGTAACCGGGCTGGCCCGGCTGCCCGTATCCCTGCCCCTGCGGGGCCTGCTGCTCGTAGGCGGGCTGGCCGCCCGACGGCTGCCCGTAGCCCTGCTGGCCGCCTGAGGGCTGCCCGTAGCCCTGCTGGCCGCCTGAGGGCTGCCCGTAGCCCTGCTGGCCGCCTGAGGGCTGCCCGTAGCCCGGCTGGGCCGGCTGCCCGTAGCCGGCCTGGCCGTAGCCCTGCTGCTGGTAGGGGTCCTGGCCGTAGGAAGGCTGCCCGCCGGTGGGCTGGGCGTAGCCCTGCTGCTCCCCGGACGGCTGGCCGTAGGCGGGCTGGCCGCCGGAGGGCTGGCCGTAGCCGGGCTGCTGTTCGTAGCCGGCCTGGCCGTAGCCCTGCTGCGGCTGCTGGTAGGGCTGCTGGCCGTAGCCGGGCTGCCCCCCGCTGGGCTGGCCGTAGCCGGGCTGCTGCTCGTAGCCGCCCTGGCCGTAGCCCTGCTGGGCCTGCTGGTAAGGGTCCTGGCCGTAGGCCGGTTGGCCGCCGGAGGGCTGCCCGTAGCCCGGCTGGCCGTAGGCGGGCTGCTCTCCGGACGGCTGGCCGTAGGCGGGCTGTCCGCCGCTCGGCTGGCCGTAGGCGGGTCGCGCGTACCCCGGCTCACCGCCGCCGGGCCGGCCGTCAGAGGGGGTGCGGCCCGAGGCCGGCTGGTCAGCGGAGGGCCCCTCCTGGTCCTGGGGCTGTGGTCGGTTGGGCGGGGTCTCGCTCATCATGTCCCTTGGCTGTGCCGATTGCGTTGGGCCGACTGCCGTCCGGCATCCGGCGGGTCGCCGCGCGTCGCTGCCGCGGGCACCCTTCCCTTCCGGACGAGCCTAGTCTTTCACCCCGTGGGGCGCGGTGACGAAGTCGATCAGCTCCTCGACGCGTCCCAGCAACTCCGGTTCCAGATCGGCGTAGGAGCGCACCGACCCCAGGATGCGCCGCCACGCCTCGCCCGGCTCCTCGGAGCTGCCCAGCGCCCGCAGCACGCCCTCCTTCCACGGGATCCCCTTGGGGACCTGCGGCCAGGCGGCGAACCCCAGCACCGACGGCTTGACGGCCTGCCACACGTCGACGAACGGGTGCCCGGCCACCAGCACGTGCGGCGAGGCCACCCGCTCGGCGATGCGGCTCTCCTTGGACCCGGGCACCAGGTGGTCGACCAGCACGCCCAGCCGCCGCCCCGGGCCCGGCCCGAACTCGGCGACGATCTCGGGCAGGTGGTCCACGCCCTCCAGGTACTCCACGACCACGCCCTCGACGCGCAGGTCGTGGCCCCAGATCTTCTCGACCAGCTCGGCGTCGTGCACGCCCTCCACGTAGATGCGGCTCTCCTTGGCCACCCGGGAGCGCGCGCCGCGCACCGCCACCGAGCCCGAGGCGCTGCGCAGCGGCCCGGCGGGCGCCGAAGCGGGCCGCACCGCCGTCACGGGCGCGCCGTCGACCAGGAACGCGGCGGGCGCCAGGTCGAACACGCGGTGCCGGCCGCCCCGGTCCTCCAGGGTGACGGTGTGCTTGTCCCAGCCCACCACCGCGCCGCAGAACCCCTCGTCGGCCGACTCCAGCACCAGGCCCCGCTCCAGGGGGACCTCGCGCACGGCGCCCTTGCGGGGCCGGCGCCAGTCGCCGGCCAGGACGTCGCGGCCGTACCTGGAGCGCGAGTTGCCCGAGTCGGTATGCACGGCGGGGATTGTAGCGGCGGAGACCGTCGACGCGCGGCGCCGCGCCGGGCGGCCCGACGCCGGTGCGCGCGCGGCGGCGCGGTCCCCGCCCTGGTCACAGGCCCGCCGCCGGGGAAGGGCGGGCGCGCGCCGGCGCGCTTCCCGCGCCCGGGCGCGTCGCGCGGCGCCCTCCGGTGTCCCCAGGCGCGGTGCCCGTTCCGCGCCGACCTTGCGCAACGGCATAGAATTAGCACTTAGGACCATGGAGTGCCAGGAGGTGAGCGCGTGCTTGACGACCGCAAGCTCGCGGTGCTTCGTGCCATCGTGGAGGACTACGTGGCGACCAAGGAGCCCGTGGGCTCCAAGGCCCTCGCCGACCGCCATACCCTGGGCGTCTCTCCCGCCACCATCCGCAACGACATGGTGGCGCTGGAGGAGGAGGGCTACATCACCCAGCCGCACACCAGTGCCGGGCGGGTGCCCACCGACAAGGGGTACCGCCTCTTCGTCGACCGGCTGTCCACCGTCAAGCCGCTGTCGAGCGCCGAGCGGCGCGCCATCGAGACCTTCCTCGGCGGCGCCGTCGACCTCGACGAGATCGTGGCCCGCACGGTGCGGCTGCTGGCGCAGCTCACCCGGCAGGTCGCCGTGGTCCAGTACCCCTCCCTCACCCGGTCCTGCGTGCAGCACGTCGAACTCGTGCCGCTGGCGGCCCAGCGGGTGATGATGGTGCTGATCACCGACACCGGCCGGGTGGAGCAGCGGGTGATCGACGGCCTCGACCGCGTCGGCGGCGACTCCGTGGAGACCCTGCGCCAGATGCTCAACCGGGCGCTGGTCGGCAAGTGGCTCACCGACGTCCCCGGGGCCGTCGAGGACCTCCCCGCCCAGTTGCCGCCCGACGACCGCCCGCTGGCGGCGGCCGTGCTCTCGGTGCTGCTGGAGAGCCTGGTCGAGCGCCACGAAGAGAAGATCGTCCTCGGTGGCACGGCCAACCTCGCCGCGATGGACTTCTCGGCCAGCCTGCGGGACGTCCTGGAGGCACTGGAAGAAAACGTCGTCCTGCTCCGTTTGCTGGGGGAGATGGGCGACGCCGCCATGCTGACGGTGCGCATCGGCGCCGAGAACTCGCACGAGGGCTTCAAGTCCACATCGATCGTGTCGGCGGGCTACGGCATCGGAGACCAGCCGCTCGCCAAGCTCGGTGTGGTGGGTCCCACCCGGATGGATTACCCAGGAACGATGGGAGCGGTACGCGCTGTGGCTCGGTACCTCGGACAGATACTTGCGGGGCGGTAAGTGGCGAGAGACTACTACGCGATCCTTGGCGTACGGCGCGACGCCTCCAAGGACGAGATCAAGAAGGCGTACCGGCGGCTCGCCCGCGAACTGCACCCCGACGTCAACCCCGACCCCGCCACCCAGGAGCGCTTCAAGGAGGTGACCCAGGCCTACGAGGTCCTCTCCGACGAGAACAAGCGCCGCATGTTCGACATGGGCGCCGACCCCTTCGCCCCCGGCGGCGGCGGTGCGGGCGGCCCGGGCGGCTTCGGCGCGGCGGGGTTCCCCTTCGACGACCTGATGAGCGCGTTCTTCGGCGGGCAGGCCGGCGGCGGGCGCAGCGCCCGCGACCGCGTGCGCCGGGGCCGCAGCATCAAGGTCCGCATCGAACTCGACCTCGCCGAGACCGCGTTCGGCGTGACCAAGGACGTCACCTTCCCCACGGCGGTGCTGTGCGCCACCTGCCAGGGCGAGGGCACCGCCAAGGGCACCCACCGCAAGACCTGCGACATGTGCCAGGGCCGCGGCGAGGTCTCCCAGGTCACCCGCTCCTTCCTCGGCCAGGTCATGACCACCCGCCCCTGCCCGCAGTGCTCGGGCCAGGGCACGGTCATCACCGACCCCTGCGCCGACTGCGCCGGCGAGGGCCGGGTGCGCGAGAAGGTCACCCGCAAGGTCCAGATCCCGGCGGGCGTCGAGGACGGCACCCAGATCCAGTTGGCCGGCGAGGGCGAGGTCGGCCCCAACGGCGGGCCGCGCGGCGACATCTTCCTGGAGATCGTGCAGCGCCCCCACCCGATCTTCGAGCGGCGCGGCGACGACCTGCACTGCACCATCACCGTGCCGATGACCGCCGCCGCGCTGGGGGCCTCCTTCACGTTCGACACCCTCGACGGCACCGAGGAGATCGACCTGCGCCCCGGCACAAACTCCGGGCACGTCATCACGCTGCCCGGGCGGGGCACCCGCCACCTCGACCACCACGGGCGCGGCGACCTCATGATCCAGGTCGACGTGGAGACCCCCGCCAAGCTGGACGAGGAGCAGGAGAACCTGCTGCGCAAGTTCGCCGAGCTGCGCGGCGAGGACCAGCCGCCCGGCAAGTTCAGCCCCGGACGCGGCGGCCTGTTCTCGCGGCTGCGCGACACCTTCACCCGCTGACGGCACCGCCGCCGGCACCGCCGGCCCGCCCGCGCCCCGGGCGGGCCGTCACCTTTTCTTCCTTCCCGCTTCCCGCGCCGCGCCCAGCGGTCCGGCGCCCGTTGAGGAGTGTGCGCACGTGACCCCACCGGTGTTCCTCGCCGAGGCGGGCGACCTGGCCGCCGACACCGTGGTGCTGGCCGGCCCCGAGGGCCGGCACGCCGCCGCGGTGCGGCGGCTGGAGCCGGGCGAGACCGTCCACCTGGTCGACGGCGCCGGCACCCGCGCCCGCTGCCGGGTTGTCGAGGTCGGCCGCGACACCGTGGTGTGCGCGGTCGAGGAGCGCGGCACCGACCCCGCGCCGAGCCCGGAGCTGACCGTGGTCCAGGCGCTGCCCAAGGGCGACCGCGGCGAGCTGGCCGT
The DNA here is from genome assembly GCF_027604915.1 of Streptomonospora mangrovi. Classification (GTDB taxonomy): domain Bacteria; phylum Actinomycetota; class Actinomycetes; order Streptosporangiales; family Streptosporangiaceae; genus Streptomonospora; species Streptomonospora mangrovi. The sequence continues at coordinate 85,681 of NZ_JAJAQC010000008.1, forward strand.
GGAGGTCATGACCGAGGCGGGCGTGGACCGCGTGGTGCCGTGGGCGGCGGAGCGGTGCGTGACCCGCTGGAAGCCCGACCGGGCGGCCAAGTCGCTGGCCAAGTGGCGCTCGGCGGCGCGCGAGGCCGCCAAGCAGGCGCGGCGCAGCCGGATCCCCGAGGTCACCGAACTCGCGCGCACCGCCGACGTGGCGGCCCTGGCGCGCCGCGCCGACCTTGCCGTGGTGCTGCACGAGTCCGCCCGGGAGCGCCTGGCGGTGCTGCCGCTGCCCGATGCTGGGTCGGGCGCGGACGCCCCGGGCACGATCGTGGTGGTGGTGGGACCCGAGGGCGGGTTCAGCGACGCCGAACTCTCCGCGCTGGCCGAGGCCGGCGCGGTGCGCGCGCTGCTGGGGCCGACCGTGCTGCGGACCTCGACCGCCGGGGTGGCGGCGCTGGCGGTGCTCCAGGCGCGCTGCGGACGCTGGTGACCCCGGTACGGGAGGCGCCACGGAGCGCGGGCGGCACCCGGTAAAGCCGGGCCGGCGCGGGGCGGACCTCAGGCGGCCTCAGTGCGTCTGGAGCGCCGCCGCGGGGTCGGCCTCGCCTGAGGAGTTGGGCGGGGTGGTGGGGGGTTCCTCGCCGCCACCGCCGCCGGCGTCGCCCCCGCCGGGCTGCTCCGGCTGGGTGGTGGAGCCGTCGCCGGGGGTGCCGGTGTCGCCGGGGTCGCCGCCGGGCTCGGGCGCGGGGTCGGTGGGCTCCTCGCACTCGGGGGGAGCCGGCACCGAGGAGCCCGAGGCCCCGGGCGAGGCGCTGGGCGCGGGCGGCGCGGTGGTGGACGACCCGGTGGGCGGGCACGCCTGGGCCGGGCCGTACGGAGTGGCGGGGTCGGCCGACGCCTCGGGCGCGAGGCCGTCGGTGGAGGGGTTGGCGCCCTCGGCGGGCGGGGCCTCGGCGGAGGGGCGGTCGGTGGGCTCCGACTCCACCCGGTCGTCGTCGCCGGAATCGCCCCCGGGGCGTTCGGCGCCGCCCCCGCCGTCGTCGGTGGGGGCGGTCAGCGACTGCGGCAGGATCTGGTCGCGGACCTGCGGGGTGCCCAGCAGCACCGAGGCCGCGATCAGCGCGGCGGCGCCCACCGCCAGCGAGGGCCGCAGCCACGACGGGGCGAGCAGCGCCCACAGCCGGGAGGTGCGCTGGGTGCGGGCGCGGATGGCGGTCAGCGCCTCGGGGGAGGGGTCGACGGAGTCGGCCTCGGCGCGCAGGATCGCGCGGAGCCGGTCCTCGAAGGCGTCGTCTGGTCGTTCGGTCATGTCGTCTGCTCCAGAACAGAGCGGAGCGCGGCGATGCCCCGTGCCGTGTGGCTCTTGACGGCACCGCGGCTGATCCCCATGGCGTCGGCGATCTGCGCCTCGGACAGGTCACCGTAGTACCGCAGGACGATCGCCTCCCGCTGCCGGGTGGGCAGCGCCCGCAGTGCCTCGATGACCGCCGCGCGCTCCAGTTCGCCCAATGCTCCGTGTTCGGCGCTGGGAGCGTCGGGCAGTGCCTTCGGCGCGTGCTTTTCTACCACGGCGCGGTGCCGCAAAACCGAACGGGCCCGGTTGACCACGGATTGGCGCAGGTAGGACAGCGCCTTGTTGGGGTCGCGCAGCCGGCGCCAGGCGCCGTGCATGGCGACGAAGGCGTCCTGCACGACTTCCTCGGCGGTGGCGAAGTCGCGAACGAGCAGGGTGGCCAGCCGGACCAGTGGGCGGTACTGCTCGCTGTAGAGCTGGGTGACGGCTTTGTCGGCGTCCCACTCGGCGGTCATCGACGCCGCCGTGGCCCCTGCGACCATTGTTTCAGTCACGTCCGTAGGACGCGCGCCCTTGTCGCCGGGTTTACGAAAGGGCATACCTGTACTTCTCGTTCCGCCTCGTTGTTGCTGCGATCGGACGCTGAGCGCGAGAACCGGCCCCCGGGGCGAAGGCACGGCCGCACAAGCCCCGCCGCCACGGGCGACGGGGTTGCCGACAGTACAGGACGGCGCGGGGGTAGTTACGCGAAGCAACAGAATAGCCCGCGCGGCCGGGCCGGGGACGCCCCCGGCGGGTGAGGGCGGGCGGACCCCCTGGAGGGCAGGACCTCACCCGGCGAGCGCTTGCGGCCCGGGTTGGCGCGGGCACGGCGGGCCGGGTGGCCCGGTCGTCCACAGGCGCACGGCGCGGGCGGCGCGCCGCCCCTCCGCTCGGGCATCATGGGAGTCCGGCGGCGGCCGGCGCCCGCGCGCGGACCGCAGCCGGTGCCGCCGGCAGTGCCGGCGCCACCCCGCACCACCAGCGCACACGCCACGGAGGACGACCCACCGGTGACCACCAACGACCCCGACTGCCTGTTCTGCAAGATCGCCGCGGGCGAGGTCCCCGCCGACGTCGTCCGCCGGGGCGACCGCGTCATGGCCTTCCGCGACATCAACCCCCAGGCCCCCACCCACGTGCTGCTCATCCCGCGCGACCACCACCCCGACGCCGCCAGCGCCGCCCGCGCCGGCACCGGCCTGCTCGACGAGATCGCCCGCGAGGCCCACGCCGTCGCCGAGTCCGAGGGCATCGCCGACACCGGCTACCGCCTGGTCTTCAACACCGGCTCGGGCGCCGGGCAGACCGTGTTCCACCTGCACGGCCACCTGCTGGGCGGGCGCGGCCTGGAGTGGCCCCCCGGGTGAGCCCCGGCGGGGGCCGATAAACCCCTGGGGTGGGGATCTGCGCCGTTGGTAGACTTTGGACGGACGACACCGTTCGCTTCAGGCCACTGTCGCCACGGTGCTCCCATCCCCCGGCGCGGACCGCCGCACCAGCGATCCACACCCGTGACCCGGATATTCGAGAGGCAGGGGCGAGACGGCCGCAAGGCCACATCATGGTCGAGTCAACACAGCAGAGCACCCAGGTGAAGATCGTCGTGCCTGAGGAGCACATGATGGTCCACCTGCTGGGCTCGGGCGACGAACTGCTCCGCACGGTGGAGCGCGCGTTCGACAGCGACATCCACGTCCGCGGCAACGAGATCACCATCAGCGGCAGTCCCGAGGAGACCGCGCTGGTGGTGCGGCTGATCGAGGAGCTGGTGGAGCTGGTCAAGAACGGCACCACCGTCACCCCCGACGTCATCGACCGCACCCTGGGGATGCTGCGCGCCCCGGGCGACGGCGGCGAACGGCCCGCCGACGTGCTGACGATGAACATCCTCTCGGCGCGCGGGCGCACGATCCGGCCCAAGACCCTCAACCAGAAGCGCTACGTCGACGCCATCGACAAGCACACCATCGTCTTCGGCATCGGCCCGGCCGGTACCGGCAAGACCTACCTGGCCATGGCCAAGGCGGTCAAGGCGCTTCAGAACAAGCAGGTCAACCGGATCATCCTCACGCGCCCGGCGGTCGAGGCCGGCGAGCGGCTGGGCTTCCTGCCCGGCACCCTCTACGAGAAGATCGACCCCTACCTGCGGCCGCTCTACGACGCGCTGCACGACATGCTCGCGCCCGACTCCATCCCCAAGCTGATGGCGGCGGGCACGATCGAGGTCGCGCCGCTGGCCTACATGCGGGGCCGCACGCTCAACGACTCCTTCATCATCCTGGACGAGGCGCAGAACACCTCGCCCGAGCAGATGAAGATGTTCCTGACGCGGCTGGGGTTCAACTCCAAGATCGTGGTCACCGGCGACGTCACGCAGGTCGACCTGCCCAGCGGGTCCTCCAGCGGCCTGCGCACCATCGAGCAGATCCTCGACGGCATCGACGACATCGGCTTCTGCCGTCTGAACAGCAACGACGTGGTGCGGCACAAGCTGGTCAGCGCCATCGTCGACGCCTATGGTCGGTATGACAACCGGCAGAACGGCTCGCACAGCGTGCGCGGGCGCGCCGGATCGGCCCGCGCCAACGGCGCGGCCGGCCCCGCCCAGTGACCGTCCGTTCGACCGGATGATTCGTCCGCCGGCGTTGGCGGGCGGCGCGCCCCAGGCGGCGCGCCGCCCGCCGCGGCCGCCCGCCCGGGCGGCCCGCCGCCGCTTTCCGACACCCATACGACACGAAGGCGCGCTGACCCATGAGCATTGACGTCGCGAACGAGTCCGGCGTCCCGGTAGACGAGGAGCGGCTGTCGCGGCTCGCCCGCTTCGTCCTCGACGCCATGCGGATCCACCCGCTGGCGGAGCTGTCCGTCGTCCTGGTGGACGAGGAGCCCATGGCCGAGCTGCACGTCCGTTGGATGGACGAGCCCGGCCCCACCGACGTGCTGTCCTTCCCGATGGACGAGCTGCGCCCCGGCGGCCAGGACCGCCCCTCCGAGCCCGGTGTGCTGGGCGATGTGATCATCTGCCCACAGGTCGCCCAGCGCCAGGCCGAGAAGGCCGGGCACAGCGCGCAGGAGGAGATCGACCTGCTGTGCACGCACGGCATCCTGCACCTGCTCGGCTACGACCACGCCGAACCCGACGAGCACAAGGAGATGTTCGGCCTCCAGGGGGAGCTGCTGGCGGGCTGGCGGGCGGCCGAGACCGGCGACCGCGCTGACACGCGGGAGGACACCCCCAGATGATCCCGGGCACGGCGGCCGCGCCCGCCCTGGCCGCGGCGGGGCCGTCCCCCGGTCCGCTCGCGGCGGCCTTCGACCAGGCCGCGCTCGCGCCGCTCTACGTGTTCCCGGCGGCCGCCGTGTTCGCGCTGGCGGCGGCGTTCTTCGTCAGCGCCGAGGTCGCGGTCACCCGGGCCGCCGGGATGGCCGGCGACCTCCCCGACGACGACAGCCCCGGCACCCGCCGGCTGCGCGCGGTGCTGGCCGAGCCCGCCGGCCACCTGAACATGGTCCTGCTGCTGCGCGTCTTCTGCGAGGTGGTGGCGGCGGTCGCGCTGACCGTCGGCTTCGCCGGGTGGCTGGGCGCGGGCTGGCCGGCGGTGGTCAGCGCGGTGCTGGTGATGTCGGTGGTGGACTTCGTGCTCGTGGGGGTCACCCCGCGCATCCTGGGCCGGCAGTTCGCGCCGGCGCTGGCCGGGGCCAGCGTCACCGTCCTCGCGCCGGTGGCGCCGCTGCTGCGGCCCCTCACCCGCACGCTGGTCCGCCTGGGCCGGGCGCTCACCCCGGCCACCATCGGCGACCGCGAGGGGCCGTTCACCAGCGAGAGCGAGCTGCGCCGGCTGGTCGACCTCGCCGAGCGCGGCCACGTGATCGACGCCGACGAGCGGCAGATGATCCACTCGGTCTTCAAGCTGGACGACACCTCGGTGCGCGAGGTGATGGTGCCGCGCACCGACATCGTGTTCATGGAGCGCGGCGCGTCGCTGGACGAGGGGCTGACCCTGGCGCTGCGCAGCGGGTTCTCCCGCATCCCGGTGCTGGGCGCCGACGAGGACGACGTGGTGGGCATCGTCTACCTCAAGGACCTGGTCGCCCGCATCCGCCGGGACTGGGCGCGCCCGGAGGGCGGCGGCGACGCCGGGGCGGCGGCCGGCGCGGCTCAGGAGGAGCCCGCCGCGACCGTCGACACGGTCATGCGCACCCCCACCTTCGTGCCCGACTCCAAGCCCATCGACGAACTGCTGCGCGACATGCAGCAGCGGCGGATCCACGTGGCGGTGGTCATCGACGAGTACGGCGGCACCGCCGGCCTGGTCACCATCGAGGACATCGTGGAGGAGATCGTCGGCGAGATCACCGACGAGTACGACGACGAGATCCCGCCGATCGAGCGGCTGGGCGAGGGCCGGGCGCGCGTCACGGCGCGGCTCCCGCTGGGCGAGCTGGCCGAGCTGTTCGGCGTCGAACTGGACGTGCCCGACGTCGAGACGGTCGGCGGGCTGCTGGCCTACGCGCTGGGCCGGGTGCCCATCACCGGTTCCCAAGCCGTCTACGCTGGGTTGCGGCTGACCGCCGAGGACACGGTGGGGCGCCGCAACCAGACCGCCACGGTGCTCGTGGAGCCCGTCGCGCCCGACGAGGAGAGTGCACAGCAGTGAGTGAGTTGGCCGCGGTAGACCTCGGCCCCGAGGACGACAAGCTGATCACCCTGGCCCGCGCCACGCGCGCCCGCGTCGGCGCCGCCGAGGGCGCCGCCGTGCGCGACGAGACCGGCCGCACCTATACGGCGGCGACCGTGGACCTGCCGTCGCTGCGGCTGTCGGCCCTCCAGGCCGCCGTCGCCGCGGCGGTGTCCAGCGGCGCCGAGTCCCTGGAGGCCGCGGCGGTGGTGACCGCCGCCGCGTCCCCGGCGGAGGCCGACACCTCGGTGGCCGCCGACATGAAGACCCCGCTGGTGGTGCTCGCCGACCTCGACGGCACCCCGGTGCGCGCCGTGCGGTCCTGACCGGCGGCGCGTCAACGCTCGATCCCCGGCGCGGTGCGGGCACCGCGCCGGGTGCGGATGAGACTGGAGAGATGGACGACCTCGACCTTGAGAAGCTGCGCGCGCCGCTGCCCCTGCCCTCCTACCCGGAGGGCTTCCGCAGCGGGTTCGCCTGCTTCGTCGGCCGCCCCAACGTGGGCAAGTCGACCCTGATGAACGCGCTGGTGGGCCAGAAGGTGGCCATCACCAGCGACCGCCCGCAGACCACCCGGCGCACCGTGCGCGGCATCGTGCACCGCGACGACGCGCAGCTGATCATCGTGGACACCCCCGGCCTGCACAAGCCGCGCACCCTGCTGGGGGAGCGCCTGGACAGCCTGGTGCGCTCCACGCTGGTCGAGGTCGACGTGATCGCCTTCTGCCTGCCCGCCGACGAGCCCATCGGGCGGGGCGACACCTACATCGCCCGCGAGCTGGCCGCCCAGCGCGACACCCCGGTGGTCGCGCTGGTCACCAAGACCGACCGCACCGACCGCGCGGGGGTCACCCGCCAGCTCATGGCGGTGGAGCAGCTGGGGGAGTGGGCCGACATCGTGCCGGTGTCGGCGCAGAGCGGTTTCCAGGTGGACACGGTCGCCGACGTGCTGTGCGGCCACCTGCCCGAAGGCCCGCCGCTCTACCCCGACGGCGACCTCACCGACGAGCCCGACGAGATGCTGGTCGCCGAGCTGATCCGCGAGGCGTCCCTGGAGGGCGTGCGCGACGAGCTGCCGCACTCGATCGCGGTGGTGGTGGACGAGATGGCCCCGCGCGAGAACTCGCGCCCCGGCCGCGAGCTGGTCGACATCTACGCCTCGCTGTATGTGGAGCGCTCCAGCCAGAAGGCCATCGTGATCGGCGCCAAGGGCGCCCGCCTCCGGGAGGTCGGCTCGGCGGCCCGCCGGCAGATCGAGGCGCTGCTGGGCACCCGCGTCTTCCTCGACCTGCGGGTGAAGGTGGCCAAGGACTGGCAGCGCGACCCCAAGCAGCTCCGCCGCCTGGGCTTCGACCAGCAGACCTGAGCCGCGCCCGGCCGCCGGGGAGGGCGCGGCGGGCGGGCAAAGGCGTCCTGCTAGATTGCGTGCCGTCCGTCGCAGGGAGGGAAGGTCCATGTCCGACCACGACCAGGTGCAGCGCGCGGAGTACGACGGGCTGGCGATCTGCTCGGCGGCCACCGCCGTCGTCGGCCACATGTTCGGCGCCACCGTGAACGAAGTCTTCACCAAGGTCAGCGACGACGGGCGGCCCTTCGTGCCGGTCGGCATCACCTTCAGCGGTGTGGCGCAGTACTGGGCCGTCATCACCGAGGCGGGGCCGGCGGCGGTCGAGCGCCTTATGGCGGAGCGGGGCGGCGACGCGGCCACCGCCATGGAGCCGGTCCTGCGCACGGCGCGGGACTGGGCGCACGGCGTGGTCGAGAAGGCCGCCCAGCAGGCGCGGATCGACCGTGAGCAGGCCAAGGACGACGCGCGGCGCATCCTCGCCAACCCGCAGGTGTGGGCGGCCACGAAGCTTCTGCCCGGCATGGTCGACAATCTGGGCAGGGTGGAGGGGGACTCCGTCGCCGACCTGGCCCGCGACCACGAGCTGCACGACGTCCAGCAGGCCCGGGACGCCTGGGTGCCGTCCACGGCGGACGCGGACCTGCGGTACGGCCCCCAGGGCGTGGTCCTCCGCGCCAAGGTGACGCGGGAGCCCGTCCGCAAGCCCCCGGCCGTGGGAGCGGCGGTGTCGAAGGCCGCGCTCAGGGGGCGGCGTCAAAATCCGCCCGCCCAGAAGTCCCCCACCCTGCGGGCGCGGGTCGCCAAGGCGCGGCGGGCCGACCAGCGGCGGGCGGGCGGTGCGGGGCTGGACTAGCCCCGCCCGCCGGGGCTACTCGCGGTGGTCGAGGTCGGCGGCCAGGTCGGCGGCGGCGCGCTGGACGATGGGGGCGGCCCGGGTGACGAACTCCCAGCTCACGCGGGACTCCGGGCCCGAGATCGAGACCGCCATCATCGCCGGGCCGCCCCGGACCGGGACGGCCAGGCAGCGCACGCCGACCTCCTGCTCGCCGTCGTCGATGGCGTAGCCGCGTTCGCGGATGCGGGCGATCTCGGCGGCGAAGGCGTGCGGGGTGGTGATGGTGCGGTCGGTCGCGGCGGGCATGCCCGCGCGGTGCAGCACCGCCATGGCCTCCCGGTCGGGAAGCTGGGCCAGCAGCGCCTTGCCCACCCCCGCCGAGTGCGCGGGGACGCGCCGGCCGACCTCGGTGAACATCCGCATGGCGTGCTGGGAGGGCACTTGCGCGACGTAGACGACCTTGTCGCCGTCGAGCATCGCGAGGTTGGCGGTCTCGCCGAGTTCGTCCACCAGGTGGGTCAGGTGCGGCCGCGCCCAGGTGCCCAGCATCCGGGAGGCGCTGTCGCCCAGCCCGATGAGCCGGGGGCCCAGCGCGTAGCGGCGCGAGGGCAGTTGGCGCACGTAGCCCTTGCCCAGCAGGGTGCGGATGATGCGGTGGATGGTGGGCAGGGGCAGTCCGGAGGACTCCGCGAGCTGGCTCAGGGAGATCTCGCCGCCCGCGTCCGCCATGATCTCCAGCAGGGCGAAGGCGCGGTCGAGCGACTGCACGCCCCCGCCGCGCGCCTTGGCCGGGGTGCCGGCGTCGGCCGCCGCCGATGACGTTGCCACGTGCACTGCTCCCTTCCGCGTCCGCCTGCCGCCCGGCGCCGGGGGGTTCCGGCGGGGGGCGCCTGCGGGCTGATTCGGTGTTTCGGATTGTAGAAGTCGGAGTCCGCCATACAGAAGTGGGTGATCCCCGCATTCCGGCGGGTGACCGGTGCCGGCGAACCCAGGGTGGGGTGGTTGACAAGCCCCAGGTGCTCGCACAGACTCATGCCATTCCTTCAAGTGAAAAGCATATTCCGCCAAGTGGAAACGTGCCGTCCAGGGTGGAACGCGCGTACGGCGGGCGCCCTTCCCGGCGCCGCCGCGCTCCTCGCCCATCACCCGCCCAGCCGCAGCCCACGCCTTCGCGCCCGAGGAGACGATCCGTGAGCCCCACCGTGCCGACCCTGCCCTACACCGTGAACTGCTCCCTGCTGTTCACCGAGCTTCCCCTGCTCCAGCGCCCGGCCGCCGCCCGGGCCGCCGGGTTCGACGCGGTGGAGTTCTGGTGGCCCTTCGAGCGCGCCGTCCCCGCCGACTCCGAGGTCGACGCGTTCACGGCCGCCATCGCCGAGGCCGGCGTGCGCCTCACGGGCCTCAACCTCTTCGCGGGCCGGCTGCCCGGCCCCGACCGGGGCGTGCTGTCGCACCCCGCGCGCGTCCAGGAGGTCCGCGACAACCTGGAGGTCGTCGTGGCGATCGCCGAGCGCACCGGCACCACCGCCTTCAACGCCCTCTACGGCCTGCGGCTGGAGGGGGTGGACGCCGCCGAGCAGGACGAGACCGCGCTGCTGAACACCGTCACCGCCGCCAAGGCGCTCGCCCAGGTCGGGGGCACGGTGCTCATCGAGCCCATCAGCGGCGCCGAGGACTACCCGCTGCGCACCGCCGCCGACGGCGCGGCGTTCGCGGCGCGCGCCCACGCGGCGGGCGCGCCCAACGTCGCGCTGCTCGCCGACCTCTACCACCTCGCCGTCAACGGCGACGACGTCGCCGCCGTGGTGGCCGAGCGCGCCGCCGAGATCGGGCACATCCAGATCGCCGACGCCCCCGGGCGCGGCGAGCCCGGCACCGGCGACCTCCCGCTCCTGGACCTGCTGGCCACCGCCCAGGCGGGCGGCTACAGCGGGTACGTGGGGCTGGAGTACCGTCCCAGCGGGTCCTCGGCCGACAGCTTCGCCTGGCTGCGGGCCTGACCGGCGCCGCGCGGCACCGCCCGCCCCTGGCCGGCCCCCGGCCGGCTCCGGCGGACTCCTGACCGGCGCGGCCCCGACCGCCGGTGCGCCCCCTGGCGCGGTCCCGGTACCGCCCGCGCGGCGCGCCGCCGCACCCCCGCCTACGGCCGGTCCCCGACCGGCCGCACGTCCGCAGCGCAGCACCCGTTTCGTGAAAGGGAGACACCACCGCGATGCCCCAACCGCAGACCGTCGGCTTCATCGGCCTCGGCATCATGGGCCTGCCCATGGCCACCAACCTGGTCAAGGCCGGGTTCACCGTGCGCGGCCACAACCGCGGCCCCGAGAAGACCGCCCGCTTCGCCGAGAGCGGCGGCACCGCCGCCGGCTCGCCTGCCGAGGCCGCCGCCGGTGCCGACGTCGTCATCACCATGCTGCCCGACACCCCCGACGTGGAGGCGGTGCTCCTCGGCGACGACGGGGTCTTCGCCACCGCCGCCCCCGGAACGCTGGTCATCGACATGAGCACGATCCGGCCCGACACCGCCCGCTCGCTGGCCGCCGAAGGCGCCGAGCGGGGCCTGCGCGTGCTCGACGCGCCCGTCAGCGGCGGCGAGGCCGGCGCGGTCGAGGGCGCGCTGTCGATCATGGTCGGCGGCGCCGCCGAGGACGCCGCCGCGGCGGCGCCCGTGTTCGGCCCGCTGGGCACCCCCGTGCACGTCGGCCCCTCGGGCGCCGGCCAGACCGTCAAGGCCGCCAACCAGCTCGTCGTGGCGGGCAACATCCAGCTCGTCGCCGAGGCGCTGGTGTTCCTGGAGGCGCACGGCGTGGACACCGGCGCCGCGCTGCGCGTCCTCAACGGCGGCCTGGCCGGCAGCGCCGTGCTGACCCGCAAGGGCGAGGCGATGCGCACCCGCAGCTTCGAGCCGGGCTTCCGGATCGAGCTGCACCACAAGGACATGGGGATCGTCACCGCCGCCGCCCGCGAGGCCGGGGTGCCCATCCCCGTGGGCGCGCTGGTGGCCCAGTTCGTGGCGGCGCTCAACGCCCAGGGCCACGGCCGGCTCGATCACTCCGCGCTGCTGAAGCTGGTGGAGCGACTGGCCGGCGAGCGCGCGTAGGCCGGGCGGGCACCGCCCCGCCCCCGCACGAAACGGCGAGGAGGAAGCAGGAGAACAGCGAAAAGGGCCCGCCGACGCGACGGGCCTCGGCCGTCGCGACCGAAGGTGAGTCCGCGCGACGACCGGGGCCTGGGTGTTGGCCGCACCCGGCGTCCCGCCGGCGGACCCGGCAAACCCCCCTAGCACTGAAGGGTTCACCCACATGGTACAGATGCCCGCGATGAACGCCGTGGTGGAGGTGCTGAAGTCCGAAGGCGTCGACGTCGCCTTCGGCTGCCCCGGCGCCGCCATCCTCCCCCTCTACAAGGCGCTGGAGGAGGTCGGCGGCATCGAGCACCTCACCGTCCGCCACGAGGAGGGCGCCACACACATGGCCGACGCCTGGGCCCGCACCAACGGGCGGGTCGGCGTGGCCATCGGCACCTCCGGACCGGCCGGCACCAACATGATCACCGGCCTCTACACCGCGCTCGCCGACTCCGTCCCCATGGTCTGCATCACCGGCCAGAACGTCTCGACCAAACTGCACCAGGAGGCGTTCCAGGCGGTCGACATCGTGGCCGTGGCCACACCCGTCACGAAATGGGCGGTGCAGCTCAAGGAGGCCGGCCAGGCCCCGTGGATCTTCCGCGAGGCGTTTCGGATCGCCCGCGAGGGCCGCCCCGGGCCGGTGCTCGTCGACATCCCCCTCGACATCGCCCAGCGCACGATCACCTACGACCCCGCCATCGACGCCCCGCTGCCCGTGCACCCGGTGCGCCCGCACCCGCCCCGGGTCGAGCGCGCCCTGGACATGCTGCTGGCGGCCGAGCGGCCGCTGCTGCTGGCCGGGGGCGGGGTGGTCACCGCCGATGCCGCCGCCGAACTGCGCGAGGTCGCCGAGTACCTCCAGGTGCCGGTGCAGACCACGCTCATGGGCAAGGGCGCCTTCGACGAGGACAGCCCGCTGTTCGCCGGCATGACCGGGATCCAGACCTCCCAGCGCTACGGCAACGCCTCGTTCCTGGAGTCCGACCTGGTGGTGGCGGTGGGCGCGCGCTTCGGCGACCGCCACACCGGCCGGCTCGACGTCTACCGGGGCGAGCGCGCGTTCGTCCACGTCGACATCGAGCCCACCCAGATCGGCAGGGTCTTCGAGCCCGACCTCGGCGTCGTCTCCGACGCCCGGCTGTTCCTGCGCGCGCTGGCCGACCTCGCCGCCCGGCGCGGCCCCGCCCGCGCGCCCGGGCCGTGGGTGGCGCGCGTCAACCGGCTCAAGGCCGAGCTGGGCCGGCGCGAGGACTTCGACACCGTGCCCGTCAAGGCGCCGCGCGTCTACAAGGAGGTCAACGCCGCGTTCGGCCCCGAGACCTACTTCGTCACCGCCATCGGGCTCTACCAGATCTGGGGCGGCCAGCACCAGAAGGCCCACCTGCCGCGCCACTACCAGGTGTGCGGCCAGGCGGGGCCGCTGGGCTGGGAGATCCCGGCGGCCATCGGCGTGCGCAAGGCGCTGGAGCGCACCGACCCCGCCGCCGAGGTGGTGGGGATCGTGGGCGACTACAGCTTCCAGTACACCGTGGAGGAGCTGGCGGTGGCCGCGCAGTACGAGGTCCCGTTCGTGCTCATCATGCTCAACAACGAGTACCTCGGGCTGATCCGCCAGGCCGAGATCCCCTACGGCATCAACTACCAGGTGGACATCCACTACGACGAGTACGGCAGCGACAACGTCAAGATCATGGAGGCGTACGGCTGCGCGGGCCGCCGGGTGACCGAGCCCGGCGACATCCGCCCGGCGATCGACTGGGCGCGCAAGGAGGCCCAGCGCACCAGCCGCCCGGTGCTGGTGGAGATCATGATCGAGCGCGAGGCCAACACCCCCCACGGCCCGGCCATCGACGCGGTGGCGGAGTTCGAGCCGCTGCCCGGGGCCGCCGCCTAGCCGCGCGGTCCCGGCCGGCGCCCCGGCGAACAGGGTGCGGTGGGGGGCCCGGGGGGGGCGCCGGGGGCGCCCGCCGGGCGGCCCCGGGTGTGACCCGGGCGCCCCCCCGCGCCCGGGGGGGGGCGGCGCCCGGGGGGGCGCCCCCGCCCCCCCACCGCCGTTCGCCCAGTGTTAACCCGCGTTCACCCGCACCCGCGCCCGGGCGCCCGGCCGCGCCCGCAACCGCCGCGGGGCGCCCGCGTCTGTGCGGGTGGGCGGGTTGCGAACGGGTGAACCGGAGGCGCGCCGCGCGCCGTGCGCGAAGGGCCGCGCGGGGCGCGGATGGGGGACTACTGGCGCGCGGTGGTGGCGGGCTCTGCTAACGTGGCAACCACTATGCTGCGCGAGCTGCTCCTCCTTAGCGGCCGCGGCGGGGGTCGTTAACCAGGTCGGCTCCCTCGCCGCGGGGCTTCGGCGTGTTCTCGGTCGGCCGTGATTCGCGAGCTTTCTCCCAAGGAGCCTTTTCCATGGTGCCGCAGCAGCAACCCAGTGGTATGCCCGTACACCGCTACCGCCCGTTCCCGGTCGTGGACCTGCCCGACCGCACGTGGCCCGGCAAGACCATCACCACCGCGCCCCGCTGGCTCTCCACCGACCTGCGCGACGGAAACCAGTCGCTGATCGAGCCGATGGACGCCCAGCGCAAGCACGAGATGTTCGACCTGCTGGTGCGCATGGGCTACAAGGAGATCGAGGTCGGGTTCCCCGCCGCCAGCCAGACCGAGTTCGACTTCGTGCGCAGCCTGATCGAGGGCGACAAGATCCCCGACGACGTCCAGATCTCGGTGCTGACCCAGGCCCGCGCCGAGCTGATCGACCGCACCGTGCAGAGCCTGGTCGGCGCCAAGCGCGCCACCGTGCACCTGTACAACGCCACCGCGCCGGAGTTCCGCCGGGTGGTCTTCAACGTCGACCGCGAGGCGTGCAAGGCCATCGCCGTCAACGGCACCCGCGAGGTCATGGCCTGCATCGAGCGCTACCTGGGCGACTCCGAGTACGTCGGCTACGAGTACTCTCCCGAGATCTTCATCGACACCGAGCTGGACTTCGCGCTGGAGGTCTGCGAGGCGGTCATGGACGAGTGGCGGCCCGGCCCCGGCCGCGAGATCATCCTCAACCTGCCGGCCACCGTCGAGCGCGCCACGCCCAACGTCTACGCCGACCAGATCGAGTGGATGAGCCGTAACCTCAGCCGGCGCGAGCACGTCTGCCTGTCGGTTCACCCGCACAACGACCGCGGCACCGGGATCGCCTCCGCCGAGTTCGGCGTCATGGCCGGCGCCGACCGCGTCGAGGGCTGCCTGTTCGGCCACGGCGAGCGCACCGGCAACGTCGACCTGGTCACCCTGGGCATGAACCTGTTCAGCCAGGGCGTGGACCCCCAGATCGACTTCTCCGACCTCGACGAGATCCGCCGCGTGGTCGAGCACTGCACCCAGCTCCCGGTCGCCCCGCGCCACCCCTACGGCGGCGACCTGGTCTACACCGCCTTCTCCGGCTCCCACCAGGACGCCATCAAGAAGGGCTTCGCCGCGCTGGAGCGCGACGCCGCCGAGGCCGGCGTACCGGTGTCGGAGTACACCTGGCAGGTGCCCTACCTGCCGATCGACCCCAAGGACGTCGGCCGCAACTACGAGGCCGTCATCCGGGTCAACAGCCAGTCGGGCAAGGGCGGGGTGTCCTACATCCTCCAGCGCGACCACTCCCTGGACCCGCCGCGCCGCCTCCAGATCGAGTTCTCCCACAAGGTGCAGGCCCGCACCGACGCCGAGGGCGGTGAGTTCACCGGCGAGCGCATCTGGGAGATCTTCACCGACACCTACCTGCGCGACAACGGGCCGGTGGCGGTGCTGGCGCACCGGTCGGACTCCGGCGCCGACGGCACCTACCGCATCAGCGCCGACGTGCGCGCCCACGGCGAGATCCGCGAGATCACCGGCTCCGGGCAGGGCCCGATCTCGGCGTTCTGCGACGCGCTGACCGACGTCGACGTCAAGGTCCGGGTGCTGGACTACGTCGAGCACTCCCTGGACGTCGGCTCCGACGCCCGCGCCGCCGCCTACGTCGAGGCCGAGATCGACGGCCGCACCGTGTGGGGCGTGGGCATCCACCACAGCATCACCACCGCGTCGCTGAAGGCGGTGTGCAGCGCCATCGGCCGCGCCCAGGCCGAGGCCGCCCAGGAGGGCTGAGGCCCGCCGTCCCGCCCGGTCCGGGCCGCGCCGCACGCCGGCGCGGCCCGGCCGCGTTCGCGGGGTGCCCGCGCGAGCGGGCGGGGGAAGCGGCGGGGGCGCGGCGGCGCGGGGGAGCTGCCCCCACCGGTGCCGCCGGCGCGCCCGGTGCTACTCGGCGCCGAAGTTCTGCGCCCACATGCCGTCGGTGACGCCCACGCCGATCTCGGTGTTGCCGCAGTCGAGGATGTTGGCGCGGTGGCCGGGGCTGTCCATCCAGCCGTCCATGACGGCCTCGGCCGAGGAGTACCCGGCCGCGACGTTCTCGCCCGACCACGCCTGGTACCCGGCCTCGGCGGCGCGCTCCTGGGGGCCCACGCCCTCGGGCGTCTCGTGCGCCATGTAGTCGCGGGCGGCCATGTCGTCGGCGTGGCCCTGGGAGGCGGCGGTGAGCCGGGGGTCCACGTGCAGCGGGTCGCAGCCGGCGTCGGCGCGCTCGTCGTTGGCGATCTCCACGACCGCCATGGCCAGGGAGGAGGGCTCGGCGGGGGCGTCGCCGTCCGGCCCGGGGTCCTCGGGCTCGGGGCCGGCCTCGGGCGGGGCGGACGCCGAGGGCTCGGGGGAGACCTCGATGACCGTGCCGCCGCCGGCGCCGCCGGCGTCCTCGGCGCCCGCTCCGGCGCCGGCCTCGGCGGGTGCGCCGCCCGCGCCGCCGATGTCGTCGAAGAAGTCGTCGGCGGCGGGCGGCAGCGCGTCGTCGGGCAGCCCGGCGGCCCCGGTGCCGCTGTCCTCGGCGAAGGGCACCGCGCCCGGGCCGCCGGCGGCCACGATCAGGGCGGCGGCCAGGCCCAGTCCGACCGGCACCGCCACCAGGGCGCCCGCCAGGGTGCGCCGCCAGGCACCGCCGCGGGGTGCGCCCGCACGGCGCCGCGCGCGCGTGCCGGCGCGCCGCCGCCCGCGCCTGCGTTGTCCGCGAGCCATCTCCAACCCCTGTCCCATCGGGTGTCTCGGTGGTGGCGATCGTAGAGCAAATTGGGGCGCATGGGGAGAAAGCAACCGTGATTCGGACGGGCCGGACACATCACCCAAGGCAGACGGGCTGTGGACGGCGGCACCGGCGGCCCGGCCGATCCGCGACAATGGGGGAGTGAGCCTGTACCGCGACGAAGGAGTCGTCCTGCGCACCCAGAAACTGGGCGAGGCCGACCGCATCGTCACTCTCCTGACCCGGCGCACCGGCCTGGTGCGGGCGGTGGGCAAGGGCGTGCGGCGCACCAAGTCCCGCTTCGGCGCGCGGCTGGAGCCCTTCACCCACGTCGACCTCCAGCTCTACACCGGCCGCACGCTCGACGTCATCACCCAGGCCGAGACCCTGCGCGCCTACGGCGAGTCCATCGTCACCGACTACCCCCGCTACACCGCCGCCACGGCCATGCTCGAAACCGCCGAGAAGATCGTCGTGGTCGAGAAGGACCCCGCCCTGCGGCAGTTCCTGCTGCTGATCGGCGCGCTGCGCACCCTGGGCGAGGACACCCACGACCCCCGGCTGGTCCTCGACGCCTACCTGCTGCGCTCGCTGGCCGTGGCCGGCTACGCGCCGGCGCTGGAGGAGTGCGCCAAGTGCGGCTCGCGCGGCGAGCACCGCGCCTTCGCGGTCCACGCCGGCGGATCGGTGTGCTCGGTGTGCCGCCCCCACGGCTGCGCCCACCCCGCTCCCCAGACCCTGCGGCTGATGGTCGCGCTGCTCGGCGGCGACTGGCCCGAGGCCGACTCCAGCGCCGACCGCCACCGCGCCGAGTGCAGTGGGCTGGTCGCCGCCTACCTCCAGTGGCACCTGGAAAACGGAATCCGATCCCTGCGTCTTGTGGAGCGCTCGTGAGCCTGTTCAACAACCCGCCCGCGGCCCCGATCCAGGGCTACCGCCCGCCGGGGCGGCACCCCAGCGGCGCCCGCCCGCCCGAACTCCCCAAGGAGCTGGTCCCGCGCCACGTCGCGGTCGTCATGGACGGCAACGGCCGCTGGGCCAAGCAGCGCGGCCTGCCGCGCACCGAGGGCCACAAGGCCGGCGAAAGCTCCCTGTTCGACGTGGTCGAGGGCGCGCTGGAGCTGGGCGTGGGCTACCTGTCGGCCTACGCGTTCTCCACCGAGAACTGGAAGCGCTCGCCCGACGAGGTCCGCTTCCTCATGGGCTTCAACCGCGAGGTCATCCGCCGCCGCCGCGACGAACTGCACGCCATGGGCGTGCGGGTGCGCTGGGCCGGCCGGCGCGGGCGGCTGTGGAAGAGCGTCATCTCCGAGCTTGAGGACGCCGAGGAGATGACCAAGCACAACACCGCGCTCACCCTCCAGTTCTGCGTCAACTACGGCGGACGCGCCGAGATCACCGACGCCGCCGCGGCCATGGCCCGCGCCGCCGCCGAGGGCCGCCTCAACCCCGACCGCATCACCGAGGCCACGCTCGCCAAGTACCTCGACGAACCCGACATCCCCGACGTCGACCTCTTCCTGCGGTCCTCGGGCGAGCAGCGGTTCTCCAACTTCCTGCTGTGGCAGTCGGCCTACGCCGAGATGGTCTTCCTCGACACCCTCTGGCCCGACTTCGACCGCCGCCACCTCTGGCACGCCTGCCAGATCTACGCCAGCCGCGACCGCCGCTACGGCGGCGCCGTGCCCAACCCGGTCGAACCCGCTCCCCACACCGAGGAGCCCCGGTGAGCCTCGACCTCACCCGCGACCGGCTGTCCTACGCCGCCCTGGGCGACAGCTTCACCGAGGGCGTCGGCGACCCCTACCCCGACTCCGCCGGCACCCCCCACGGCCACTACCGGGGCTGGGCCGACCGCTTCGCCGAGCACCTGGCCGCGCGCGTGCCCCGCCTGGACTACGCCAACCTGGCCGTGCGCGGCAAGCTGCTGCGCCAGGTCGTCGCCGAGCAACTGCCGGCCGCCCTCGACATGGCGCCCGACCTCGTCACCTTCTCCGCCGGCGGCAACGACCTCCTGCGCCCCGGCGCCGACCCCGACCGGCTCGCCGCCACCCTGGAGCAGGCGGTGCGCCGGCTGCGCGGCGCCGGGTCCGAGGTCGTGCTGTTCACCGGCGTCAACTGGAGCACCGGCTACATGCGGGTGCGCATCGGCCTGTTCGCCCGCTTCTACCTCAACATCCGCGCCGTGGCCGACCGCACCGGCTGCCACCTGGTCGACCAGTGGTCCATGCGCGAACTGCTCGACCCCCGCGCGTGGGACTTCGACCGCCTGCACATGTCGCCCGAGGGCCACCGCCGGCTGGCCGTGCGGGTGTGCGAGGTGCTGGGCGTGCCGGTGGCCGACCGCCCCGGCGACTGGCCTCCGCCGCCGCCCGTCGACCCCCGCGCCCAGCGCCGCGACAACGCCCGGTGGGCCCGGGAGTTCCTGGTGCCCTGGATCGGGCGCCGCCTCACCGGCCGCTCCTCGGGCGACAACGTCACACCCAAGCGCCCGCGCCTGGAACCCCTCGCCGCGCCGCGCCCCCAGGAGCCGGCCGAGGGCGCCGACCACGCCGGCCGGCACGGCGCCGCACCTGGTCAGGGTGCGGGGTGAGCCGGCTTACAAAACCAACGAAATCGACAACCTACTGTCGCGTAACCCAGGGGTGGAGTTGCATCATCGGTACCCATGAGCGGCTTTGAGACCGGGCGCGAGATCATCTCCTACGTCGCCCTCGGCGACAGCTTCACCGAGGGAATGGACGACCCCTACCCCGACTCCGCGAGCACGCCGCACGGCCGCTACCGCGGCTGGGCCGACCGGCTCGCCGAGCACCTCGGCTCCGACGGCACCGAGGTCCGCTACGCCAACCTCGCCGTGCGGGGCAAGCTCATCCGCCAGATCGTGGACGAGCAGGTGCCGCTGGCGGTGGAGTGGCGGCCCGACCTGGTGACCATCTGCGCCGGCGGCAACGACATCATCCGCCCCGGCGGCGACCCCGACCTGGTGGCCCGGGTGTTCGAGGCCGCCGTGCGCCGGCTGCGCGCCACCGGCGCCCACATCGTCGTCTTCACCGGCATGGACACCGGCTTCCAGCCGGTCATGCGCCACCTGCGCGGCAAGATCGCCACCTACAACATGCACCTGCGCGCCATCGCCGACGACCACGGCTGCGACGTGGTGGACCTGTGGAGCATGAAGGTGCTCCAGGATCGCCGCGCCTGGAGCGCCGACCGGCTGCACCTGTCGCCCGAGGGCCACCGCCGGGTGGCGCTGAAGGTCTGCGAGACCCTGGGCGTGCGGAGCGGCGGCGACTGGCGCGAGCCCTGGCCGGCCGCCGACCCCCGCGACTGGCGGGCGGCCCGCCAGGAGGACCTGTCGTGGGCGCGGGAGTACCTGGTGCCCTGGATCGGCCGCCGGCTCACCGGGCGGTCCTCGGGGGACGGCCTGGCGCCCAAGCGTCCCCGCCTGGAGCGGGTGGAGGCGCTGGAGCGCATGCGCGACGCCGCGCGGCGCGTGGCGGCCGACACCGAGCGCGGGGCGTGAACCGAGCGGCGGGCGCGGGCGCGTCGGCGCGGGCCGCCGCCGGGGTCAGCCCTTGGCGGCGGCGCAGTCGGCGCAGGTGCCGAACACCTCGACGGTGTGCGTGATGTCGGTGAACCCGTGCTGGGTGCCGACGGAGTCGGCCCAGCGCTCCACCATGGGGCCCTCGATCTCGACGGCCTTGCCGCAGCCGCGACACACCAGGTGGTGGTGGTGGGAGTCGGTGATGCAGGCGCGGTAGACGGCCTCGCCGTCGTCGGTGCGCAGCACGTCGACCTCACCGGAGTCGCTCAGCGCCTGGAGCGCGCGGTAGACGGTGGTCAACCCGATCTTGGAGCCCTCAGAGCGAAGGTCGGCGTAGAGGTCCTGGGCGCTGCGGAACCCGCTGCTCTCGGTGAGGGCCTGGCGGACGGTCTCGCGGCGTGTACTCATGTGGCTGCACCCCCCTGCTCGGTCTGGGGAATCGTACCCGGCGCGGGATCCTCCGCGCCTCCCCGGCCGGCGCGCGCCGCGCCCCGGGCGCCGCGCAGCAGGTAGCCGCCCGCCACCGCCGCGACGAACACCGCCAGGGTCAGCAGCACGATGGCCGCGCCCGGTGCGACGTCGACGTAGTAGGCGGTGGACAGCCCGCCCACGGCCGAGGCCGTGCCGACCGCCATGGCCACCGCCACGGTGACCCGGAAGCTGCGGGTGAGCTGCTGGGCGGCGGCCACGGGCACCACCATCAGCGCGCTGACCAGCAGCACCCCCACCACGCGCATGGCCAGCACCACGGTCAGCGCCGCCGTGACGGCGATGACCAGGCTCAGCAGCCGCACCGGCAGGCCGTGGGCGCGGGCGACCTCCTCGTCCTGGCAGAGCACGAACAGTTCGCGGCCGAAGTAGCCGACCACGCCCAGCACCAGCACGGCCAGCAGCACCACGAGCACGATGTCCTCGGTGCTGACGGTGGTGACCGACCCGAACAGGTAGGAGTTGAGGGTGGCGATACCCCCGCCGGGGGCCAGGCCGATCAGCACCACGCCGCCGGCGATGCCGCCGTAGAACAGCAGCGCCAGGGCGATGTCGCCGCTGGCGCGGGCGCGCGCCCGGATCAGCTCGATGAGCCCGGCGCCGGCCGCCGCGGCGATCGCGGCGGTGATGATCGGCGAGGTGCTGGTGAGGAAGCCCATGGCCACCCCGGTCAGGGCCACGTGGCCGATGCCGTCGCCCAGCAGCGCCAGGCGGCGCTGTACCAGGAACGTGCCGATCACGGGGGCGACCATGCCCACCAGCACGGCGGCCAGCAGCGCCCGCCGCATGAAGTCGAGCTGGAGCATCTCAGCCACGGCGGGGAACCTCGAGGTCGGGCACTGCCGTGGCCGGGGCGGGGTCGGCGTGCGGGTGGACGTGGTCGTGGCCGGGGCGGGCGCAGTCGCCCTCGGGCGCCGGAGGGGCGCCGTCGTGCACCACGGTGCCGCCGGAGAGGACCACGCTGCGCTGGATCAGCGGCTCCAGCGGGCCGGTCTCGTGCAGGACGAGCACCACCGTCGCGCCGCGCGCGCTGAGCCGGGTGATGGACTCGGCCAGCGCGTGCTGGCTGGCGGAGTCGACGCCGGCCATGGGTTCGTCCATGAAGACGGTGTCGGGGCGGGCCGCCAGCGCGCGGGCGATGAGTACCCGCTGCTGCTGGCCGCCGGAGAGTTCGTGCACGGAGTCGCGGGCGCGGTCGGTGAGGCCCACGGCCTCCAGCGCCTCGGCGACGGCGGCGCGGTCGGCGGCGGTGGGCAGGCGCAGCCGCCGGCGCCGGGCCACCTGGCCCGAGGCCACGACCTCGCGCACGGTGGCGGGCACCCCGCCGCCCGCCGACAGCCGCTGGGGGACGTAGCCCACCCGGCCCCAGTCGCGGAAGCGCCGCAGGGGGACGCCGTGGAGGTCGACGCGCCCGGCCGAGGGCGCCACCAGGCCGAGCATGGCGCGCACCAGCGTGGACTTGCCCGATCCGTTGGGCCCCATGACGGCGAGGGTCTGGCCGACCGGGACGTCCAGGTCGAGGCCGCGCAGCACGGGCGCGCGGTCATAGGCCACCGTGAGGCCGGCGACCCGGACGGCGGGGGCCGCGCCCGCCGCGGCGCCGTGACCGGCGGCGCGGGCGCTGAGGGAGCCGAGCATGGAGGTGGACACCTCTTAAGTGTGCGGATAACGAAAACGGTTGTCAAAATCCGTAAACACCCAGGACAGCGGCTGGATTCCCGCTGTGACCGGGCTCGCCCCGCACCCCGCGCCCCCGCACTCCGCCAAGCGCCGTTCGCGGACGGACCGGCGGGAGCAGGCGGGCTAGAACAGGCCGCTCTGGAGCACGCCCAGCACCAGCAGCACCGCCACGACTCCCACCCGCATGGCCCGCTCCCCGCCGCGCAGCCGGGGCCACGCCAAAAACGCCAGCCAGCCGAAGAACGCCGCCAGCAGCGCCAGCAGCAGCGCGCCGGCGACGCCCGGCAGCACCAGCCCGGCGATCAGCACCACCGCCATGGTCGCCGGCAGCAGCAGCCGGGGGGCGTTGTGCAGCCACACCAGCGGCACCGCGCTGCGGCGCTCGACCTCGCGGCGCAGCCGCCCGGCCCCCGGGGTGTAGAAGGAGTCGCCCGCCGGCAGCGGGCGCGAGCGCGGCGCGCCGCCCGGGGCGGCGGATCGGTTCGGGCGCGATTTCCTCGGCTTGGCTGACACGCGTCTCCTCCGGCCTCATCCCGCCGCGGCGCGGCATTGCGGTGCCCCTGCCCGAAGCTTAGGCCCTTCGGCGCCGGGCGCGGCGCGCGGTGCGTTTGGCGGCGTTTGCGGTGCGCACTCGCCGATGCCGTTATTTTTGTAGGGGCGGACGGCCGCCGGTCGCGCCGCGCTTCCCGGATCCGGGTTTACCAGCCGCTTACTCGAGGTGACCTAGGGTGGCCCCCCGTCGCGCCGGGCCCCGCCGGTCCGGATCCCGCGCTCCGCATGCAGACACGTCGGGGAGAGTAGTTTTTCCGTGCCGAAGTTCAGCGTCATCGTCACCTTCGACGTCACCGAGCCGCACCTGCGGGACAGCCTGGACTCCCTGGCCCGCCAGCAGGAGCACGCGCCCGGCGACATCGAGGTCGTCCTGGTGCCCGTGGCCCCCCACCCCGAACCCGCCGGCGCCGCCGCCGGGGCGGAGGCACTGGCGCGGGAGTCGGCGGCCGAGGGCGACCCCGCCTCCGGCCAGGCCGCCGACGCCGAGGCCGCCGAGAGCGCCTCCGACACCGACGACGGCGACGACACCGAGGACTCCGCCGAACCCGGCGCCGCCGAGGAGCGCGACTCCGAGACCGACGAAGGCGACGAGTCGGTCGACACCGCCCGCGCCGAGGGACTGGCCATCGCGCGGGAGTTCGCCGCCGCGCCGCCGGCCGGCCTGTCCGCCGCGCTGGTGGAGGACACCCGCCCCACCCACAGCGCCGCCCGGCACGCCGGCGCCGCCGCCTCCGCCGGCGACTACCTGATGTTCGTCGAGGGCGGCGACACCCTCACCGGCTACGCCCTGGCCTACCTCGCCGACAGCCTGGAGCGCTCCGGCTCGGACCTGGCCACCGGCAACGTCTACCGGTTCAACGAGCTGGGCACCCGGCCCTCCTCGGCGCACCGCAAGTGCTTCACCAAGACCCGCACCGGCGTGGACGTCCACGCCGCCCCCGCCCTGCTGTCGGACCGGCTGCACGGCAACAAGCTGTGGCGGCGCTCCTTCTGGACGCAACTGCCCGCCCACCACGTCGCCGACCTGCCCGACCGGGAGCCCGGCCCGGCCGCGCCCGACCCCGACCTCGACGGCGACCTCGACGTCGTGCGCGCGCTCTTCGCCGCCAAGTCCGTCGACGTGCTCACCGCGCCGGTCTACCTGCGCCGCGACCGCACCACCGCCGACGACCGCAGCCGCATCGGGGTCCTCACCCGCCGCCTCACCGCGCTCACCGCGCTGGCCTCGGCCCTCAGCGGCGCCGACCGCGACCTGTGGGACTCCCGGGTGCTGCGCGGCGACCTGCGGGTGGTCCTGCTGCGCATGGACGACGCCGACGACGACGCCCGCGCCCGCTTCCTCGACCTGGCCAACGCCTACCTCGACACCGTGGCCCGCCCGGTCCTGGACCGCCTCTCGCCGCTGCACCGGCTCAACTACTACCTGGTGCGCAAGCGGCAGGACGACCGGCTGCTGGAGGCCATCACCTTCCAGAAGAGCGTGGAGCTGAAGAAGGCCCCCGTGGTCCGCCGCGGCCTGCACTACTTCATCCGCTACCCGTTCTTCGAGGACCCCGAGGTCGGGGTGCCGCGCGAGGTCTACCGCCTGGACTCCGAGCTGAAGGTGCGCCAGAAGACCGAGCGCGTGGAGTGGCGCGAGGGCCGGCTGGTGGTGGCCGGGCGCGTGGGCATCCTCAACCTGCGCGCCGCCAAGCGCTGGCACCAGCAGTTGCTGGCCTTCGCGGTCAACACCGAGACCGGCCGGCGCATCCCCGTGCCGGTGAAGGTCCGCCGCGCCGCCGAGTACCGGCTGCCCGACGTGCTCACCGCCGCCCGCCACGACTACGGCGGCTTCGAGATCACGGTCGACCCCGCCCGGCTGCGGCTGTCGGGCCAGTGGCGCTCCACCGACTGGCGGCTGGAGCTGATCGTCGTCAACCGCGGCCTGGTCCGGCGCCGCGTCATCGGCAACCCGGTCGGCGGCCCGCCCGAGCGCCCGCCCTACCACCAGGTCGCCGACAACGTGTGGGTGCGGCCCTACTGGAACCGCGACAGCCAGCTCACCGTCTCCGTGGCGCCGCTGCGCGCCCGCGTCACCGAGCACCGCGTCAACCTCGGCGGGGCCCGGCCCGAACTGGTGCTGTGCGGCGAGTTCGTGGCGCCGCCCGCCGCCCAGACCCGCACCCTGCGGCTGACCCGCTCCCCGGGCACCGCCCGGCTGACCTACCCGCTGGAGGTCGTGGGCGCGCGCTTCACCGCGCGGGTGCCCGTGGCCGACCTCATCGACAACGCCGTGGACGAGGGCGCGCGGCTGCTGCGCCAGGAGCACTGGCGCGCCCACCTCCTCACCCCCGACGACGAGGCCGTCGAGGTCGTGCTGCCCGACGAGGTCGCCTCGGCCGCCTACGGCACCGGCGACGGCTACCACGAGGTCGCCGTGCAGCGCACCGCCACCGGCCTGCTGCGGCTGCGCGGCGGCTGGGCGCACCCGGTGGTGCGCGACGTGGAGTGGTCGGGCCGCCGCCTGCTGATCAGCGGGCGCTACTCCGCCGAGGCCCAGGCCGAGCTGGTGTTCAAGGCGCGCGGCCGCGACGAGGAGCACCCGGTCGCCCTGGAGCGCGACGGCGCCGACTTCCGCGCGGTCTTCACCCCCGCCGACATCCCCACCCTCTCGGGCACCCTGCCGCTGTCGGCCGGCGGCTACCAGTTGTGGGCGCGGGTCCGCCGCGAGGACGGCGGCCTCACCGACATCAGCGCCGAGATCGCCCCCGACCTGCTGCGCCGGCTGCCGCTGCGCATGGAGACCGCCGAGCGCGCCTACACCTTCGAGGACTCCGGCAGCGAGGTCCCGGTGCTGCGCGTGGGCAGCGACCTGCGCCCCGAGGAGCAGGGGTCCTTCGCGCAGAAGCGGCTGCGCGAGACCGTCTACCCCGCGCTGCGCGAGGAGGGCGGGCGCGAGGAGATCCTGTTCGACAGCTACACCGGGCGCCAGTTCTCCGACAGCCCGCACAGCATCTACGCCGAACTGCGCGCGCGCGGCGGGCGCTGGGCCGACTACCCGATGTCCTGGCTGGTCAAGGACGGCCAGGTGAACCTGCCCGAGGACCTGCGGCGGGTGCGGCACAACGGCCGCGACTTCTACGAGTCGCTGGCGCGCAGCTCCTTCCTGGTCACCAACTCCCGCCAGCCCGCGTGGTTCACCCGCCGCCCCGGCCAGGTCGTGGTGCAGACCTGGCACGGCTCGATGCTCAAGCGGATCGGGTTCGACATCGAGAACATCCGCGGCAAGTCCCGCGACTACCACGAGAAGCTGGCGTGGGAGACCCAGCAGTGGGACTACCTTGTCTCGCCCAGCCCCTGGGCCACCCCGATCCTGCGCCGGGCGTTCCGCTTCGACGGCGAGATCCTGGAGACCGGCTACCCGCGCAACGACATCTTCTTCTCGCCCGAGCGCGAGGCGATCGCCCGGCGCACCCGCGAGCGGCTGGGCCTGCCCGAGGGCAAGAAGGTCGTGCTGTACGCGCCCACCTGGCGCGACGACAAGTACTACACCCGCGGCAAGCACAAGCTCGACCTGCACCTGGACCTGCGGCGGATGTACGACAAGCTGGGCGACGACCATGTGCTGCTGGTGCGCCGCCACCCCCGGGTGGTCGACAGCGTGCCGATCGTGGGCCGC
Organism: Streptomonospora mangrovi; assembly: GCF_027604915.1. Taxonomy (GTDB): domain Bacteria; phylum Actinomycetota; class Actinomycetes; order Streptosporangiales; family Streptosporangiaceae; genus Streptomonospora; species Streptomonospora mangrovi. Next base: position 112,003 of record NZ_JAJAQC010000008.1, read on the forward strand.
GACTTCGTCTACGACGTGTCGCTGTACCCGGAGATCATGGAGCTGTTCCTGATCACCGACGTGCTCGTCACCGACTACTCCTCGATGATGTTCGACTTCGCCAACACCGGCCGCCCGATGCTGTTCTTCACCTACGACATCGAGAGCTACCGCGACAACCTGCGCGGCTTCTACTTCGACTTCGAGGAGACCGCGCCGGGGCCGCTGCTGGAGGAGTCCGACGACGTCATCGCCGCGCTGCGCGACGTCGACGAGGTCGCCGCCGCCTACGGCGCCAAGTACAAGGCGTTCACCGACCAGTTCTGCCCCCTGGACGACGGCCGCGCCGCCAAGCGGGTGGTGGACCGGGTCTTCGGCGCCGACTAGCCGCGCCGGGGCTCCGGCGCGGGCGGCCCGGCGCGCCGGCCGGAGGTGAGAGGATGGCCCGGTGGTCGTGATCACCCGCTTCACCGTCGCCCCCGACGAGGCCGAGGACTTCACCGCGCGCGCCGAGGCGGCCGTGGCCGCCATGGCCGCCCGCCCGGGGTTCCGCGGCTCCTGGGTGGGGCGCGCCGCCGACGACCCGCGGCTGTGGACCGTGGTGACCGAGTGGGAGGGCGCGGGCGCCTACCGCCGGGCGCTGTCCAACTTCGACGTGCGGGTGGCCGCCGTGCCCCTGCTGGCCCAGGCGCACAACGAGCCCAGCGCCTTCGAGGTGCTCGCCCACCGGACCGCCGAGGGGCCGGCCCAGGGCTGAGCGCCCCGGCCCTCTCCCCGACCGTGCGGCGGGGCGGCGGCGAGGGCGAAACGGCGCCCGGACACCGGCCGCCGCGGGTATCGCCAATGGTGCACGCGCCCTTCGGGAAGTCCCTTAAGCTGGGCACTCACCGGATCAACAACGTTGCGCGATCCACCGACCGCCAGCCGGATGGAGAATCGAGAGAGCTTATGGCCGCCAAGTCTGAGGCAATGGACGCCCTGGTCAACCTCGCCAAGCGGCGGGGCCTGGTCTACCCCTCCAGCGAGATCTACGGGGGTCTGCGCGCCTCTTGGGACTACGGCCCCTTGGGTGTGGAGCTGAAGAGCAACGTCAAGCGCCAGTGGTGGCGCGCGATGGTGCAGGAGCGCGAGGACATCGTCGGCCTCGACTCCAGCGTGATCCTGGCCCGCGAGGTGTGGGAGGCGTCGGGCCACGTCAAGGCGTTCGTGGACCCCCTCACCGAGTGCCAGTCCTGCCACAAGCGCTTCCGCCCCGACCACCTGCTGGAGGCGTACGAGGAGAAGCACGGCGCCGCGCCCGAGAACGGCCTGGACGACCTCGCCTGCCCCAACTGCGGCGCGAAGAAGTCGTTCACCGAGCCGCGCATGTTCAACGCCATGCTGCGGACCTACCTCGGCGCCGTCCAGGACGACGAGTCCGGGCTGGCGTTCCTGCGCCCCGAGACCGCCCAGGGCATCTTCATCAACTACCTCAACGTGCAGCAGAGCGCGCGCAAGAAGATCCCGTTCGGCATCGGCCAGGTCGGCAAGTCCTTCCGCAACGAGATCACCCCGGGCAACTTCATCTTCCGCACCCGCGAGTTCGAGCAGATGGAGATGGAGTTCTTCGTCCGCCCCGGCGACGACGAGGAATGGCACCAGTACTGGATCGACACCCGCATGCAGTGGTACGTCGACCTGGGCATCTCAAAGGACAACCTGCGGCTCTACGAGCACCCGCAGGAGAAGCTGTCGCACTACTCCAAGCGCACCGTCGACATCGAGTACCGGTTCAACTTCGTGGGCTCGGAGTGGGGCGAGCTGGAGGGCATCGCCAACCGCACCGACTACGACCTGACCACCCACTCCCAGGCGTCGGGCACCGACCTGTCGTTCTTCGACCAGGAGAACAACGAGCGCTACGTGCCCTACGTCATCGAGCCGGCGGCCGGTGTCGACCGCGCCATGCTGACCTTCATGCTCGACGCCTACAACGTCGACGAGGCGCCCAACGCCAAGGGCAAGCTGGAGAAGCGCGCCGTGATGCGGCTGGACCCCCGGCTCGCGCCGGTCAAGGCCGCCGTGCTGCCGCTGTCGCGCAACGCCGACCTCTCGCCCAAGGCGCGCGACCTCGCCGCGCGGCTGCGCAAGCGGTGGAACGTGGAGTTCGACGACGCCGGCGCGATCGGCCGCCGCTACCGCCGCCAGGACGAGATCGGCACGCCGTTCTGCGTGACCGTCGACTTCGACACCCTTGAGGACCACGCGGTGACCGTGCGCGAGCGCGACTCCATGTCCCAGGAGCGGGTGTCGCTGGACCAGGTGGAGATGTACCTGGTGGAGCGGCTGCCCGGCTGCTGATCCGGCCCCCGAGCAGAGCAGAGCCCCGGCCGGGGCGGGAGGAGTCCCGCCCCGGCCTTCGCGTTGGGTGCGGTCGGCACCATCGGCGGCGGCCTGAGGCGGCCCGGGGCATGGGCGCGGGGGGCCGAAGACGCGGAGAGGCGACCGGACCCGGGGGGATGGTCTCCGGCCGCCTCACTGGTTCAACCGGACGCACACTTCCGGTTGAACCGGTTCTCACCGTAGTCGGGGGCGGCGGGCCGGGGGAGGGTTTCCGACCCAAACGTCCGACCGCGTAAGCCAATCGTGACTCCGGGGACACCCGCGCACGGGCGTCCGCCGCCCGCCGCGACGGGGCCGCCCGGAACGCGTTCCAGCGCCCCGGCCGCCCCCCACCGGGGCCGGGCCGTCAGGTCGCGGAGTAGACCACGAACGACACCGCGATGTAGTGGCAGATGTAGGCGGCGATGGTCAGCGAGTGGAACACCTCGTGGAACCCGAACCAGCGCGGCGCGGGGTCGGGCCACTTGGCGCCGTAGACGACCGCGCCCAGGCTGTAGAGCACGCCGCCGACCAGCACCAGGATCCAGGTCGCGGGGTGGGTGCCGCCGACGAGCTGGGGGATGAACAGCACCGCCACCCAGCCGATGGCCAGGTAGAGCGCCGTGGACAGCCAGCGCGGGGCGTTCACCCAGAAGATCTTGAACAGCACCCCCGCCCCGGCGCCGGTCCAGATCAGGGTGAGCATCGCCGTGCGCAGCGTGCCCTCCAGGACCAGCAGCACGAACGGGGTGTAGGTGCCCGCGATGATGAGATAGATGTTGGCGTGGTCCATGCGCCGCAGCACCGCCATGCCCGCCGCCGACCAGCGGCCCACGTGGTAGACCGCCGAGGTCGCGAACAGCAGGACCGCGGTGACGGCGTAGACCGCGCTGGCCGCCAGGGCGGGGGTGGTCGGCGAGAGGCTGACCAGGACGATCCCCGCGGCCAGGGCCAGTGGGGCCGTGCCCAGGTGCAGCCAGCCGCGCAGCCGGGGCTTGACGACCTCCATCAGGTCGGCGGCCATGCCGCGCGCGCCCTGCTGGTCGCGGACCGGCGGGGCGGCGCCCGTGCGCTCCGGCTGCCCTCGGCCGGGATCGGACTGCTGTGCGCACACCTGCCGTGCACCTTCTTCCTTCAGCGCTGGTCGGCTCGGCGCGGGCGCCCGTGCGCCCGCCGGCCGTACGGCGCACCGGGCGCGGACGGCTCGGCGGTCGGCGCGGCGGGCGGTGCGCCCACGGCCACACTAACCTACGCAACCGTAGGTTACTCGCGCGTACGCCTGTGGCTCTGGGCACAGGCCATGAGCACAGACCGGGGGCACCGGGCTGGCGGGTCAGCCGCGCGGCGCGCGGGCGGTGGAGCGCACCATGGGGATGGCGTTGTTGCGGAACGCGTCCACGAACAGCGACTGGTCCTGGCGCGCCTGCTCGGCGTAGTCGCGGGCGAAGGCGGTGTTCCACGAGACGAACTCCTCCTCGTGGCCGTCGAGGACGTTGATGATCGCCTCCTCGGTCTGGAAGGGCACCAGGGACTGGTCGGAGTCGCGGTCGGACACGCAGTGGGCCTTGGCCGTGGCGCGGCCCAGGTAGGCCAGCACCGGGGCGATCTCCTCGGGCTCGGTGAGGTCGCTCCAGTCCAGGTCGGCGGAGTAGGGCGACAGTTCGGAGACCACGTACCCGGTCCCGTCCAGTTCGGTGTGGCCCAGCAGGGGGTCGGAGTGCGCCTGGAGGGCGCGTTGGGACACGGCGGTGCGGTGGCCGTGGTGCAGGAAGTAGTCCTTGATGTCGGCGTCGTCCACCACGCGGGAGGGCGCGGCCACGTTGCCCTGCTTCATCGACAGGATGACGTCGTTGTCCAGGGCCTCGCTGTAGCCCTCGATGAGCACGTTGTAGGCGGGCAGGCCGGCGCTGCCGATGCCGAACCCCGCCTTGCCCACCACGTCCTTGACCCGGTAGGCGATGGAGCGGTAGCGCTTGTCGTCGGGGATGGTGGCGCGGTAGGCGTCGAACGCCGCGCACACCGCCTCGTACTCCGCGTCCTCCAGCCGCCGCACGCCGGTCTCGTCGCGGAACCGGCGCTCGTAGTGCTCCACGCGGGTCATGGAGTCCAGCAGCGCCACGCGGGTGTGCAGCCGGCCGCGCAGCAGCACCTGGTGGACGGCGCCCTCGGTGGTGCCCAGGCGCAGCGAGAACGCCTCGTCGCCGCTGTGCTCGGCGAACCGGCGCACCTGGTCGATGTAGGCGCGCACGTAGACCCCCACCAGGCGGTCGATGTCGTCGTCGGACAGCGCCTTGCGCCGGCCCAGCAGGGCGACGCTGGCCACGAACCGGCTGACGTCCCAGGTGAAGTGGCCCAGGTAGGCCTCGTCGAAGTCGTTGACGTCGAAGATGAGCATGCCCTGGGCGTCCATGTAGGTGCCGAAGTTCTCGGCGTGCAGGTCGCCCTGGATCCACACCCGCGAGGTCCGGTCGTCGGCCCAGGGGTCCTCGATGCCGGCCACGTCGGCGTAGAACAGGCAGGCGCTGCCCCGGTAGAAGGCGAAGGGGTCGGCCGCCATCTTGCGGAACTTGGTGCGGAAGGCGTCGGGGTCGGCCTCCATGAGTTCGGAGAACGCCTCGACCAGCGTCGTGACGATCCGCTCCTGGCGGGACTGGCGGGAGGTGTCGTTCAGCATCGCGCGGAAGTCGGGCATAGGCCGATCATGCCAGTGCGGCGGGGCTCGGCGGCCGGGCGTGGTCCACCCGCCGCCCGCTGTTCACCGCGCGGCGGGGCCGGCCCCCAGGCGGCGCCCGGCCCTTCGCGCTTGCGGATTGGGCCAGTGCGCCGGGGCGCCGCCGTGGGCGCGTTCGCCACATCCGCCACACCCGTCTCCACCTGCTCGGGCGTGCGGCGGGGCGCCCGCGCGGCCGGTCGGGGAACCGGGTGGCCGGCGCGCGCACGGTGGACCATTGGTGTAGACCTTTCCTGATGCTTCTACCTGCGAAAACTCCGGTAGTAGGGTGGGGTGGGAGGTTTGACGGCGTCCGAAGGATAAAGTCGCGCGCATTCCAGGAGGAGCGGCCGTCCAGGTCCTTCGACAGCAGGGAGCCACCCGTGCCCAAGTACGTTTACGAGTTCTCCGAGGGCAACAAGGACCTCAAGGACCTGCTCGGCGGGAAGGGGGCCAACCTCGCCGAGATGACCAACCTCGGGCTGCCGGTGCCCCCCGGCTTCACCATCACCACCGAGGCGTGCCGGCACTTCCTCGCCAACGGCGCCATGCCCGACGGGCTCGACGCCGAGATCGAGGAGAAGCTGCGCGCCCTGGAGGCGGCCATGGGCAAGCGCCTGGGCCAGCCCGACGACCCCCTGCTGGTCAGCGTGCGCTCCGGCGCCAAGTACTCCATGCCCGGCATGATGGAGACCGTCCTCAACATCGGCCTCAACGACGAGTCGGTGCTCGGGCTGGCCGCGCAGTCCGGCGACGACCGCTTCGCCTGGGACTCCTACCGCCGGCTCGTGCAGATGTTCGGCAAGACCGTGCTGGACATCGACGGCGAGCTGTTCGAGGACGCCTTCGACGAGGCCAAGCGGCAGAAGGGGGTCACCAGCGACCTCGACCTCGACGCCGCCGACCACCGCAAGCTCGTGGAGGTCTTCAAGGGGATCGTCGCCGAGCACACCGGCCGCGAGTTCCCCGCCGACCCCCGCGAGCAGATGGACCTGGCGATCAAGGCCGTCTTCCGCTCCTGGAACGCCCCGCGCGCCGTCCTCTACCGCCGCCAGGAGCGCATCCCCGTCGACCTGGGCACGGCCGTCAACGTCTGCGCCATGGTGTTCGGCAACCTCGGCATGGACTCCGGCACCGGCGTGGCCTTCACCCGCGACCCCGCCTCGGGCCGCCAGGGCGTCTACGGCGACTACCTCCAGAACGCCCAGGGCGAGGACGTGGTCGCCGGCATCCGCAACACCGTGCCGCTGGCCGACCTGGAGCGCATCGACAAGGCCGGCTACGACCAACTGCTGGCCATCATGGAGAAGCTGGAGAACCACTACCGCGACCTCTGCGACATCGAGTTCACCATCGAGCGCGGCAAGCTGTGGATGCTCCAGACCCGCGTGGGCAAGCGCACCGCCGCGGCGGCGTTCCGCATCGCCGACCAGCTCATCGACCAGGGCATGATCACCCTGGAGGAGGCCATCGGCCGGGTCACCGGCGACCAGCTCGCCCAGTTGATGTTCCCCCGCTTCGCCGACGACGCCCAGGGCCACGTGCTGGGGTCGGGCATGAACGCCTCGCCCGGCGCCGCCGTGGGCAAGGCCGTCTTCGACTCCTACACCGCCATCAAGTGGTCGCGCAGCGGCGAGAAGGTCATCCTGTGCCGGCGCGAGACCAACCCCGACGACCTGGAGGGGATGATCGCCGCCGAGGGCATCCTCACCAGCCGGGGCGGCAAGACCTCCCACGCCGCCGTCGTGGCGCGCGGCATGGGCAAGACGTGCGTGTGCGGCGCCGAGGAGCTGGACATCGACACCAAGAACCGCCGGCTGGTGGCGCCGGGCGGCGAGGTGGTCGAGGAGGGCGACGTCATCTCCATCGACGGCACCAGCGGCCGGGTCTACCTCGGCGAGGTGCCGGTGGTGGCCTCGCCCGTCGTGCGCTACTTCGAGGGCGAGATCGACCCCGCCTCCGACCAGGCCGACGAGCTGGTCCGCGCGGTCGACCGCATCATGCACTACGCCGACGCCGCCCGGCGGCTGCGGGTGCGCGCCAACGCCGACAACGCCGAGGACGCCGCGCGCGCCCGCCGCATGGGCGCCGAGGGCGTGGGGCTGTGCCGCACCGAGCACATGTTCCTGGGCGACCGCCGCCAGCTCGTGGAGCGGCTGATCCTCGCCGACACCGAGGCCGAGCAGCAGGAGGCGCTGGACGCGCTGCTGCCGATGCAGCGCGCCGACTTCACCGAGATCCTGGCGGCCATGGACGGCCTGCCGGTGACCGTGCGGCTGCTCGACCCGCCGCTGCACGAGTTCCTGCCCGACATCACCGAGCTGTCGGTGCGGGTGGCGGTGGCCGAGGCGCGCGGCGAGCGCCACGAGAACGACCTGCGGCTGTTGCAGGCCGTGCACAAGCTGCACGAGCAGAACCCCATGCTGGGCCTGCGCGGGGTGCGGCTGGGGCTGGTGGTGCCCGGCCTGTTCACCATGCAGGTGCGCGCGATCGCCCAGGCGGCGGCCGAGCGGCTGCGCGAGGGCGGCCGGCCGCGCCCGGAGATCATGATTCCGCTGGTGGGCACGGTGCAGGAGCTGGAGATCATCCGCGAGGAGTCGCTGCGGGTGCTGCGGGAGGTCGGCGCGGAGTACGGGGTCGAGCTGGACTTCCCGGTCGGCACGATGATCGAGCTGCCGCGCGCCGCGCTGACGGCCGGGCAGATCGCGCACAACGCGGAGTTCTTCTCGTTCGGCACCAACGACCTCACCCAGACGGTGTGGGGGTTCTCGCGCGACGACGTGGAGGCGTCGTTCTTCTCCGCCTACCTGGAGAAGGGCGTGTTCGGGGTGTCGCCGTTCGAGTCGCTGGACGTGGAGGGCGTGGGGCGCCTGGTGGAGATCGCCACGGCCGAGGGGCGCGCCGCCCGGCCCGGCATCAAGCTGGGGGTGTGCGGCGAGCACGGGGGCGACCCGGCGTCGGTGCACTTCTTCCACCGGGTGGGGCTGGACTACGTGTCGTGCTCGCCGTTCCGCGTACCCGTCGCCCGCCTGGAGGCGGGCCGCGCGGCCGCGCGCGGCTGAGCCGCGCCCGGCGACCCGGCCGCCCGGCGGACCCGCTTCGGCGGCGGGCCGCCGGGCGGCGGCGTGCCGGGGGTCGGGGCGCCGGGGGCGGAACCGGGGGAGGGTGCCGGGGGTCGAAGAGTTGGGGGCCGGGGAGGGAGCCGGGGGCGGGAGTCGGGGGAGGGCCGGCGGGGAGCCCCGGCCGGGCACCGGGCCGGCGGCGGGTGACGCGCGGCACGCCCGCGTTCGCACCGCGCACCCGTGACCGTTCCGTAATATGTGCGGAACCAGGGCGCGGGGGACCGCCGCGGCGCCCGTGCCCGCGGCCGCACGCCCGGGGGGCGGGCGCGCCGCGGAAACGGCCGCGAACGTCCGCGAACACCGCCGTCACCGGTACCGGTGTCGGCTATCGTCGGGCAAGTCCATTCATCGGAAGCGGGGGTGAAGGTGCGGACACCGGGGGGCGACCACGGGGGCGGACCGCAGCGGGACCGGTCACTCGGCGTCGACACCGACGCCGATACCGAGGGCACCCGCGTCTTCGTCCGCCGCGACCACGCTGAGCCCGCCCTGGACATCCGCGGGGTGGGGGCCACACCCGTGGGCGGCGCCGAGGCGCGCACCCAGCCCCTGACCAGGGCCGACCACGAACTGCCCGAACCGGCCGGCGCCGCCGCCCCCGGCGCCGGGGCCGAGGGCGCCGCCGGCGCACCGGGCGGCGTGCCGGGTCCCGTGCTCGGCGCCGACGACCCCGCCGCCCGCGACGGCCGCGCGTTCCCCCGCCGCGAGAGCTACGGCGGCTACGACGCCTACGCGGGGGAGGACGACGACCGCGCGGACGACGCCCGCCGCGAGAGCTACGGCGGCGACGCCCCCTACGCCGGGGAGGACGGCGCCGGGGAGTACGGCGCCGGCCGCGAGGACGGCGGCGGCGACCGGCACGGCGGGTCCGCCGGCGGGCGCGGCCGGTCCGAGCGCCCGGCCGCCGACTCCGGCGCCGACACCACCCGCACCCTGGAGCGCCCGCGCACCGCCGCTCCGCCCGACGACCCGCCGCCCCCGCGCGGACGCGGCCCGGCGCGCCCGGCCCGGCCGCCCCGGCGGCGGCTGCGCATCGGCCGCATCATCGTCCTGCTCCTGCTGGTGGCCATCGCGACCCCGCCGGCCACCTGGGGCTGGGTCTGGTACACCGCCCGCGCCGACGAGCGCCCGGCCTCCGACGCGATCGTGGTCCTGGGCGCCAGCCAGTACAACGGCCGCCCCTCGCCCATCTTCGAGGCCCGCCTGGCCCACGCCGAGACCCTCTACCGCGAGGGCGTGGCGCCCATGATCGTCACCGTGGGCGGCAACCAGCCCGGCGACAACTTCACCGAGGCGGGCTCGGGCCGCGACTGGCTCGTGGCCCAGGGCGTACCGGCCGAGAACGTGGTGGCGGTCGACGAGGGCAACGACACCCTCCAGAGCATGCGCGCGGTGGCCCGGGTCTACGCCGAGCAGGGCTGGTCCAGCGCCGTGATCGTCAGCGACCCCTGGCACAGCCTGCGCTCGCGCGTGATGGCCGAGGACTTCGGCATCGAGGCCGCCACGTCGCCCGCGCGGTCGGGGCCGGCCGTGCTGGAGCGCCGGACCCAGGTCTGGTACATCACCCGCGAGACCGCGTCGCTCTGGTACTACTGGATCTTCGGCGACAGCAGCGACATCGAGGTCGACGCCGCCTGAGGCCGCCGGCCCGCGCGGTCGCCGACGTCACTGCGGAAAACGCGGCCCGCGCACCCGGGGTTGCCTAGAGTCGGTGGCGATGGACATTCCAGTGCGCGCCCCCGAGGAGACCCCGCCGCCCGGCTACGGCGAGGCGGATCGCCGGCGGTGGGCCGGCGAGCCGCCCAAGAACCGGGCGCGGGGGCCGTTCGAGCGCGACCGCGCCCGGGTGCTGCACAGCTTCGCGCTGCGGCGGCTGGCGGCCAAGACCCAGGTGGTACAGCCCGGCGCGAGCGACTTCCCGCGCACCCGGCTGACCCACTCCCTGGAGTGCGCCCAGATCGGGCGGGAACTCGGCGCCGCCCTGGGGTGCGACCCCGACCTGGTCGAGGCGGCGTGCCTGGCGCACGACCTCGGGCATCCGCCGTTCGGGCACAACGGGGAGCGCGCGCTGGACGCCGCTGCCGCCGCCTGCGGCGGCTTCGAGGGCAACGCCCAGAGCCTGCGCCTGCTCACCCGGCTGGAGGGCAAGGTCATCGCCGGCGCCCCCGGCCCCGGGGACCGCGAGGGCGGCGGGCCGCCGCCCGGGCGCAGCGCCGGGCTCAACCTCACCCGGGCCACCCTTGACGCCACCCTCAAGTACCCCTGGCCGCGCGGCGGAGGCGGCGGGGCCACGGCGAAGTTCAACTGCTACCCCGACGACCTGCCGGTCTTCACCTGGATCCGCGCCGGCGCGCCCGGCGGCGGGGACGGCGGCGGGGCCGTGCCGCCGGTCTGCTTCGAGGCCCAGGTCATGGACTGGTCCGACGACGTCGCCTACTCCGTGCACGACCTGGAGGACGCCCTCTACGCCGGCATGATCCGGCTGCCCGCGCTGCGCAGCCGCGCCGAGCGCGCGCAGGTCTGCGCCATCGCCGCCGAGATGTACTGCGACGCCGGAACCGCCGAACTGGAGGAGGTGTTCGCCGAGTTCGTGGCCGAGCCGTTCTGGCCGGCCGACTTCACCGGCGACCTCGCCTCGCTCGCCGCGTTGAAGAACCTCACCAGCGAGCTGATCGGCCGGTTCTGCCGCTCGGCCGAGCGGGCGACCCGCGCCGACCACGGCGCCGAGCCCATCACCCGCTACGCCGCCGACCTGGTCGTGCCGCGCCGCACCCTGCTGGAGTGCGCGCTGCTCAAGGCCCTCACCGCGCACTACGTGATGGCGCGCTCCGAAGCCGTGGCCTACCAGGCGCGCGAGCGCGAACTGATCGCCGAACTGGTGGCCGCCGTGCGCCTGGGCGCCCCGGCCACGCTGGAGCCGGCGTTCCGCACCGCCTACGAGCAGGCCGACGACGACGCCGCGGCGCTGCGGGTCGTCATCGACCAGGTGGCCTCGCTGAGCGACACGGCGGCACGCGCCTGGCACGACCGGCTCGCCGGCTGAGGCGGCCGGAGGGCGGGGGAGGGGTCACCACAGCACCGTCACACTGATGAAGGCGGCGAGGATGAGCAGGACCACGGCGCCGCCGGCGGTGAACGCCACCGCCCAGGGGTGCCGCTCGGCCCACGGCAGGATGCCCGGGTACATCCGGGCGAACACTCCGGCGGTGACGGGCCGGTCGGGTCCGCCCACCGGCAGCCCCATCGCGCGGACCAGCCGGTCGAGGTCGGTGTAGGTGTAGTGCGTGCCGTGCAGCCGGATGAGCAGCCGGCCGTAGGCGTCGAGCACGAACAGGTTGTGGTACGGCCCTCCCCGGGGTGCGACGAGCGTCGCGCGCAGCACGTGCGCCGCCTGCGCGCGGGGGCGGCGCCGGGGGCGGCCCAGCCCCGTCACCACGATCTCGTGCGGGGTCAGCACGATGCTGCTCCTGAACATGTGCACGGCCAGCACCGCGGCCAGCCCCAGCAGCAGCAGACCGCCGCCCAGCGCCACCGCCCAGCCCGCCCTGTTCCACGCGACCACGGCGGCGACCACCGTGATCACGGCGGCGCTGGTGAGCACCCTCCACACGGTGGAACGCGGGGGCCGCAGCACGAGATCACCGTCGGTGGGCGGCAAAGGCAGCACGGGGGACACCGTCCTTTCACGTCGCGGTTCACCCTAGTTCACCGGGGGTGGACGCCGAGCCCTGGACTGCGGGGGAGCGGAGGGGCGGGTGGGGGCGCCGGACAGGGATCGGCACCGTTCCCGCTGGACCGGGGAGGGAGTCGGGTGGGTTTCCTGTCGATCGTCGACCGTCGGCGGTCCAGAGCGCGGCGCGGGTGCGGAGTCCCTCCCCGGCGCGGCGCGCGGCAGGGCGCGTATCCGCGGATCACGCCCCTGGAGGCGGACCGGCCGGTGCTGACGGGCGCTGGGCAGGTGGTCCCCCGGCCGCCGGTGGGCGGACTGCTAGGCTGGGCCGCCACGATGACGGCGGCGCGCACGGCGCGCCCGATACGAGGAGGTGAGCCCGATTCCCGCTGCACGGACAGGGCGCTCCCGCCTCGATGCCGTGCGGCCCGCTCGGCAGCGCTGACGCCGGGGGCCGCCGGGGGAGTGCCTCCGGTCTCACCTGGAAGGTTCCACCGCGTCATGCCGACTTCTTCTTCCTCTTCCGCTTCTTCGTCTTCCTCGCCTTCCGGTTCCCCCTCCTCCGGCACCGGCGTTGAGTCCGCCGTCACGGGCGCCGACGTGTCCGCTGCCGCCGAGCGCCTGCGCGCCGCCGGATGCGTGTTCGCCGAGGACGAGGCGCGGCTGATCGCCGCCGCCGTCCGCACACCCCGCGACCTGCGCGCCCTGGTCGAGCGGCGCGCCTCCGGGCTGCCGCTGGAGCACGTGGTGGGGTGGGCGGGGTTCCACGGCCTGCGGATCCTGGTCGACCCCGGGGTATTCGTGCCGCGCCGCAGGACCGAGTTCCTGGTCGAGCGCGCGGTGGCCGCCTCGGGCGACCGACCGGTGGTGGTGGACCTGTGCTGCGGCTCGGGCGCGCTGGGCGCCGCGCTGGCCGCCGCGCGGCCCGGCACTGAACTGCACGCCGCCGACGTCGACCCCGCCGCCGTGCGGTGCGCCCGCCGCAACGTCGAGCCGGTCGGCGGGCGGATCCACCAGGGCGACCTCTACGCCGCCCTGCCCGCGTCCCTGCGGGGCCGGGTGGACGTCCTGCTGGCCAACGTGCCCTACGTGCCGACCGGAGACATCGCCGTGCTCCCGACCGAGGCGCGCGAGCACGAGGCCCGCGTCGCCCTGGACGGCGGCGCGGACGGCCTGGCGGTCCTGCGCCGCGTGTCGGCACAGGCACCGGCCTGGCTGGCGCCGGGCGGCCGGTTGTTCGTGGAGGCGAGCGACCGCCAGGTGGACCGGGCGCTCGCGATCGTCCGCGCCGACGGCCTGGAAGCGGAGGCCGCCACCTCGGAGGAGTACGCCGCCACGGTCATCATCGCCACGCGCCCGAACCACCGAGCCCGGTGAGGTGAGAGCGCCGAGCTGAGGGGCACCGGGAGCGGGGCTGGGCGCCGGTGTGCGGCCGCCTCGGTGCCCCGGCCACGGCCGCGGGGCGTGGGGCCGGTGGGCTGAGCCGCCCGTGCCGGCCACCCCGCGCTCGCCGCCGGCGGCCCGGCTGCCTCCCCGCCGCCCTCGTGGGGGATCGGCGCAGTCGCGCCTTTGGTCCGGTCTCTGGGATCATGACGCCGACCCCCACCCCCCTGACGGAAACGGTGCCATGCCCCACTCCCTCCACACGGGCGATCCCACCCGCATCGGCCCCTACCGGCTGCACGCCCGCCTGGGCGGCGGCGGCATGGGGCAGGTCTACCTGGGTCGCTCTCCCGGTGGACGGTTGGTCGCCATCAAGGTCGTGCGCCCCGAACTGGCCGACGACGCCCACTTCCGGCACCGCTTCGCCGCCGAGATCGACGCCGCCCGCAAGGTCGGCGGGTTCTACACCGCCCCGGTGGTCGACGCCGACCCCCACGGCACCCCGCCCTGGCTGGCCACCGCCTACATCCCCGGCCCGTCCCTGCACCAGGCCGTCACCGACCACGGCCCGCTGCCCGTGGCGTCGGTCGCGGTCCTGGGGGCGGGGCTGGCCGAGGGGCTGGCCGCCGTGCACGACTGCGGCCTGGTCCACCGCGACCTCAAGCCCGGCAACGTGATCCTGGCCGAGGACGGCCCCCGGCTGATCGACTTCGGTATCGCCCGCGCCCTGGACGCCACCAGCCACACCCACAGCGCGGCCGTACTGGGCACCGCCGCGTTCATGTCCCCCGAGCAGGCCCGCGCCGAAGCGGTGGGCACCGGGTCGGACGTGTTCTCCCTGGGCTGCGTGCTCGCCTTCGCCGCCACGGGGCGCAGTCCGTTCGGCCACGGCCCCGCCCACGCCGTTGCCTACCGGGTGGTCCACGCCGACCCCGACCTCTCGGGCGTGCCCGACGCCCTGTCCGGCCTGGTGGCGGCCTGCCTCGCCAAGGACCCCGCCGCCCGGCCGGACCTGGCGCGGATCCTGGACCACCTCACCGCCCTCACCGCCGCCGGGGACGCCCCCGCAGACGCCCGGTGGCTGCCCGAGACGCTCACCGAGGTGATCGCCCAGCGCCGGACCCTGGCGCTGACCGCCGTCCAGGCCCCGGCCGGGGAGCGCCATCCGGGCGGCGGCGGTGGTGGCGACGCCGACGCCGGCAGCGATGGCAGGGGCGACGGCGGCCGCCCGGCGCCCGCGCCTCCTCAGGGGCCGCACCCGGCCGCGCCGCCGCACGGGACGCACCCGCCCCTGCTGGCCAACGAGCGCCGCCTGGCGCGCGGCCGGCCCCCGCTGTACCCGGCCTCCGGATACCAGATCGCCGTCTACGTCGCGCTCACGCTGTTCACACTGTGCTCGGCGGTCACCGTCGTCGCACAGCTCCTCCTCCTGGACCACGTCCTAGGGCTGGATCCAAACGATGGCTACTACGACCTTGGCGACGGCTACCTGAGTCTGCTGACCGTGCACGCGCTGAGCGGTGCGGGCGTGATCGCCTGCTGGCTGGCCTGGTTCGCCCGGGCGCGCGGCGTCGCCGAGCGGATCGCGCCCGGGCGGCTGCGCTACAGCCCCGCCATGGCGGTGTACGGCTGGTTCATCCCCGCGGCCAACCTGTACCTGCCCAAGCAGATCGCCAACGACGTCTGGCACGCCTCCAGCCCGCCCGGCCACGGCGGCGCGATGGCTCCGGCGGGGATACTGCACGCCTGGTGGGTGATGTGGCTCATCACCTTCGCGGGATGGCCCCTGTTCTGGTGGCCGTGGACGGAGTTCCTGCCGTACTACGGCCCCGACCCCTGGTTCTGGGGGAACATGGCCTTGCAGGTGCTGGTCCTGCCAGCGGCGATCGTCACCGCCCTGTACGTCCGGCGGCTCAGCGCCATGCAGGCGGCCCGGCTGACCGGCTGACCCGCTGACCGGCCGGCCGGCTGAGGGAGCGGGGGCTGGCGGCCCCGGCCGTTTCCACCCCCGCCACCACGCCCGCGATCGGACGAGAGCACCGGCTGAGGGAGCCGAATCCTTTCCCGGATGCCCACTCATCCATTGGAAACGTCATCCCGCCCGATAGGCACTCCCTCCCCGCCCCCGGGGGTCGCGCGGGCTTCACCCCTTGACGGCGGGGAATGTTAGCGCTAACAATGTTGCCCACGTCACGTGGCAGCCCCTTCGGCGTCACACTCCTCCGGGCGTCTTCGGGCGCCCGCGACCCCTCAAGGACGGTGCGGAGCATGCCGGTACCCGCTGGGCGCAGTCCGGTGATGGCGGACGTCGCGCGGTTGGCCGGTGTCTCCCACCAGACCGTGTCCCGGGTGCTCAACGGGCACCCCAACGTGCGCGCCGAGACGCAGGCGCGGGTCCAGGCCGCCATCGAGGAACTGGGCTACCGCCGCAACTCCTCGGCGCGGGCGCTGGTCACCCGGCGCACCGGTGTCATCGGTGTCGTCGCCTTCGACACCACCCACTACGGCCCCGCCCAGACGCTCGCGGGCATCGAGCACGCCGCCCGCGCCGACGGGTACTTCCTCAGCGTCGTCACCCTCCAGACGGTCACCCCGGCGGCCGTGCGCGAGGCGATGGACTACCTCGCCCAGCAGTCGGTCGAGGGCTACGTCGTCATCGCGCCCAAGCGGGCCGTGGTCGAGGGCCTGGCCGACCAGCCCGCCGGTCGGCCGGTCGTGGCCGTGGAGGGGGGCGAGGCGCCCGACGTGCCGATGGTCTGCGTGGACCAGGTCGGCGGCGGCTACCTCGCGACCCGGCACCTGCTCGACCTCGGCCACCGCACGGTCCACCACATCGGTGGCCCGCGCGACTGGCTGGAGGCCGAGGGCCGCATCGAGGGATGGCGCCGCGCGCTGGAGGAGGCCGGGGCCGAGATCCCCGAGCCGCACTTCGGCGACTGGCGGCCCCGGTCCGGCTACGACATCGGCGTGCGCCTGGCCGCCGACCCCGCCATCACCGCCGTCTTCGTCGCCAACGACCAGATGGCCCTGGGCACCCTGCGCGCGCTGGCCGAGGCCGGAGTGCGCGTGCCCGAGGACGTCAGCGTCGTCGGCTTCGACGACATCCCCGAGTCCGCGTTCTTCACCCCGCCGCTGACCACCGTGGCCCAGGACTTCACTGAGGTGGGCCGACGCGGCATCGGGCTGCTCATCGACCTGCTGGAGGAGTCCGGCGACGGCGCCGCCGCGCCCCCCGCGCGGCGGGTCGTGCCCGCCCGGCTGGTCACCCGCACCAGCACCGCACCCGCCCGCGCCTGACCGCCCCTGATTGAGCCCGACCGAGTCCCCGGCCGCCACCGCCAACGCCGTCCACCCCGCACCCTCGACTCGCCGACCGAGACGACCCCCGCCCGCCGCGACTCCCTCCGAAGCTCCGCCCTTCGACGCCCTGTCCGCCGCGACCCTCCGTCCGCGCTCCTGCCTGACCGCCGCCCCGCTCGGTCCCGCGACCACCCATCGGCCCTCCGCCTCCCGATCCGCCGCCCGCGCCGACACCCGTACCCGCCGACCCGCGTACCCGCCCGGCCCCCGCCCGCCCCTCGCCCCCCGTGGAGCCTTCCGTGACTCAGAATGTGAGCGCTAACAATTCCTCGGACGTCGTCATCGGCGTCGACTTCGGCACCCTCTCGGGCCGCGCCGTCGTCGTCCGGGTGAGCGACGGCGCCGAACTCGCCAGCGCGGTGCACACCTTCGAGCACGGCGTGGTCTCCACAGCCTTGCCCGGGGCCTCCAGCGTCGTCCTGCCCCCCGACACCGCCCTCCAGATCCCCGAGGACTACCGCGCCGTGCTCGGCAACGCCGTGCCCAAGGCGCTGGCCGCCGCCGGGGTCGCCCCCGAGCGCGTCATCGGGATCGGCACCGACTTCACCGCCTGCACCGTCCTGCCCACCACCGCCGACGGCACCCCGCTGTGCGAGCTGCCCGAGTTCGCCGACCGCCCCCACGCCTACCCCAAGCTGTGGAAGCACCACGCCGCCCAGCGCGAGGCCGACGACATCAACGCCCTCGCCCGCGAGCGCGGGGAGTCCTGGCTGGCCCGCTACGGGGGCCGCATCTCCGCCGAGTGGGAGTTCGCCAAGGGCCTCCAGGTCCTGCGCGAGGACCCTGAGGTCTACGCCCGCGCCGACCGGTGGATCGAGGCCGCCGACTGGATCGTGTGGGAGCTGTGCGGCCGCGAGACCCGCAACGTCTGCACCGCCGGCTACAAGGGCATCCACCAGGACGGCGCCTGGCCCGGCCGCGACTACCTCGCGGCCCTGGACCCCCGCTTCGCCGGGTTCGCCGAGGACAAGATCGCCCACCCGCTGTCCCAGCTCGGGGCGCCCGCCGGCCGGCTCTCCGCCCGCGCCGCCGCCCGCACGGGCCTGCCCGAGGGCGTCACCGTGGCCGTGGGCAACGTCGACGCCCACGTCACCGCGGCCGCCGCCCAGACCGTGGAGCCCGGCCGCATGCTCGCCGTGATGGGCACCAGCACCTGCCACGTCATGAACGCCGAGACCTTCGCCGAGGTCCCCGGCATGTGCGGAGCGGTCCTCGACGGCATCGTGCCCGGCCTGTGGGGCTACGAGGCCGGCCAGAGCGGGGTCGGCGACATCTTCGGCTGGCTTGCCGAGGGCTTGGTGCCCGCCGCCTACCAGCGCGAGGCCGACGACCTGGGGATCTCCGTGCACGACCTGCTCTCGCGCAAGGCCGCAGGCCAGCCCGTCGGCGGCCACGGGCTCGTCGCCCTGGATTGGCACAGCGGCAACCGCTCCGTCCTGGTCGACCACCACCTCTCGGGGGTCGTCGCCGGCCTCACCCTGGCCACCCGCCCCGAGGAGGTGTACCGCGCGCTGGTGGAGTCCACCGCCTTCGGCACCCGCACCATCCTCGACGCCTTCGCCGCCTCGGGGGTGCCCGTCACCGAGTTCACGGTGGCCGGCGGCCTCAAGCGCAACGCGTTCGTGCTCCAGATCTACGCCGACGTGCTCAACCGCCCCCTGCACGTCACCGACTCCGACCAGGCGCCCGCGCTGGGCTCGGCCATCCACGCCGCCGTCGCCGCCGGCGCCTACCCCGACATCCGCACCGCCTCGGCGGCCATGGGCGGCGCCACCCGCGACGCCGTGCTGCCCGACCCCGCGCGCGCCGCCGCCTACGACGCCCTGTTCGAGGTCTACACCGACCTGCACGACCACTTCGGCCGCGGCGGCAGCGACGCGCTGCACCGCCTGCGCGCCATCCGCAACGAGAGCCTGACCCGGTGAAGGACGCCATGACCGCCATCCCTGCTCACCACGCCGACACCGTGGCCCGCCTGCGCCGCGAGGTCTGCGCGCTGCACGCCGAACTCATCCGCTGGAACCTGGTCACCTGGACCAGCGGGAACATCTCGGCCCGGGTGCCCGGCGCCGACCTCATGGTGATCAAGCCCAGCGGCGTCACCTACGACGACCTCACCCCCGAGTCGATGGTGGTGTGCGACCTGCACGGCACCCCGGTGGAGGGGGCGCACGCCCCCTCCAGCGACACCGACGCCCACGCCTACGTCTACCGCGCCATGCCCGAGGTCGGCGCGGTCGTGCACACCCACAGCACCTACGCCACCGCCTGGGCCGCCCGGGGCGAGCCGATCCCCTGCGCCATCACCGCGATGGCCGACGAGTTCGGCGCCGACATCCCGGTGGGCCCCTTCGCCCTCATCGGCGGCGACGACATCGGCAAGGGCATCGCCGCGACCCTGGCCGGCCACCGCTCCCCGGCGGTGCTCATGCGCGGCCACGGCGTCTTCACCATCGGCAGGGACGCCAAGGCCGCCGTCAAGGCCGCGGTGATGTGCGAGGACGTCGCGCGCACCGTGCACCTGGCGCGCGAGCACGGCCCCGTGGACCGCCTGCCCCAGCACCACATCGACGCCCTCTACGACCGCTACCAGAACGTCTACGGCCAGCGCGGCCCGCGCCAGGAAGAAGGAGCCGACTCGTGAGCGAACGCCTCCCCAGCATCGGGATCCTCGGCATCATGCAGCCCCTCTACGACGACATGATCCCGGGCATCACCGACCGCCAGGCCGGGTACGCGCGCGCCGTCGCCGAGAGCCTCGCCGAGGTCGCCGACTGCGTGGTCGCCGACCCGGTGCGGGGCCGCGCCGACGCCGAGCGGGCCATGCGCGCCTTCGAGAACGACGACCTCGACGGCGTCCTGGTGGTGATGCTGACCTACGGCCCCTCGCTGCGCGTCACCCGGGTGCTGCACGAGGCGCGGCTGCCGCTGTGCCTGGCCAACATCCAGCCCGACCCGGTGGTCACCCCCGAGTGGGACATGGCCGACATGACCTACAACCAGGGCATCCACGGCGCGCAGGACACCGCCAACGCCATGGTCCGCGCCGGGCGCGCCTTCACCGTGGTCACCGAGGAGTGGCCGAGCGAGGCGTTCCGCGAGCGCGTGGGCCGCTGGGCGCGCGCCGCCCGCGCCGTCACCGCCTGGAAGCGGCTGCGGGTGGGGATCTTCGGCTACGCCATGAACGGCATGGGCGACGCCCGCTTCGACGAGACCGCCTGGGCGCGCAAGCTCGGCCCCGAGGTCGAGGTCATCGCGCCGGGCGCGCTGCACCGGGCCATGGGGGAGCTGCCGGAGTCGGCCGTGGCCGAGCTGATGGCCGAGGAGGACGCCCGGTTCGCCGTGGACGAGCGGCTGTCCAAGGAGGAGCGCGAGGACCACGCCCGCATGCAGTTGGCCATCGAGCACCTGCTCACCGAGCGCGACTGCGGCGCCTACTCCACCCACTTCGACGCCATCGGCGAGGACGGCCGGTTCGCCCGGCTGCCGATGGCCGCGGCCTCCAGCCTCATGGCCAAGGGCTACGGGTTCGCCGGCGAGGGCGACGCGCTGGCCGCCTCGATCGTCTACGCCGGGCACCGGCTCGCCGGCGACGGCCACTTCACCGAGATGTACGCCATGGACTTCCCGACCGACTCCATCCTCATGAGCCACATGGGGGAGGGCAACTGGAAGGTCGCCCGCGCCGACGAGCCGGTCCGGCTGATCAAGCGCCCGCTGGGCATCGGCGGCCTGGACGACCCGCCCACGCTGCTGTTCCGCATCCAGCCCGGCCCCGCCACCCTGGCCTCGCTGGTCGCGCTGGGCGGCGAGCGGTTCCGGCTGGTGGTGGCCGAGGGCGAGGTCCTGGACTCCCAGGAGCTGCCCGCGCTGGAGATGCCCTACGGCCAGTTCCGCCCCGACTCCGGGATCCGCGGCTGCATGGACGCCTGGCTGCGGGCGGGCGGCACCCACCACATGGTCATGAACCTGGGCCGCACGGCCGCCGACTGGGCGGTCTTCTGCGAGCTGGCCGGAATCGAGTACGTGCGGGTCTGACGGCCCCCTGACGCGGGGGCGGCCGGTCCCCGGCCCCAGGACCGGCCGCCCGCCGCACCTCTTATCCCCACATCCCCATCCCCACCGCCCACCGCGACCGACCGCCGACACCACCGCGCGCGCCGCACCGGCGCGCCACACCGACCACGGGCCGGGCGCCCCCGTCGCCCGGCCGCGCGCCCCGCGCCACCGGCGCCCGGCGCACCGCCCGCGGCCCTCGGGGGAGGCCGCCCAGCGCAGCGCAACGCGAAGGAGTCGCCATGCGCACCACCCACCCCACCGCGCCCCCCGCACCGGGCCGCCGCGCGTTCCTCGCCGGCGGGCTCGCGGCCCTGGGCCTGGGCCTGGCCGGCTGCGGCCCGGCCGACACGGTCCTCAGCGGGCGCCGGCGCCTGCGCCAGTGGAACCTGTTCACCGGCGGCGACGGCGCCCGCATGGTCCAGATGCACGAGGACTACCGGCGCGAGCACCCCGACATCGACTTCGAGCCCGCCACCTTCCTGTGGGGCAACCCCTTCTACACCAAGTTCGCCATGGGCGCCGCCGGAGGGCGCGCCTTCGACATCGCCACCCTGCACGTCTCGCGCATCCGCGGCATGGGCGCGGGCACCCTCATCGACCCGGTGCCCACCGACCTGCTCGCCGAGCACGGCATCACCCGCGACACCGTGCTGGCCAACGTGTGGGACAAGTGCACCGTCGACGGCGAGCTGTACGCCATCCCGCTGGACACCCACCTGGTCGTCACCTACTACAACCGCGAGGTCTGCGAGCGGGCGGGCGTGCTCCAGGCCGACGGCACGCTCACCCCCACCAGCGGCGAGGACGCGTTCTTCGACGTGCTGGCGGCGGTCAGGGAGGTCACCGGCCAGTACGGGATCGCCATGGACACCACCCAGCCCTGGCGGCAGTTCTGGTCGCTGTACCGCCAGCTCGGCGGCGAGATGACCTTCGACGGCGACCTGGTCATGGACGACGACAAGGCGCTGCGCAGCCTGGACTTTTTGCGCCGCGTCTCCGCCGAGGGCCTGGCGCCCAAGGCGTCGGACGCCCCCGGCACCCCCGCCAACTTCCAGAACGGCATCTGCGGCCTGATGTGGGCCGGCAACTGGGAGATCGCCACCTTCGCCGATGCCGGCATGGACTTCGGCATGCGGCCCTTCCCCGACGTCTACGGCGCGGAACTGGGCCAGGGCGACTCCCACTGCTTCGTGCTGCCGCACCGCCGCGCGCCCGACGACGCCGCCGTGGCCGCCGCCGTGGAGTACGCCGCCTGGATGCTCAAGCACAGCATCACGTGGGCCGGCGGCGGCCACACCCCCGCCTACCTGCCGGTGACCCGCGGCGACGACTACGCCGCCCTGGAACCGCAGTCGGAGTACCGGCACGCCGCCGCCGACGTGCAGTTCGACCCCGAGGCGTGGTTCAGCGGCTCCGCCGCCCCCCTCCAGAACGAGGCCAACGCGGTCATGAGCGGCGTGCACAACGGCTCGGTCACCCCCGAGACCGCCCTGGAGCTGTTCAAGGCCGCCGCGCGCAAGCTCCTCGACACCCCTGAGCCGGTGTGACCGTGCCCGCCCCGCCGACCCCCTCGGAGCGTGAGATGTCCCCGTCCACCGCGACCGGCCGCGCCGCCGGAGCGCCGGCCGCCGCGCCCGCGCCCCGGCCCGCGCGCCCCGCCCGCCCGGGGCGGCGCCGCGCCTCCCTGGCCGGGCTCTGGTTCGTCCTGCCCTTCGCCGCCCTGTTCGCCGTCTTCTTGGTGTGGCCCATGCTGGCCGGGCTGTGGACGAGCTTCACCGACCGCAGCCTGGCCAGCCCCGGCGCGGACTTCGTCGGCCTCGCCAACTGGCGGGAGATGCTGGGCGACTCCGCAGTCTGGCAGTCGCTCTGGACCACCCTGGTGTTCACCGCCATCAGCACCCCGCCGCTGGTGGCGATCGCCCTGGCCATGGCGCTGCTGACCAACCGCGCCGCCGCCGGGCTCGGGTGGTTCCTGCGGCTGTCCTACTTCGCGCCGTTCCTGCTTCCGGTGGCCGTGGTCGCGCTGATCTGGGAGTGGATGTACCAGCCCGGGTTCGGCATGGTCAACGGCCTGCTCACCGCCGCCGGCCTGGCCGAGGTCGCCTGGCTGACCGACCAGAACACCGTGCTCGCCGCGATCGCCATCACCACCGTGTGGTGGACGGTGGGCTTCAACTTCCTGCTCTACCTGGCCGCACTCCAGGGCATCCCCTCCTACGTCTACGAGGCGGCGGCCCTCGACGGCGCCGGGCCCTGGCAGCGGTTCACCCGGATCACCCTGCCGCTGCTGCGCCGCACCACCGGGCTCATCGTGCTGCTCCAGATCGTGGCGTCGCTGAAGCTGTTCGACCAGGCGTACATCATGACCAACGGCTCGGGCGGACCCGGCTACGCCGCCCGGCCCGCCATCGGCTACATCTTCGAGGCCGGGTTCACCGGCCTGCGGGTCGGCTACGCCTCCGCCATCTCCTACCTGCTGTTCGCCGTGATCGTCGCGGTCTCGCTCGTCCAGTTCCGCCTGTTCTCGCGAAAGGGGGAGACGGCATGAGCGCCGCGACCCGCACCCCCCGCCCACCGCGCACCGCGCCCACCGGCCCCCCGCCCGCCGCCGCCCGGCCCCGGCGCCTGCCCCGGCCCACGCCCGGAGGCGTGCTCGCCGCCGTGCTGGGGGTGTTCCTGGCGGTGGTGTGGCTGATGCCGCTGGTGTGGGCGGTGCTGACCTCGCTCAAGCCCGAGGCCGAGACCACCGCCGTGCCGCTGCGCTGGCTGCCGCTGGAACCCACCTTCGCCGCCTACCAGGCGGTGATCGAACGCGGCGACCTCCAGCGCTGGCTGCTCAACAGCGTGGTGGTGTCGGTGCTGGTCACCGCGTTGACGCTGGTGGTGTGCGTGCTGGCCGCCTACGCCTTCTCCAAGACCGAGTTCCCCGGGCGCGCCTGGCTGTTCGCGCTGTTCGTCGCGGGCATCCTGGTGCCGCCCCAGGCGCTGATCGTGCCGCTGTTCGACCAGATGAGCGTGCTGGGCATGGTCGACACCTACTGGGGCGTGGCCCTGCCGCAGGTGGTGGCGCCGGTGATGGTGTTCATCCTCAAGCGGTTCTTCGACGCCATCCCGCGCGACTACGAGGAGGCCGCCCGCCTCGACGGTGCCGGGCACCTGCGGGTGCTGTGGAGCGTGGTGGTGCCGATGTCGGGCCCGGTGCTGGCCGCCGTCGGGATCTTCACCTTCGTCCAGGCGTGGAACAACTTCCTGTGGCCCTTCGTGGCCACCGCCGACCCCGCCCTGATGACCGTGCCGGTGGGCCTGGGCACCGTCCAGGGCTCCTACGGCATCCAGTACGCCCAGGAGATGGCCGCCGCCGTGCTCGGCGCGCTCCCGCTCGTCGCCGTCTTCCTGCTCTTCCAGCGCCACGTGGTGCGCGGCGTCACCGACGCCGGGCTCAAGTAACCCTCCGACCTCGACCGTGCCCCCGTTCACGACCAGAGGAGTCCCCCACATGTCCACCACCGCTGCGACCCCCGGGCGCGCCGCCGCGCCCCCACCGCCGCCGACCCCGCCGACCCCGCCGGCTCAGCCGCGCGCCGGATTGCGCGCGCGGGCGGCCGCGCTCGCCGCCGCGGCCCTGCTGGTGCTGACGGCCGCCCCGGCCGCCGCCGACACCGCGCCCGCCGCCGCGCCCACCAACGTCGCCGTGCACGACCCCGCGCTGGTGACCGGGGGCGGCGGCCGCGACTGGTTCGTCTTCGGCACCGGCGACGCCGCCGTGGCCGACGGCAACATCACCGTCCACCGCTCGGCCAACGGCACCGACTGGCGCCCGGCCGGCCACGTCTGGACCACCAAGCCCGCCTGGCTGGCCCGCGAGGTGCCCGGCGTGACCAACCTGTGGGCGCCCGAGGTCTACGAGAACGACGGCACCTACTACCTCTACTACTCCGCCTCCACGTTCGGCTCCAACCGGTCGGTGATCGGGCTGGCCACCAACACCACGCTGGACCCGGCCGACCCCGACTACCGGTGGGTCGACCGCGGCAAGGTCTACGAGAGCACCACCTCAAGCGACTTCAACGCCATCGACCCGGGGATCGTCGAGGACGCCTCGGGCACCCCGTGGATGGCGTTCGGGTCGTTCTGGAGCGGCATCCGCATGGTGCGCCTGGAGTGGCCCAGCGGCAAGCCCGCCGCCGGGCAGGGCGCGCCGCTGCGGCTGGCCGCCGGGCACCCCGACGGCAACGCCGTGGAGGCGCCCTACATCGTCCACCGCGCCGGCTACTTCTACCTGTTCGTGTCGCTGGGCCGGTGCTGCGCCGGCCTGGACAGCACCTACCGCATCGCCGTGGGGCGCTCCACCAGCGTCACCGGGCCCTACGTCGACCGCGCCGGCCGGCCCATGCTCCAGGGCGGCGGCACCGTCATCCGCGCCGCCCGCGGCGACTCCGTGGCCGCCGGCGGCCAGTCGCTGTCGCTGAGCCGGATGGCCTACCACTCCTACGGCCCCTACGGCACGCCCGGCGACTTCCGCCTGGAGATCGACCAGATCGGCTGGTCCGGCGGCTGGCCCGCGCCGATGGGCTGACCGGCCCCAGACCGGGTGCGCCCGGCGCCCGCGCCGGGCGCACCCCACCGGCCGCACCACCGCGACCGACCGCCACCGACCCGATCGCCACCGCCTGCACCACCACCGCCCGCACCGCCACCGACCGCACCCGGCACCCGCACCACCGGCCACCGCGCCGCCACCGACCCCAGGGGGAGCACCGCCCATGCTGACCGCGTCGATGACCCTCGACCCCGCCTTCCGCGTCGCACCCGTCCACCGCCGCACCTTCGGCTCGTTCGTGGAGCACATGGGCCGCTGCGTCTACACCGGCATCTACGAGCCCGGCCACCCCGCCGCCGACGCCGACGGGTTCCGCACCGACGTCGCCGACCTCGTCCGCGAACTGGGCGTGACCACCGTGCGCTACCCCGGCGGCAACTTCGTCTCCGGCTACCGCTGGGAGGACGGGGTCGGCCCCAAGGACCGGCGGCCGGTGCGCCGCGACCTGGCCTGGCACAGCACCGAGACCAACCAGTTCGGCCTGGACGAGTTCGTCACCTGGACCCGCCGCATGGGCATCGAGCCGATGATGGCGGTCAACCTGGGCACCCGCGGCCTCCAGGAGGCCCTGGACCTGCTGGAGTACGCCAACCACCCCGGCGGCACCGCGCTGTCGGACCGGCGCGCCGCCAACGGCCACCCCGAGCCCCACGCCATCCGCATGTGGTGCCTGGGCAACGAGATGGACGGCCCCTGGCAGATCGGGCACAAGACCGCCCGCGAGTACGGGCGGCTGGCCGCCGAGGTCGCCCGCGCCATGCGCATGAGCGACCCCGGCCTCGAACTGGTGGCCTGCGGCAGCTCCGGGTCGTCCATGCCCACCTTCGGCGCCTGGGAGGCCGAGGTGCTGGAGCAGACCTATGACCTGGTCGACTACATCTCCCTGCACGCCTACTACGAGGAGCACGACGGCGACCTCGCCGGCTTCCTGGCCTCGGCCACCGACATGGACCACTTCATCGAGTCGGTCGTGGCCACCGCCGACGCGGTGCGCGCCCGCCTGGGCGCCACCAAGCGCATCAACCTCTCCTTCGACGAGTGGAACGTGTGGTACCTCAGCCGCCACCAGGCCGCCGAGCCCCGCACCGACTGGCCCACGGCGCCGCGCGTCATCGAGGACCGCTACCACCTCGCCGACGCGGTGGTGGTGGGCGGCCTGCTGATCTCCCTGCTGCGGCACAGCGACCGGGTGACCGCCGCCAGCCTGGCCCAGCTCGTCAACGTCATCGCGCCCATCATGACCGAGCCCGGCGGCCCGGCCTGGCGCCAGACCACGTTCCACCCCTTCGCCCTGACCGCCGCCACCGCCGCCGGGACCGTGCTGCGCGTGGAGCCGCAGAGCCCGCTGCGCGAGACCGCCCGCTACGGGCCGGTGCCGGTCGTGGACGCCGTGGCCACCCACGACCCCGAGCACGGGCGGGCCGCCGTCTTCGTCGTCAACCGGGACGTGGCCGAGCCCGTGACCTTGGAGGTCGACCTGCGCGGCCTGGCCGCCGAGCGCGTCGTCTCCTGCCGCACCCTGCACGACCGCGACGTCTACGCGGTCAACACCGCCGAGCGGCCCGACCGCGTGGTCCCCGCCGACAACAAGGACGTGACCCTGGCCGAGGGCCGGCTGAGCGTGGTGCTGCCGCCGGTCTCCTGGACCGTCCTCAGCCTGGAGGTCCCCCGGGCCTGACCCGCGCGCACCCTCCCCCCATCACCTGTTTTCACCCACCCCCCATCCCGAGAACGAAGGTGACACGATGAAGCGCACCCCCGCCGCCCTCGCGGCGGCCCTGTCCCTGGTCATGGCCCTGCTGCTGACCGCGTGCGGCGGCGTCGGCGACGCCGCCCAGCCCGAGGGCGAGAACGGCACCATCGGCATCGCCATGCCCACCAAGTCCTCCGACCGCTGGGTCGCCGACGGCCAGAACATGGTCCGGCTGTTCGAGGAGGCCGGCTACGGCACCGACCTCCAGTACGCCGAGGACGTGGTCGAGGACCAGGTCTCCCAGATCGAGAACATGATCACCCGCGGGGTGGACGCCCTGGTCATCGCCGCCATCGACGGCGAGGCGCTGACCGACACCCTCCAGATGGCCGCCGACAGCGACATCCCCGTCATCGCCTACGACCGCCTCATCAACGGCAGCGAGCACGTCGACTACTACGCCACCTTCGACAACTTCCAGGTGGGCGTGCTCCAGGCCGAGTACATCGAGCAGGCCCTGGACCTGGAGAACGAGGAGGGCCCCTTCAGCATCGAGCTGTTCGGCGGCTCGCCCGACGACAACAACGCCTACTTCTTCTACGACGGCGCGATGTCGGTGCTCCAGCCCTACATCGACGAGGGCGTGCTGGAGGTCCGCAGCGGCCAGACCGAGATGGACCAGATCGCCACCATGCGCTGGAGCGGCTCCGCCGCCCAGTCCCGCATGGACAACCTGCTCAGCTCCCACTACTCCGACGAGGAGGTCGACGCCGTGCTCTCCCCCTACGACGGAATCAGCATCGGCGTCATCTCCTCGCTGAAGGCCGTGGGCTACGGCACCGAGGAGCGGCCGCTGCCCGTGATCACCGGCCAGGACGCCGAGGTCGCCTCGGTCAAGTCGATCATCGCCGGCGAGCAGACCCAGACCGTCTTCAAGGACACCCGCGAACTCGCCGAGGTGGCCGTGGCCATGACCGACGCCGTGGTCCAGGGCGAGGAGCCCGAGGTCAACGACACCGAGAGCTACGACAACGGCGTCAAGGTCGTGCCCGCCTACCTCATCGAGCCGGTGTCGGTGGACGCCGACAACTACCAGGAGGAGCTGATCGACAGCGGCTACTACGAGGCCGCGGAGCTGGAGTGAGGCGAGTGCGGTGGTGGCTGTGCCGAAGGAGACCGCCATGGACGACCTGATCCTGCACATGCGCGGCATCTCCAAGGAGTTCCCCGGCGTCAAGGCGCTGGACGCGGTGGACCTGCGGGTCCGGCGCGGCGAGATCCACGCCCTGATGGGCGAGAACGGCGCCGGCAAGTCCACGCTGATGAAGGTGCTCAGCGGGGTCTACCCGCGCGGCTCCTACACCGGTGACATCCTCGTGGACGGGCACGTGCGCGCGTTCTCCGGCATCCGCGACAGCGAGCGCGCCGGGATCGCGATCATCCACCAGGAGCTGGCGCTGGTGCCGGAGCTGTCCGTCGCCGAGAACATCTTCCTGGGCAACGAGCGCACGCGGGGGTTCGGCCTGATCGACTGGGGCCGGACCGCCGCGGCGGCCCGCGACCTGCTGCGCCGGGTCGGCCTGGAGGAGGACCCCACCGCGCCGGTCGCCGCGCTCAGCGTGGGCCGGCGCCAGCTCGTGGAGATCGCCAAGGCGCTGTCCAAGCGGGTGCGGCTGCTCATCCTGGACGAGCCGACCTCGGCGCTCACCGAGACCGAGAGCGACAACCTGCTGGCCCTGCTGCTGGAGCTGAAGGCGCAAGGCATCACCTCCATCCTGATCTCGCACAAGCTCGGCGAGGTCACCCGGGTCGCCGACACCATCACGGTGCTGCGCGACGGGCGCACGGTGGAGACCATGGACACCGCCGGGGGCGGGGTGGAGGAGGACCGCGTCATCCGCGCGATGGTCGGCCGCGACCTCGACCACCGCTATCCGCCGCGCACCGCCGAGATCGGCCCGGTGCGGTTCGCCGTCGCCGACTGGACCGTGGACCACCCCACCCAGGCGGGCCGCCGCGTGGTCGACAACGCCGCGCTGGAGATCCGCCGGGGCGAGATCGTGGGCCTGGCGGGGCTGATGGGCGCCGGGCGCACCGAACTCGCGATGAGCGTGTTCGGCCGCTCCTACGGCCGCTACGTGTCGGGGACCGTCTACAAGGACGGCCGCCCGCTGCGGGTGCGCGACGTCGGCGACGCCATCGCCGGCGGCATCGCCTATGTGCCCGAGGACCGCAAGGAGCTGGGGCTCATCCTCGACGACGACATCCGCCGCAACCTCACCCTGGCCGCGCTGGGCCGCGTCAGCCGGGCGACCGTCATCGACCCGGCCCGCGAGGCGGTGGCCGCGGCCGAGATGAGCCGCAGCATGCGCGTCAAGAGCAGCGGCGTGCTCCAGCCCACGGGCGAGCTGAGCGGCGGCAACCAGCAGAAGGTCGTGCTGGGCAAGTGGATGTTCGCCGAGCCCGAGCTACTCATCCTGGACGAGCCCACGCGCGGCATCGACGTCGGCGCCAAGTACGAGATCTACCTGATCGTGCGGCGCCTGGCGGCCGAGGGCGCGAGCGTGCTGCTCATCTCCTCGGAGCTGCCCGAGCTGCTGGGCATGTGCGACCGGATCTACGCCATGTGCGCCGGGCGCATCACCGGCCAGCTCCCCGGACCCGAGGCCGACCAGGAGTCCCTGATGAAGCTGATGACCCAGACGGGGGCGTGACCACCCATGGAGGCAATCCGCGAGCTGCTGCGCGGCAACGCGCGGCAGTACGGCATGGTGATCGCGCTGGCGGTCATCGTGGTGCTGTTCCAGATCCTCACCGGCGGGCTGCTGCTGCGCCCGCTCAACATCACCAACGTCATCATGCAGAACTCCTACGTGCTGATCCTGGCGATCGGCATGATGCTGGTGATCGTCACCGGCAACATCGACCTGTCGGTGGGGTCGGTGGTGGCGTTCACCGGCGCGGTGGCGGCGGTGCTGCTCACCGACGTGGGGCTGCCCGTCTACGTGGTGATACCGCTGGCCCTGGCCATGGGCGGGCTCATCGGCGCCTGGCAGGGGTTCTGGATCGCCTACGTGCACATACCGGCGTTCATCGTCACCCTGGCCGGCATGCTGATCTTCCGCGGCGCCACCCTCATCGTGCTGGGCGGGCGCTCGGTGGGTCCGCTGCCCGACTCCCTGCGGATGTGGGCCAGCGGGTTCGTGCCCGACGTCACCCCCGACGGGCCGCACCTGCTGACCCTGGCGCTGGGCGCGGCCGGGGCGGCGGCGCTGGTGTGGATCCAGTGGCGGGTGCGCGCCCGCAGCCTGCGCCACGGGCTGCCCGCGCCGGCGGCCGGGCTCACCGCGGCGCAGTCGGCGGCCACCGTGGTCGTGGTCATGCTGTTCGCCTACGCCCTGGCCGACTACAACGGCATCCCGGTGGTGGGCCTGCTGCTGCTCGTGCTGATCGTGGGCTACTCGTTCCTGATGAAGTCCACCACCATCGGACGGCGCGTCTACGCGGTGGGCGGCAGCGAGAAGGCGGCCCGGCTGTCGGGGGTCAAGACCCAGCGCACCACGTTCTGGGTGTTCGTCAACATGGGCGTGCTCTCGGCCCTGGCCGGGCTGGTGTTCACCGGGCGGCTCAACGCCGCCACGCCCGGCGCCGGCGAGATGTTCGAGCTGGACGCCATCGCGGCCGCGTTCATCGGCGGCGCCTCGGCCTCGGGCGGGGTGGGCACGGTCATGGGCGCCATCGTGGGCGCGCTGGTCATGGGCGTGATGAACAACGGCATGTCCATCATCGGGCTGGGCGTGGACTGGCAGCAGGCCATCAAGGGCCTGGTGCTGCTGGCGGCCGTGGCCTTCGACATCTACAACAAGAGGAGGCTGGGGTTCGGGCGGGGCGGCGGCGTGCCGGCGTTCCTGCGCTCCTCCCGCGGCCGGCCCGACGGCCCCCCGGCGGCGCAGGCCGAGCCGCCCGAGCCGCCCGAGCGGCCCGAGGAGCCGGCGGCCGCGCCCGGGCGCGGCCGGTGAGGCGGGGGCGGGCGGCTCCTGTGCAGGAGGAGCCGCCCGCCCCTCTTTTCCACAGCCGAGGCACTGCCGTGGCCGAGCGCTCAGGCGGAGAACTAGGCTGAGGAACCGTGGCAGGCAGGATCAGAGACGAAGACGTCGCGCTCGTGCGCGAACGCTCACCCATCGCCGACGTGGTGGGGGAGTACCTTCAGCTCCGCAGCGCCGGCGGCGGCTCGCTGAAGGGTTTGTGCCCCTTCCACGACGAGAAGTCGCCGTCCTTCAACGTCACCCCCGCCCGGGGGCTGTACTACTGCTTCGGCTGCGGCGAGGGCGGCGACGTCATCCGCTTCATCCAGGAGATCGAGCACCTCAGCTTCGTCGACGCGGTGGAGTCCCTCGCCCAGCAGGCCGGCATCCAGTTGCGCTACGAGCAGGGCGGCCGCTCCACCGCCCGCCACGACCAGGGCCAGCGCCAGCGGCTCATCGAGGCCCACCGCGAGGCCCAGCGCTTCTACGCCGAGCAACTGCTCACCCCCGCCGCCCAGGAGGGCCGCCGCTTCCTCGCCGAACGCGGGTTCGGCCGGGCCGACGCCGAGCACTTCGGGGTGGGCTACGCCCCCGGCGGCTGGGAGGCGCTGACCACCCACCTGCGCGGCAAGGGGTTCACCGACCACGAGCTGATCACCGCCGGGCTGGCCAGCCAGGGCCGGCGCGGCGCCTACGACCGCTTCCGCAACCGCCTGGTGTGGCCGGTGCGCGAGGTCACCGGCGACGTCGTGGGCTTCGGCGCCCGCAAGCTCGACCCCGCCACCGACGACGGCCCCAAGTACCTCAACACCCCCGAGACCCCGATCTTCAAGAAGGGCCACCTGCTCTACGGCCTCGACCTCGCCAAGCGCGACATCTCCCGCGAGCGCCGCGCCGTCATCGTCGAGGGCTACACCGACGTCATGGCCTGCCACCTGGCGGGCGTCACCACGGCGGTGGCCACCTGCGGCACCTCCTTCGGCGAGGAGCACCTGAAGATCCTGCGCCGCATGCTGCTGGGCCGCTCCAACCAGGGCGGCGAGGTCGTGTTCACCTTCGACGGCGACGCCGCCGGGCAGAAGGCGGCGGTGCGCGCCTTCGCCGAGGAGCACGGGTTCGCCTCCGAGACCTTCGTCGCCGTGCAGCCCGACGGCCTGGACCCCTGCGACCTCCGCCAGCGCGGCGGCGACGCCGCCGTGCGCGACCTCGTGGCCAACCGCAAACCGCTGTACGAGTTCATGATCCGCACGGTCATCCAGCAGTACGACCTCGACACCGCCGAGGGCCGCATGGCCGGGCTCGACGCCGCCGCCGAGATCGTCGCCAGCATCCGCAACGAAGGCGTGCGCAAGCTCTACGGCGTCAACCTCGACCACTGGCTGGGCATCATGGACGAGGCGTTCGTGCAGCGCCGCGTGGCCCAGCACGTGGCCCGCCACCGCTCGGGCGGCCCGGCCCGCCGGCCCGCGCCCCCGGCGCCGCCCGGCGCGGCCGACGCCGCGCCCTACGACCTGCGCGACCCCTCGCTCCAGCGCGAACGCCAGGCGCTGAAGATCGCGGTGCAGTACCCCGGCCTGGCCGCGGAGTTCGACGACCTCGACTCCGAGTCCTTCACCGTGCCCCAGCACCGCGCCGTGCACGAGCTGATCACGGGCCTGGGCGGGGTGCGTGCGGTGGCCGAGCCCCACCAGTGGGCCACCCGGCTGCGCGACGCCGCGCCCAACGACCCCCAGCGGGCGTTCGTGACCCGGCTGGCGGTGGAGCCGATCGAGGTCTATGGAGAACTTGACGAGCATTACGCCCGGGAAATTCTGGGCACGATCAAGGTTCATTCCATCAATCGCCAAGTCGCAAACCTGAAATCCCGGCTCGCCAGGCTCGACCCCGCCGCCCAAGCCGATGAGTACCAGGCGGTTTTCGCCGAACTCATGACCGTTGAGCAGCAGAGACGGCTGATGCGCGAGCGCGCAGCGGGGGCGCCGTAGCACCGGGGTGACAAAAATAGTTCTCACTATTTCGCGAGGGGATCAGGCACACTGTAGGGGTGGCTCTTTCGGTGCTGCCCGGTGAAATGCCACCGATCGCACAGGTGGCGCGATTGGTCGCGGACGCGGGCTCCGGGGAGATGGTGACCGTCGCCGACGTCGCCGCCGCCCTGGACCGCCTCGACGCCCCGCCCGAGTTCCTGGACCAGGTGGTGCGGGGCCTGGCCCAGCAGGGGGTCGACGTCATCGACCCCGCCTCCGACGACCCCGCCCCCACCGCCGACCCCGAGCGCCGCGCGCCCGCCGGCGACCTGGTGCGCATCTACCTCCGCGAGATCGGCCGGGTGCCCCTGCTCACCGCCGAGGAGGAGGTCGACCTCGCCAAGGCCATCGAGGTCGGGCTGTTCGCGGCCGAGAAGCTGCGCCGGGCGGGCGGGGGAGGAGGGGCCGGAGTTGCCGGTGTGCCCGCACCGCGCGGCCACCCCAGCGCCGCCGACCTCGAACTCCTCGTGGCCGAGGGCGAACGCGCCAAGCACCGGCTGATCGAGGCCAACCTGCGGCTGGTGGTGTCCATCGCCAAGCGCTACCTGGGGCGGGGCCTGCTGCTGCTCGACCTCGTGCAGGAGGGCAACCTCGGGCTGATCCGCGCGGTCGAGAAGTTCGACTACACCAAGGGCTTCAAGTTCTCCACCTACGCCACCTGGTGGATCCGCCAGGCCATCACCCGCGCCATCGCCGACCAGGCGCGCACCATCCGGATCCCGGTGCACATGGTCGAGACCATCAACCGGCTGATGCGGGTGCAGCGCCAGCTCCACCAGGAGCTGGGCCGCGAGCCCACCCCCGCCGAGATCTCGCGCGAGCTGGGCTTCGCCGACGACCGGGTGCAGGAGATCCAGCGGATCGCCCAGGAGCCGGTGTCGCTCCAGGCGCCCATCGGCGACGAGGACTCCGACTTCGGGGACTTCATCGAGGACTCCGACGCCGTGGCGCCGATCGACGCGGCGGCGTTCACCATGCTCCAGGACCAGTTGGTGGCGCTGCTGGGCGCGCTCAGCGAGCGCGAGCAGCGCATCATCCAGTTGCGGTTCGGCCTGCGCGACGGCCACCCCCACACCCTGGAGGAGGTCGGGCGGGAGTTCGGGGTCACCCGCGAGCGCATCCGCCAGATCGAGTCCAAGACCCTGGCCAAGCTGCGCCACCCCTCGCGCGCCCAGACCCTGCGCGACTACCTGGAGTAGTGCGGAGGACCGGGAGCCGGGAGGGCAGCGGCCTCGGGCGGTGCCCGCGCGGCGGTGCCACGGCGGACGCGGGGGCGCGGCCGGGGCGGACCGGGCGGCGCAGCCCAGGACAACGCCCGCGGCGGGCCGCGAGTTCCGGCGGGGGCGGGGTCGGCCTGATGTGGTCGCACCGGCCACCCGCGCGCCGAGCCCGGTTACGTTGGCCCGTGTGACTCCTTCGCGGCGGCGCCACGCGCGGACCCTCCGGCCGCCGGGCCGGTGGCGCCGGCTGCTGCTGGGCTGCGCGGCCGGCGCGGGGGCGCTCGCGCTCGTGGCCGGCGCCCTGGTGGCCGTCGACGCCGTACGGGGGGAGTCCGTGCACCGCATCGCCTACTTCGCCGACTGGAACACCGCCAACCGGGGCTACCGCATCAAGGACGTCGCCGACAGCGGCGCGGCCGACCGCCTCACCCGGCTGATGTGGGCCTTCGGCGAGATCTCGCCCGAGGGCCGCTGCCACATCCCCGTCGCGGACAGCCGCGCGTGGGAGGTCTACCAGCGGCGCTACTCCGCCGAGGACAGCGTCGACGGGCGGGCCGACACCTACGAGCAGCCGCTGGCCGGCGGCCTCAACCAGTTGCGCAAGCTGCGCGAGAGCCACCCCCGGTTGGGCGCCAGCATTTCGCTGGGCGGCTGGAACACCTCCACGCACTTCTCCACGGCGGCGCGCACCGAGGAGTCGCGGCGCGAGCTGGTGCGCTCGTGCGTCAACCTGTGGCTGCGGGGCGACCTGCCGGTGGTCGACGGCGAGCCGCAGGGCGGCGAAGGCGCGGCGGCCGGGGTGTTCGACGGCGTGGACCTGGACTGGGAGTGGCCGGGCGGGGGCGGGCACCCCGACAACACCGAGCACCCCGCCGACCGGCGCAACTTCACGCTGCTGGTGGCGGAGTTCCGGCGGCAGTTGGACGCGCTCGCGGAGGAGACGGGGCGCGAGTACACGCTGTCGGTGTCCGTGGCGGGCGACGCGGAGCGGATGCGGGAGAGCTACGAGCCGGAGGTGTTCGGGCCGGTGGACTTCGCGACGGTGCAGGGCTACGACCTCACCGGGCCGTGGAGCGACACCACCGGGCACCACTCCCAGCTCTACGCCCCCGAGGGCGCGCCCGAGGAGGAGAGCGTCCACAGCGTGGTGCGCGCCTACCTGGACCACGGCCTGCCCGCCGAGAAGCTGGTGGTGGGCTTCCCCGGGTTCGGGCGGGGCTGGGAGGGGGTGGAGACGGGCGAGGACGCGTCGTTCGGCCGCTTCGCCCCGGCGCCCGCACCGGCCGAGGGCGACTACGGCGAGGGCGCGGCCTCCTACGCCGAGCTGGAACGGCGGTCGGGGCGGCGGTTCCACGACGCGGAGAGCGCCAGCCAGTGGCTGGTGAGCGGGGACGAGTGGTGGTCCTACGACACGCCCCAGGTGGTCGCGCAGAAGGCGGACTACGTGCGGCACTACGAGCTGGGCGGGCTGATGCTGTGGAACCTCGACATGGACCCCGAGGCGGAGCTGGTGCGGGCGATGGACGAGCACCTGGGGTGAGCGCGCTCGGGTGAGAGACCTCGGGTGAGGGTCCGGGGGTGCGCTTTTGGGCCGCGTCTGGGCGGGTAGTGCAGCGGGTCGGCACCGGTCGGCCCCCAGCGACCCGGTGCCCGGACACTGACGCCAACGGCCTGAGGAGCAGTCTCCCACCCATGACACGGCGACCGACAGAGGCAGCGACCCAGCCCGAGACGAAGCCCGGCATCCAGCCCGAGGCAGCACCCGCGAGGGAGCCGTCGGCACAGACCGAAGGCGTATCGGGGGCGGCGGCAGCCGGACCCCCCGTGGCGGCTCCGTCCGCGAAGCCGACCCGCGTCGACCGCGCGCCGCGCCGCACCCGAGCCGGGGCGGTGCTGTGGATCCTGGGCGCGGTGCAGTTGCTCACGGCCCATCTGGTGGTGCAGTCCGCCTGGCCCGAGCCCTACAGTTGGGCGCGCCACAACGTCAGCGATTTGGGCGCGGTCTCCTGCGGCACGGGCGGCGACGCACCCCAACTGCGCTATGTCTGCTCGCCCCTGCACGACCTCATGAACGTGTCGTTCGTGCTGGAGGGGGTGCTGCTGATGGCGGGCGTGGCGCTGGTGACGTCGCTGTGGCCGCGCCGGGGGCGGCTCACGGCGTGGCTGGGCGGTGCGCTGCTGCTGGTCCAGGCCGTCGGCTGGGTCGTGATCGGTCTCGCGCCTTCGGACGTCCACTCGGCCGAGCACGCCGTGGGCGCGCTGCTGCTGGCGGTCGGCAACGGCGGCCTGATCGCCCTGGCGGCGGGCGCCTCGGGCGGCCCGCTGCGCGCCCTGCGCCTGTCGGCCCTGGTGGCGGGCGCGGTAGGGGTGACGGCGAGCCTGCTGTACTCCGTCGAGGCCGGCCTCGGCCTGGGCCTGGGCGGCATGGAAAGGCTGTGGGTGTTCCCCGTGGTGGTCTGGACGGCCTACGCCGCCGTCCGCCTCCTCGCCGCCCCGGCAGCCCGGCCCGCCGAGCGGCGGTCCCCGTCCGCTGTCCCGTAGCCCACGCGCTCGGGAGAGCAAGGGCGGCGGGTGCCCGGGCTCGGCGGTCAGCGGCTCGGCGTGGATCTGGCCGGGGCGACGGGGCGGCGGCGGGGTGCCGGGCCGGGGCTCAGCCCGCGCGGCGGATTTCGCGCAGGCCCGTCGAGGGGCGCCAGGTGCGGACGACCAGTTCCTCGCCCTCCACGGTCGTCAGCACGGCATCGGTGAGGAGCAGGCGGAAGACGTGGACGCCTTCGCCGACCTCCTCGTCCGCGGCGAGGACGCGGGCCAGCTCCGCCGTGTCGCGCACCTCCAGGGCCAGCCCCGACACCTTCACATCGCCCGGCTCCATCGAGGTGTCGCCGGGCATGGCGTGCAGCGCGAAGCGCGGATCGCGTTGCAGGTCGCGCGCCTTGCGCGCGCCGGGCATGGAGCCGAACAGCATCTCGTCGCCGCGGAAGTCCACCTCGGTGCCGCTGACCCGGGGCGCGCCGTCCTTGCGGAGGGTCGCCAGCACGTGGTGCTTGGCCGCGCGGAACGCCGCGCCCACCACCTCCGCGAAGTCGGGATCCGCCCGGGAGAACTCGCCCCAGGTGGCCGCGCGGTCGGCGGCGGGGCGGAGGTCGTCGGTGGTGCGGGCGGGGCCGGTCGCACGGGCGGCCGCCTGGGCGGGCACGCCGGTGGAGGTGGTGGAGTCGGGAGTCGTCGCCATGCCACC
The DNA here is from genome assembly GCF_027604915.1 of Streptomonospora mangrovi. Classification (GTDB taxonomy): domain Bacteria; phylum Actinomycetota; class Actinomycetes; order Streptosporangiales; family Streptosporangiaceae; genus Streptomonospora; species Streptomonospora mangrovi. The sequence goes on from NZ_JAJAQC010000008.1 coordinate 149,450, forward strand.
AGTCTGCGCGGAGTGGCTGCCATCCGCTGTCAGGTAGGCAACGGCGGCGCGCCCCCGCCCGCCCCACCGTCCGCCGCACCCCCGCCCTCTCCACGCTTCCCGCCGCGAATCGGCGGTACGCATCTGTTGTCACTCCAGGCGCGGCGCGCCACGCTGGTGACATGCCCGACATGATCTCCCCAGCGACTCCGCACGACGACACCGACCTCGACGGCTTCGAGCGCGCGCTGCGCCGCGACGTATCGGGGACGGTGGCCTTCGACGCGGGTACGCGGGCCCTCTACACCGCCGACGCCTCCAACTACCGGCACGTCCCCCTGGGCGTGGTGCGGCCGCGCACCGTGGACGACGTCGTCGCCGCCGTCGCGGCCTGCTCCGCCTACGGCGTGCCGCTGACCACGCGCGGCGGCGGCACCAGCATCGCCGGGAACTCCATCGGCCCCGGCCTGGTCGTGGACACCTCCCGGTACCTCACCGCGATAGAGGAGGTCGACCCGCGCACCCGCACCGCCCGCGTGCAGCCCGGGGTGGTGCTGGACCACCTGCGCGCGGCCGCCGCGCCGCACGGGCTGACGTTCGGCCCCGACCCCTCCACCCACAGCAGGTGCACGCTGGGCGGCATGATCGGCAACAACTCCTGCGGCTCCCACTCGGTGGCCTGGGGCACCACTGCCGACAACGTGGAGTCGCTGGACGTGCTGCTGCACGACGGCACGCGCATGACGGTCGGCGCGACCGGCCGCGACGACCTGCTCCGGCTGGCGGCCCAACCCACGCGCGAGGGGCAGGTCTACGCGGCCCTGCGCGATCTGGTCGACACCTACATGGGCGACCTGCGGACCGGAATGCCCCGCCTGCGGCGCCGCGTCTCCGGCTACTCCCTGGACCGCCTGCTGCCGGAGAACGGCGGCCACCTCGCCCGCGCCCTCACCGGCACCGAGGGCACGTGCGTGACCGTGCTCGGCGCCACGGTCAAGCTCGTCGAGGCGCCGGCCGCGCGGATCCTGGTGGTCCTGGGCTACCCCGACGCCCCGGCCGCCGCCGACGCCGTCCCCGAGCTGCTGGGGCACGGGCCGCTCACCGTCGAGGGCCTCAACGAGCACCTGCTGGCCAGCGTGCGCCGCCCGGGCGCCCGCACCCCGCTGCCCGAGGGCGGCGCCTGGCTGATGGTGGAGGTCGGCGGCGCCTCCGTTGACGAGGCCGCCGAGAAGGGCCGGGCCATGCTGCGCGGGCTCACCGGCGCGGCCCGGCCGGTGGACTCGGCGGTGGTCGCCGACCCCGCCCACATGCGGGCGCTGTGGCGCATCCGCGAGGAGGGCTCGGGCCTGGCCACCCGGGCGCCCGACGGCACCGAGGCGTGGCCGGGCTGGGAGGACGCGGCGGTGCCGCCGGAGAACCTCGGCTCCTACCTGCGGGCCTACGACCGCCTCATGGCCGACCACGGGTACCGGGGCGTGGTCTACGGGCACTTCGGCGAGGGCTGCCTGCACGTGCGCGTGGACTTCGACCTGGCCGGCGAGCAGGGGCGGCGCCGCTTCCGCGCGTTCATGGAGGAGGCCGCCGACCTGGTGGCCGCGCACGGGGGGTCGGTGTCCGGCGAGCACGGCGACGGCCAGGCGCGCTCGGAGCTGCTGCCCCGGATGTACGGCGAGCGGCTGATGCGCGCGTTCGGCGAGTTCAAGGCCGTCTTCGACCCGCGCAACCTGATGAATCCGGGCAACATCGTCGACCCCCGGCCGCTGGACGCCGACCTGCGCGTGGCGACGGTGACGCGGGGGCCGCTGACCGTGCTGGCCTACCCCGAGGACCAGGGCGACTTCGCGCGGGCGATGCGCCGGTGCGTGGGCGTGGGCAAGTGCCGCCGCCACGAGGGGTCGGGCGTGATGTGCCCGAGCTACATGGTGACCAAGGAGGAGCGCCACTCCACGCGCGGGCGCGCCCGGATGCTGTTCGAGATGGTCAACGGCGAGGTCATCACCGACGGGTGGGACTCCGAGGAGGTGCGCGACAGCCTCGACCTGTGCCTGTCGTGCAAGGGCTGCCGCAGCGACTGCCCGGTCAACGTCGACATGGCGGCCTACAAGGCGGAGTTCCTGCACCACCACTACCGGCGGCGGGTGCGGCCGGCGTCGCACTACTCGATGGGGTGGCTGCCGCTGTGGGCGCGGTTCGCGGCGCTGGCCCCGGCCGAGGTCAACCGGGTGGGCGCGGCGCGGGGGCTGGGCGACCTGGTCAAGCGGGTCGGGGGGATCGCGCCGCAGCGCTCCATCCCGGAGTTCGCCCGCACGACGTTCACCCGCTGGTTCCGCCGCAGGGAGCGGCGCGCGGCGGCGGGCGGCGGCGCGGCGCGGGCCGCCGGGGCGGCCCGGGGCGCGCGGCCCGCGGCGGGCGCCGAGCGCGGCCAGGTGGTGCTGTGGCCCGACACCTTCGGCAACTACCTCAACCCGCGCGTGCCGGCGGCGGCCGTGCGGGTGCTGGAGGACGCCGGGTTCCGCGTCGTGCTGCCGCAGGGCCAGGTGTGCTGCGGGCTGACGTGGGTGTCGACCGGCCAGCTCAACGTCGCCAAGGCGGTGATGCGCCGCTCGCTGCGCGCGCTGGCCCCGCACGTGGCGGCCGGGACGCCCATCGTGGGGCTGGAGCCCAGTTGCACGGCGGCGCTGCGCTCGGACCTGGTGGAACTCCTGCCGGGGGCGCCGAGCCAGCGCGTGGCGAAGTCGGTGTACACCCTGGCCGAGTTCCTCAACGAGTTCGCCCCCGACTGGGAGCCGCCGCGCCTGGACGCCGCCGCCATCAGCCAGGTGCACTGCCACCAGCACGCCGTGATCGGCTTCGACGCCGACCGGGCGCTGATGGCGCGCGCCGGGATCGACGGCGAGGTGCTGGACTCGGGCTGCTGCGGGCTGGCCGGCAACTTCGGGTTCGAGGCCGAGCACTACGAGGTGTCCAAGGCGGTGGGGGAGCGCGTCCTCCTCCCGGCCGTGCGGGAGGCACCGCCGGAGACGCTGGTGCTGGCCGACGGCTTTAGCTGCCGCACCCAGATCGACCAGGAGACGGACCGCCCGGCCGTCCACCTGGCCGAGGCACTGGCGGAGGGCATCGCCCGCCGCGACCGCGAGGGCTGACGGGGGAGGAAGCCCGGCCAGGGGGAGGGCGCCGCCGGGCGCCCTCCCCGCTGGCCAGGGGAGGGGACGCCGTCGCGAGGGACGGTCGAGGTCCCTGTTGCAGGTACGCGCTCAGGAGCGCTGACGTGCGCCGCCGGCCCGCCGCCCCTACACGCCCATCTGCTCCCGCAGCGCCGCCAGGGCCGGCGCCACCCGCGCCGCCACGTGCGGGTCCTTGGGGTCGACTCCCTCGTCCATGTGCACCTGCCAGGTGACCTCGGAGCCGCCCGGCGGCCGCCGCGCCACCAGCCGGAAGCCGCGCCCGGCGGCCCCCGGGGCGGCGGCGGTGTCTGCGCCGGGGTCCGTGCCGGAGCCGGCGCCGGAGACCAGCGGCACGTGCCGGCTGACGAGGATGGTCGCGGTCACCCGCTCGTAGACGACTTCGGCGAGCCGCCCGGGCTCGGCGACGGCGAACCGGTGCTCGCCCCGGCCCTCCTCAACGAACGTGAAGGCGTCCTCGGTCCACCGCGCGCGGTCGACGTGCTCCCAGGGCACGGCGCGGCCGTCGGGCAGGTGCAGGGCGCGGTCGGTGGCCACCAGGGCGCCTTCGGCCGCGCCGGTGTGGGCGAGCACGCGCTCGCCGCGTGCCAGCCGCATCCGGGCGCGGACGTCGGCGGGCAGCGCGGCGCGGCCGGGTAGGCGCATCGGGGTCAGCGGTCCTTCCCGGGGGAGTCGGGCCCCGCCCCGTTGAGCCGGTTGTCGCTCGACCCGCTGGTGGGCATGCCCTCGACCACGGTGGGGTCGAGTTCGTCGGCCTCCTCCTCGGTGGGCCGGGCCAGGAAGTCCTTCAGCGACGTGACCGGCAGCCGGTCGCTGATCCGGTGGTAGGCGGCCTTGCCCGCCCCCGCGACCTGGGCTCCCACCACTCCGGCGGTCTCCTGCACCGCGGGACTGTCGACCACACTGCGCGCGAGGCGCACGATCTGCTCGTAACGGGCCTTTCCGGCCTTGGCCCCGAGGACGTACCCCACGGCGAGTCCGGCGACGAACGTGATCCGGTAACGCATAGGTCCCTCTCCGGTCGACGGTGCTGCCGTCAGCGACGTTACCCCGTGCCAGCGGAAAAACCTGTCACGAGCACGTCCGGGCATGCGCTAGTCTATTTCCTGTCGCCACGGGGGCGACGGAACCCCCGACCCCGAGGCGCCGAGCAACCATCCCGCGTAGCTCAATTGGCAGAGCAGCCGGCTGTTAACCGGCAGGTTACTGGTTCGAGTCCAGTCGCGGGAGCACACCGCACACCACAAGCCCCGGCAATGCCGGGGCTTTGTTGTATTCCCATGTCTGGGCCGATCACCACGGCAGCCAGGTCCCGGCGAGATGCCGGGGGCAGCCGCAAAGAAGCACGGACACACCGGACGCCATTTTCGTTTTTTTCGAATGTTGCTACCATGGTGGCATGGCCAGCACACTGTACGAACGCACGGTCCTGCCGCCTGAGGACCGAACGGCTCTCACCAGGCTGGCTCGTGAGCTGGGAGGATCCGCCTGCCAGGGGCGGGCCCGACTGGTGGGCCCGGACGGTTCTGAGGTCGAGGTCCCTGACGAGCTGTACGGTGTCCTCTGCGATGCCGTGGCCGCCCTGTCCCAAGGCATGGCGGTGTCGATCGCCCCGCACAACACCATGCTGACCACGCAGGAAGCCGCCGACCTGCTCAACATTTCCCGGCCTACCCTGGTGCGGTTGCTGACCGAGGGAGAAATCCCTTTCACCATGCGCGGCCGGCACCGCAGAGTCATGCTCCGCGACGTCCTGGACTACCGCGAGCGCACTCGCCGCGAACGCCGCCAGACACTCGACGACATGGCGGCCGAAGGCGAGGAATCCGGACTCTACGACGCCACATCCCTCCCCCGCGAAACCCGGTGAAAGCGTCCCTCCGTGGCTTACCCTGCATTTCTTGACACGTGTGTCCTCTATCCGGCATACCTGTCCGACACTCTTTTGCGGCTTGCCGAGGCGGAAACCTACCGTCCCCTCTGGTCCGAACACGTCCTGGCGGAACTTCGCAGGAACCTGGTCGGGCGCGGGCTGCCGACCGGACCCGTCGATCGCCGGATCAGGCAGATGGCGGGCGCTTTTCCGGACGCACTCGTGACCGGTTACGAGGCACTTATCGACGGCATGGAGAACGACCGCAAGGACCGCCACGTCCTCGCTGCGGCGGTGCGCGCCAACGCGGAAGTCGTCGTTACCTTCAATCTCAAGGATTTCCCCGATACGGCGCTGAAACCCTATGACATCCTCGCGGTCAGCCCGGACGATTTCCTGCTGGACCAACTCGACCTCTACCCGGGGTTGACTCTGGGGGTCTTGGAAGGCCAAGCCGCTTCATACCGGCGGGAACCCACCACGGTCGCGGGCGTACTGGCATTGCTGGAACGCAGCGGAGTCCCCCAGTTCGCCGCCGAGGTACGGCGTCACCTGCGATAGCGGCCGGGCCGGTGGCCGCCCGGCTCACGCGCATGTCCGGCCACGCAGGCGAGTCACCAGCGCGGCCCCCGGCCGCCGCAACGCCACAGGACCGCCGGTCGGCGAATACTCTCACTTCGAACTTCCGGTATTCCCGCCTCGATTGTGCGATCATCGCACATATGGAGGACCTGAGTTGGTCGCGGATCGGGGAGCGCGTGCGCGCGAGCAGGGCCGCCGCTGGGCTGTCTCAGCAGGCTCTCGCCGACACGGTGGGTCTGGAGCGCAGCATGGTCTCCAAGCTGGAGAGCGGTGACCGCCGCATCGACGCGGTGGAGCTGACGCGGATCGCGCGCGCCCTGGGCGTACCGGTCTCCCACCTGCTGAATCCGCTGCCGGAGGTGGTCTCCCGGCGGGCGTCCATCGCCGACAGTGAGGACGTCGGCGACAGCGATGCCGCGCGCAGCGCCTACACCACCGAGGTCCTGCTCTCCGAGTGGCTGCGGGACGTGCGCCAGCTCGTGCAGGACGGCTTCCTCCTGCCGCGCCCGCTTCTGCGGTACCGGGAGAAGGTGAGCGGCCCCGAGGACGGCGGCCGGGCGGCGCTGTGGGTGCGGCACGAGCTGGGCTTGGGCACCGAGCCGATCGACTCCGTCGCCGACGCCTCCGAGCGTGCCGGCCAGTTCGTCGCGGTCCTGGCCCTCGCCTCCGACGGCGCCTCGCTGGTCGACGGCGACATCGCCGTTGCCGTGGTCGGCACGGACCAGGCGCCGGGGCGTCGGCGCAGCACCGCCGCACACGAGTTGGGGCACATGGTCCTGGGCGACGAGTTCTCCAGCGACCTGGGCGTCCACGCGTCCCGCGAGGAGCGCGAGAAGACCGTGGAGGCGTTCGCCGCGGAGTTCCTGCTGCCGAGCAGCGCGGTGGGCGCCGTCGCCGGGGAGAGCGGCGAACAGGCGCGCCGCCTCGCACTCGTCCGCGTCTCGGCCACCTACCGGGTGTCCTGGAGCCTGGCCGTCACCCAGTACAAGCGCGCGGCCTCCGCCCCGCCCGACGAGGTGCGGCGGCTGCGCGCCCGCACGCCCACGGACGTGGAGTTCCGGGACGCGGTGGGGTGGAAGCCGCAGCCGGACCTGTCGTCGGTGCTGGTCCCGCCGCGCTACGCCTCAGCCGTGGTGGCGGCGCTGCGCGCCCGCGCGATCACCCCCGCCCGAGCGGTGGAGATGCTGCGCGGCCAGGTCTCCGCCGAACAACTCACCGAGGAAGCGGCGGATTGACTTTCCCACCCCAGCGCCTCCTGTTCGACGCGCGCGGCGGCGGCCCCGTCCTTTTCGGGGGAGCCGTCGCCGCGGGTGTGGGGGCCGGTCAGCAGCACGACCGGGTGGTGGAGGCGGGTGCGGCTGCGGGGGTGGGGGATTCCTCGTCGGTGGCGATGCGGCCGCGGATCATGGAGTCCATGACGTCCATGAAGCGCTGGGCGCGGGCGCGGCCGATGAGGAACGGGTTTTCCGCCGCTCCCGCGCGGAGCTGCTCCATGCGGGCCACGCCGTAGTCGGCGCCGGGGTGGTTGTTGAGTTCGGCCACCACGCCCGCCGCGCGCATGCGCTCGGCGAAGGTGCGGACCGAGGACAGGTAGATCCGCTTGTCCTCGGTCGCGGCGGGCGGGTTGGTGCCGCCCCACAGCATCGCCGGGTGGCGGGTGCCCTTCCACAGCGCCGGGAACACCGGCGAGACGGTCCCCGGCGTGTGGCCGGGGGTGTGGTGGAGGGTGATCGTGGTGTCTCCCACGGTCAGCCGCTGGCCGTCGTGGATCTCCAGGTCGCGCACCGGCGCGTTGGGCGGGGCGTCGGCGGCGACGAAGTCCCAGTCGGCCGGGGACATCATCACCCGGGCGCCGTAGTGGTCGGCCAGGTACTGGGCGCCGCCGAAGTGGTCGTAGTGGGCCTGGGTGACGACCACGTGGGTGATGCGCGCCGGGTCGATGTCCACCGCGCGCAGCCCCGGCAGGAGGACCTGCTCGGCCTCCTCCGGTGTGCTGAGCGCGTCGAGGAGCACGACGCCCGCCGACGTGGTGATCGCCGTGGCCGAGACCATCTTGGTGTTGACCATCGCGACGTTGTCGAAGACCCGGATCGGCTCGGGCGCCTGGCCGGGCGGGAACACGGCGTCCGGCGACAGCGCCTTGATCAGGGCCAGCAGCACCGGGTCGTCGCCGGCGATCCGGGCCGCGCGGTCGTAGTGGCGCTGGGCGTCGCCGGAGGCGTGCGGTGCCCGGCCGCCCGGCGCGGTGGCCGAGGCGGCGGCCGGACCGGCCGCCGCGCCCGCCGCCGCCCCCGCCGCCACGGGCAGCAGGGCGGCGGCGAGCAGCAGGGAGCGGCGGGAGGGGCCGGAGCGGTCGGCCGCTTCGGCGGTGGCGGAGGTGGAGTTGGCGGTGAGGGAGGTGTGGGTCGGCCCGGCGGACATGGCGGTACCTGCTTTCACGTGAACAGGGGTGGGACAGGCCCGATGGCGCCCTCGGGTGAAGCGTCGACGCGGCTCAGCACACCAGAGCCGGTCATGCCTGTCCAATACGGAAGTGGCCGCTAACCCCCAGGTCCGGTATGAGCCCTGGTGGCGCCGCCCCGTCGGCGGGGGTCCGGTAACGGATCGGGGGAGGAGGAGACGTCCGTTGGCGGACCGGCGGCGGATCGGGGGGCCGTTGGTTTACCGGCGGCGGTCCCCTGCCGGACCATCGGCGAATCCTCGGCGGAGCGTCGGTGCCGGATGGCATGCTGGCGCCATGACGAGGCTGAGCGCCGGGCTGCTGCTCCACCGCGAGGGCGGCGAGGACGGCCTGGAGGTCCTGCTCGCCCACATGGGCGGGCCGTTCTGGGCGAAGAAGGACGAGCGGGCGTGGTCGGTGCCCAAGGGGGAGTACGCCGAGGGCGAGGAGCCCCTGGCGGCGGCCTACCGGGAGTTCGCCGAGGAGATGGGCCGGCCCGCGCCCGAGGGCCGGGTGGTGGACCTGGGGCAGGTGCGGCAGTCGGGCAAGGTGGTCACCTGTTTCGCGCTGGCGGCGGACTTCGACGCCGCCAGGATCTCCAGCAACACCTTCACCCTGGAGTGGCCGCCGCGCTCGGGCCGGACCGAGGAGTTCCCCGAGGTCGACCGGGCGGAGTGGTTCGGGCTGGCGGCGGCGCGTCTGAAGCTGGTCAAAGGCCAGGTGCCGTTCCTGGACCGGTTGGTGGAAGCCGTGCGCGGCTGAGCCCGGAAGGGCGGGCGTGGCGGGGAGTGGCCGGGGAAAGCCGGGGGCTGGGAGGGCGAAAGAGGGGGCGGGGACGGGATTCGGGAGGCGGCATCGGGATGGCCGCACGGCTGTGGCGACGCATCGCGATGGCGCCCGCCCGGACCGGCCGGGGCTCCGCCGCGCACGGGACGACCGCTGGGGCTACGGCTCCTTGACGGCGACTCCCCCGATGATCAGGCGCATGTTGCGGGCGGGCATGAGGTAGGAGCCGGGGACCTTGGCGCTGGGCGGCAGGGGCCGCCAGTTGTTGAGCGGGACCAGACCGGGCTCCACCAGCGACCAGTCGCCGAAGTAGGCGCGGACCTGCTCGGTGGAGCGCCAGCGGCCCGCCTTCAGCTTGGCCATGAACGCCACCTCCAGGCGGCGGGCGTGGTCGGCGTCCTCGGGGAAATCCGCTTCGTCGGGGCGGCAGAAGTGGCTGATAACCAGGTACGACCCCGGACACAGCGCCGCGCACAGGCGCCGGGTGAGCCCGGCGGGGTCGTCGTGGTCCTCGATGTGGTGCAGGATCCCGCCGAGCATCAGGGCGACCGGCTTGGTCAGGTCGATCAGGCCGCTGCGCTCGGCCTCCGCGAGGATCGTCTCGGGCTGGAGGAGGTCCTCGGCGAGGACCGTGGTGGTGGCGTTGTCGGCGAGCAGCGCGCGGGCGTGCGCCTGCACGATCGGGTCCTTGTCGATGTAGACCACGCGGGCTTCGCGGGTGGACTCGTGCGCGATCTCGTGGACGTTGCCGTCGGTGGGCAGGCCCGAGCCGATGTCCAGGAACTGGCGCAGGCCGCGCTCGGCCGCCAGGTAGCGGGTGGCGCGCTGGACGAAGGCCCGGTTGCCCAGCGCCAGCTCGGTGACGCCGGGGACGACGTCCTCGGCGTAGTTGGCCATCTCGCGGTCGACCGGGAAGTGGTCCTTGCCGCCCAGGTAGTAGGAGTACACCCGCGCGATACTGGCCTTGGTGGTGTCGATGGTGGGTTCGCGGGGGGCGTACCGCCGGCTGGCGTTCTTCATGAACGCGCCGGCTCTTTGCAGGTAGGAGGAGTCGGGAGCAGGCATGGCGTCGCTGTCCTCTTCGGGGGGTTGAAGCAGGCAGGTCGTCGGTAACCTCGGAGTCTATGCCTGTCGCCTCGCGAGGGTTACCTGTTCGCCTCGCTCCGTGATCGTTTACGGAGGCACGGGCATGTCGACGCACGTCAACGAGAGAGCGCCGGAGTGTCCGCATCCGGCCGCCGGTGCTGATGGGAACCGAGGTGCGTGCGCGCGCCGTGCCGTGGGTGTTTTCCCGAGCGGTCAGCGGCCGTCGCGGCGGGGGCGGCGACGGAAGGGCCGGCACCCCGCTGCCGTTGCCGCCTTTGCCGCCACCTCAGCCCTCCGACGTGAGTACCGGTGGCCATGCCGTGTGCCTGGGCCGGAGGCCGGCCCATGGGGATGGGTGCCTCAGGCGGCACGGCCACCGGTTCCCCGCTTCCCGCTTCCCCGCTGCCCGGCGGTCAGCCGATCGCGCGGCCCGCGTAGTCGGGGGCGGGTTCGACCAGGCGGGTGAGGTGGTCGGCGACCTCGGGTGGGAACGGGGTGGCCGCGCCCGCCTCCTGGTCGACGTGGAGGGCCATCAGCTCCTCGGTGGCGCGCAGGTCGCCGTCCAGGAGCATCTCGTGGCAGAAGCGCACCTTCTTGGCGCCCACCGACAGGATCCGGGTGCGCACCTCCACCTCGGTGTCGGCGGGGACCTCGCGCAGGTAGCGGACGTGGGCCTCCACCGTGTACAGCGACCGGCCGGTCGCCTCGCGGTAGGCGGCGTCCAGCCCCACCCGCTCCATCAGGGCGTCGGTGGCGAAGCCGAACACCAGCACGTAGTACGCCTCGCTGAGGTGGCCGTTGTAGTCGATCCACTCCGGGCGGACCGGCTGGCGGAGCACCACGGGCCCGGTGTCGGCGGCCGTCACGCCCGCACCTGCGCGGCCGCCCGGTCTTCCCGGTCCCCGCCGACCGCCCGCGCCTCCGCTGACCGGCCCTCCGCCTCCCGCGCCTCCGCCGCTTCCGCCGCCTCCTCGGCCTCCACCTCCGCCAGGGCGCGCATGACCGCGATCAGGCGGCGGTCGCGCTGGGCGATCAGCTCGGCGTTGCTGCGCCCGGCGGCGACCTCGTCGGTCTCCCGCACCATCGCGTCGCGCAGCTCCGGTGTCAGCTCGGGGGATTCCAGGCGCGTCCACGGCGACTTCAGCGACGGGCCGAAGTGGTCGAGCATGTGCGCCATCCCGCCCTCGCCCCCGGCCAGGTGGAAGGTCAGGCACGGGCCGAAGAACGCCCACCGCAGCCCCGGCCCCGCCGTCATGGCCAGGTCGATCTGCTCGGCCGTGGCCTCGCCGTTGGCGACCATGTGCAGCGCCTCCCGCCAGGCCGCCTCCTGGATGCGGTTGCCGATGAACCCCGGCAGCTCCCGGTCCATGGTGATGACCGACTTGCCCGCCGCCCGGTAGAACTCCGACGCCCACTCCACCGCCCACGCGTCCGTGGCCGCGCCGCCGACGACCTCCACCAGCGGCACCAGGTAGGGCGGGTTGAACGGGTGGCCCACCACGAGCCGGCCCGGTCGCGCCGCCCGCACCTGCATCTCCGACATGGAGTAGCCCGAGGTGGAGGACCCGACGACCACGTGCGCGGGCGCCGCCGCGTCGATCTCGGCGAGCAGGTCGACCTTCAGCTCCAGCCGCTCCGGCGCGCTCTCCTGCACGAAGTCGGCGCCGGCGACCGCCTCGGCCAGGGTGGGCGCCACCGTCAGGTCGGCCGTCGACGCCCCCTCGGCCAGGCCCAGCCGCGTCAGCGCCGGCCACGCGGAGTCGACCAGGTCGCGCAGCCGCCGCTCCGCGTCGGGCGCCGGGTCCCAGGCGGTCACCCGGTAGCCGCGCGCCAGGAAGTGCGCCACCCAGCCGCCGCCGATCACGCCCGCGCCCACGCAGGCGACGGTGCGCACCCGCTCGGGGGCGACGACGCCGGCCGGGCGGTCGGCGGCCGCCGGGGCGCCCGAGGACTCCGAGGCGCCCGGAGCCTCCACGGCCTCCGGGACCGCCGGTGCGCCCGGCGCGCCCTGCGGTCGGCTACGGGCGGGCTGCTGGTCGGGTGGTGTCACGGTGGTCCCCCTCCGGGTGTCGGCTGCGTGCCAGTGCATGCCAGTGCGTGTCAGGTGCGGGTCGGCGGCGTGCGGTCGCGCGGCGCGGTTCAGCGGGCGGCGCTGCGCAGCTTGAGCTTGGCGCGGGTCTCCTCGGGCGTGGCCACGCGGGCGCCCAGCGACTCGATGATCCCCACCGCCTTCTCCACGAGCTGGGCGTTGGTGGCCTTCACCCCCCGGCTCAGGTACAGGTTGTCCTCCAGCCCCACGCGGGCATGCCCGCCGAGCAGGATCGACTGCGCCACCCACGGCATCTGCATGCGCCCGATGGCGAAGCTCGCCCACTGCGCGCCCTCGGGCAGCAGCCGCACCATCGACTGGAGCACGCCGGGGTCGGCCGGGGCGCCGTAGGGGATGCCGGTGCACAACTGGAACAGCGCGGGGTCGTCGATCAGCCCCTCGGCGTACATCTGCTTGGCGAACCAGAGCTGCCCGGTGTCGAAGATCTCCAGCTCCGGGCGCACGCCCAGCTCCTGGATGCGCTTGGCGCCGGCGCGCAGCATGTCGGGCGTGGAGACGTAGACCAGGCTGCCGTCGCCGAAGTTGAGGCTGCCGCAGTCCAGCGTGCAGATGTCGGGCAGCAGCTCCTCCACGTGCGGCAGCCGGTCCAGCCCGTTGACCAGGTCGGTGCCCTCGCCGAACGCCAGCGGGTCGTCCTGGCCGATCACCAGGTCGCCGCCCATGCCGGCGGTCAGGTTGATGACGATGTCGACGCCGGTCTCCTTGATGCGCTCCACCACCTCGCGGTAGAGGGCGTTGTCGCGGGAGGGCGCGCCGGTCTCGGGGTCGCGGACGTGGATGTGCACCGCGCTGGCGCCGGCCTCGGCGGCGGCCACCGCCGACTCCGCGATCTGGCGCGGGGTCACCGGCACGTGCTCGCTCTTGCGGACGGTGTCGCCCGCGCCGGTCAGCGCGGCGGTCAGGATGACGTCGGTGTTCATGGTCTCGTTCACGGCTGGGAGCCTCCTTCGATGGCGGTGGCGACGAACTCGCGCAGGGCGTCGCGCATGGCCTCCACCGTGCGGCCGGGCCGCCCGGTCATGACCTGGATGCCGAGGCCGTCGATGAGCGCGGTCAGCCGCGTCGCCATGGCCTCCGCGTCGAACTCGCGGAACTGGCCCGCCTCGATCCCCTCGCGCAGGGTGCGGGCGATGGTGTCGTGCCAGCGCTGGTAGTGGGCGGCGTGCAGCTCGCGCAGTTGCGGGTTGAGCGCGGACTCCGTCCACACCTGAAGCCAGATCGACCACTCTCGGCGCAGCAGCCCGGGGTAGGGCAGTTGCAGCTCGATCAGCCGGTGCAGCCGGGTCCGGGCGCAGGGCACGGTGTGCAGCACCGCGACCTGCCGGTCGAACGCCTGCTTGGCGGCCGAGCGCAGCGCCTCGTCGAGCAGGTCGCGCAGGGCCGGGAAGTGGTAGTGGATGGTGGCGCTGGAGGTGCCGCAGGCGCGCGCGATGTCCACCGTGCGCACGCTGTGGTAGCCGTGCACCGCGATGAGGCGGTGCGCGGCCTCGATGATCTGGCGGCGGCGCTCGGCGCCGGCGGCGCGTTCGGCGCCCCGCTCGGCGGGCGGGGCCGGTGCGCGGACCTTGGGGGGCACGGCCACGACGGTGGCCGCGTCGTCGCTGCCGTGCAGCAGCCAGTTGACGGTGACCCCGGCGACCTCGGCGACGCGGATCAGCTCCTCGGCCGACAGCCGCCGCGTGCCCTTCAGCGACTTCGACAGCTTGGAGGGCTCCAGCCCGATGAGGTCGGCGAACTCCCGCTGGGAGCGCCCCGAGCGCACGATCAGCTCGCGGACCCGCTGCCGCAGGCCCTCAAGGGGATCGGGGGCGCCGCCCGCCGCGTTCGTCGCGCTCACGAGTGGCGACCGTACCAGGGCGCTGGCGAAAATCGCAACGGTGCATGCGCCCTGCCACGGGTTATCGCAACATGACTGACTCGGTGATCAGTCGGGGTGGCGGTGTCGCAACGCGCCGGGCCGGCGCCCCACGCACCGGCCCGGGGGCGCGGCCGCCCGGCGGGGCCGTCCGGCGGTCCGGCGGCCGGGGCGGGCACCGGACCGCCGCCTCCCGCCGGGCGCGCACCCGCCGCTTCACACCGACGGCAGCCCCGTGTAGTTCTCCGCGAGCGCGGCGGCGGCCGGCTCGCAGGCGGCGATGTGCTCCAGGTGGGAGATCTGGAGCCGGCGGTCGAACTCCGAGCCCTCCGGGTCCAGGTGCAGCAGCGTCGTCATCCAGTAGGAGAAGTGCTCGGCCCGCCACACCCGCCGCAGCGCGGTCGCCGAGTAGGCGTCCAGCCCGGCGGCGTCGCCCTTGGCGAACCACGCGCGCAGCCCCTCGGCCAGCAGCAGCACGTCGCGCATCGCCAGGTTGAGGCCCTTGGCGCCGGTGGGCGGCACGATGTGGGCGGCGTCGCCGGCCAGGAACAGCCGCCCGTGGCGCATCGGCTCGGTGACGAAGCTGCGCATCGGCGTGATGCCCACGTCGGTGATGGGTCCTTCAGCCAGGCTCCAGCCGCCGTCGCGCAGCGCGAACCGGGCGGCCAGCTCCGACCAGATCCGGTCGTCGGACCACTGCTTCGGGTCGGTGCCGGCGGGCACCTGGAGGTAGAGCCGGCTGACCGTCTCCGAGCGCATGCTGTGCAGCGCGAAGCCCCGGTCGCTGTGGGCGTAGATCAGCTCGTCGCAGGAGGGCGCGACGTCGGCGAGGATCCCCAGCCAGGCGAAGGGGTAGACCTTCTCGAAGGTGCGCACCACCTCGGCGGGCAGGCTGGCGCGGCCGATGCCGTGGAAGCCGTCGCAGGCCACCACGTAGTCGCACTCCAGCACCTCCTCGGCGCCGCCGCGCGTGAACCGGATCCGGGGCCGTTCGGACACCGCGTCCTCGATGGCGGTGGCCTCGGCCTCGAACAGGATCTGCCCGCCGTCGGCCAGGCGGCGCGCGATGAGGTCCTTGACGATCTCGGTCTGCGCCCAGATCAGCACGCTGCGCCCCCCGGTGAGCGCGGGGAAGTCGACGCGGTGGCCGCGCCCGTCGAAGCGCAGCTCGATGCCCTCGTGCACGAACCCCTCGCGGTCCATCCGCTCGCCCAGGCCGGTGGCGCGCAGCGCCTCGGCCACGCCGTGCTCCACCACGCCGGCGCGCTGGCGCTTCTCGCAGTAGGCGCGGTCGCGCCGCTCCAGCACGACCGACTCGATCCCGTGCAGGTGCAGCAGGTGGGAGAGGAACAGGCCGGCGGGGCCGGCTCCGACAATGCCGACGGGGGTGCGCATAACCGGGTCCGCGGCACCGGGCGCCGGCCGCGCGGGGCGGCCGGGGGGCGCCGCTTGCCTCCCTTGCAGAGGTGGGTGGTCAGTGAGTCAGAGGGGGTCGAGCGGGTGGAGCGGATGGCGCGGGCGGGGGAGCGGGGCGGGGCCGGGACGCGGTCCCCGGCTCAGCGGGCGGGGCCGTCCCCGGGTGCCGGACCGGTCGCGGGCGCGGCGCCGGACTCGGCCAGCACGCGCTGGGCGATCCCGAACGCCTTGTTGGCGGCGGGCACCCCGCAGTAGATCGCCGCCTGGAGGAACACCTCGGCGATCTCCTCGGCGGTCAGGCCGTTGCGCAGCGCCGCGCGCACGTGCATGGCCAGCTCGTCCCAGTGGCCCTTGGCCGTGAGCGCGGTCAGCACCATGCAGCTACGGGTCCGCCGGTCCAGGCCGGGCCGGGTCCAGACCTCGCCCCAGGCGTAGCGGGTGATCAGGTCCTGGAACGGCGCGGTGAACGGGGTCGTGGCCGCCTCGGCGCGGTCGACGTGGGCGTCGCCCAGCACCTCCCGGCGCACGGCCATGCCCTCGGCGCGGCGGGCGGTGTCGTCGCCCACGGTCATGGTGCCTCCTCGGTCTCGGTGCCCGCCTCGGCGCCGCCGGGCAGGGCGGTGCCGCCGAAGTGGGCGAGCAGCAGGTCGTTGAGCGCCGCCGCGCACTCCCAGCTCGCCAGGTGCGCGCCGGGCAGCGCGCGCAGGCGCGCGCCGGGGATCCCCGCCGCGATCGTGCGGGCGTGCTCGGGCGGCATGGCGGGGTCGGCCGAGCCGCCGACCACCAGGGTCGGCGCGGTCACGCGCGGCAGGTCGCCGCGCAGGTCCATGTGCTCGATGGCGGCGCAGCAGCCGGCGTAGCCCTCGGCGGGGGTGGCCGCGACCATCTCGCGCATCCACCGCACCGTCCGCGGCTCGCGCTCGGCGTAACCGGGGGTCAGCCAGCGGTCCACGACCGCCTCGGCGATCGCGGCGGTGCCCGAGGCGCGCACGGTGGCGGCGCGCGCCGCCCAGTCCTGCGGGCGCATCCGCGCCGACGTGCACACCAGCGCCAGCCGGTCGATCCGCTCGGGGGCGTGCGCGGCCAGCCACATACCGGTCATGCCGCCCAACGACACCCCGGCGAAGTGGGCGCGCTCGGTGCCGAGGCGGTCCAGCAGCCGCAGGACGTCGCCGCCCAGGTCGGCCAGCCGGTAGGGGCCGGGCGGCACCGGGGAGGCGCCGTGGCCGCGCGTGTCGTAGCGCACCACCCGGTAGCGGGCGGCCAGCGCGGCGACCTGGGGCTCCCACATCGCCAGCGTGCTGCCCAGCGAACCCGACAGCACCACCAGCGGCGCGTCGGGCGGCCCCTCGGCCACGTGGTGCACCTCGACGGTCTCGGCGTTCACCGTGCTTCGTCCCTCCTCGGCGTCGTTGCGGCCGGCGGGCGCGCGGCCCGCTCGGCGGCGCGCCGCCGGTGGGCGGCCAGGGCGCGGTCGATCAGCGGCGCGGCCGAGCCCAGGTAGCCGGCCGGGTCCAGCAGCGCGGCGATGCGCGCGCGGTCGCGGCGGCCCGCCAGGCGCTCGGCCAGCACCTCCTCCAGCGGGCGGCCCGCGCGCGCGGCCTCGGCGCAGGCGTCGGCGACCAGGGCGTGCGCCTGGCCGCGGCCCAGCTCCCCGGCGAGGTCGGTGGTGACCCGCTCGGCCAGCGGGAACCCGCCCGAGGCGGCGAGGTTGGCGCGCATCGCCTCGGGGCGGACCTCCAGCCGTTCCAGGCTGGTGCGCAGCCACGCCACGGCCGAGCCGGTGGTGCGCAGCAGGTCGCTCAGCGCAGGCCACTCGGCGTGCCAGGCGCCGGCGGCCCGCTGGTGCTGCTGGTCCTGGGCGCCCAGCAGGGTCGCGGCCAGGCCGGGTGCGCGCCGGGCGCACGCCGCCGCCTGCACGGCCGCGATCGGGTTGCGCTTGTGCGGCAGGGTGGAGGACCCGCCGGTGCCCGGACCGCCGGCCTCGACCACCTCGCCGACCTCGGTCTGGGCCAGCAGCGCGATGTCGCCAGCCGGCTTGGCCACCGCACCGCACACCCGCGCCAGGGCGCCGGCCAGCTCGGCGATCCGGCCGCGCTCGGTGTGCCAGGGCAGGTCCGGTTCGGCCAGCCCGGTCTCGGCGGCGAACGCCGCCACCACCGCGAGCCCGTCGCCGCGCAGCGACGCCAGGGTGCCGGCCGCGCCGCCGAGCTGGGCGGCGGCGCGGTGGGCCAGCACGTGCTCCAGGGCCGCGACGGACTCCTCCAGCCCGGTCAGCCAGGTGGCGGCCACCAGTCCGAAGGTGGTGGGCAGCGCCTGCTGGAGGAGCGTGCGCCCGGCCATCACCGTGTCGCGGTGGGCGGCGGCCAGTCCCGCCAGCGACTCCGCCGCCGCGGCGGCGTCGGCGGAGATGGCCGCGCCCGCGCGGCGCGCCACCAGCATCGCGGCGGTGTCCATGATGTCCTGGCTGGTGGCGCCTTGGTGGATGTGGCGAGCGGCCTCGCCGCCGACCGCGCGGGTCAGCTCGGCCACCAGCGGCACCACCGGGTTGCCCGCGCCGGTGGCGGCGGCCCCCAGCGCGGCGGCGTCGAACCGGTCGGGGTCGCAGGCGGCCGTGATCGCCTCGGCGTGCTCGGGCGCCACCAGCCCGATGCGGGCGTGGGCGCGCGCCAGCGCCGCCTCGGCGTCCAGCAGCGCGCGCAGCCACGCCCGGTCGCCGGTCTCCTCGGCGGCCGGCCCGGCGGCGAAGACGCCGCCGAACAGGCCGACCGCCGCCTGCGCACCGGTCACGACGCCTCCCCAGCAGCTCGGTGGACCTCACACATCGAAGAAGACCGTCTCATCCTCTCCCTGGAGGCGGATGTCGAAGCGGTAGCCGTCCTCGGCGGGTCGGGCCACCAGCGTGGCGCGCTCGGGCTCGGGCACGCTCGACAGCACCGGGTCGGCGGCGTTGGCCGCGGCCTCCTCGGGGAAGTAGACGCGGGTGACCGTGCGGTGGAGCATGCCGCGCGCGAACACCGACACGTCGATGTGGGGCGCCTGGAGCGTGCCGCCGGGGCCGGGCACCGGGCCGGGCTTGAGGGTGAAGATCCCGTACTCGCCGTTGGCGTCGGTGGGGCAGCGCCCGAACGCGCGGAACCCGGGCCGGGCCACCGCGCCGCGCGGGTCGTCGGGGTGGTCGAACCGGCCCTCGGGGTCGGCCTGCCAGGTCTCGATGAGCCCGTCGGGCACGGGCGCGCCAGCGCCGTCGTAGAGGACGCCGCGGATCCAGACCCCCTCGGGCGTGCCCTCGGCGACGGCGAAGGGGCCGTCGGGCCAGGGCAGCCCGATGTGCAGGTAGGGGCCGACGGTCTGGGAGGGGGTGGTCGCGTAGCGGGCCATCAGTCCTCGTCCACCTCGTCCTCGAACACGGTGGCCTCGCGGCCGCGCAGCACGATGTCCCACTCGTAGGCCAGCGCCCACTCCGGCGCGGTGTTGGCGTAGTCGAACCGCGCCACCAGCCGCTCGCGCGCCTTCTCGTCGGGGATGGAGTTCCACATGGGGTCCTGGAAGAACAGCGGGTCGCCCGGGAAGTACATCTGGGTGACCAGCCGCTGGGTGAAGGCCCGCCCGAACAGGGAGAAGTGGATGTGGGCTGGCCGCCAGGCGTTGTCGTGGTTGCGCCAGGGGTAGGCGCCGGGCCGGATCGTGGTGAACCGGTAGCGGCCCTGGTCGTCGGTGAGGGTGCGGCCCACGCCGGAGAAGTTGGGGTCCAGCGGGCAGGGCCAGTTGTCGCCGGTGTGGCGGTAGCGCCCGCCGGCGTTGGCCTGCCAAATCTCCACCAGGGTGTGGGGCACGGGGCGGCCGTCGCCGTCGCGCACCTGGCCGTGCACGATGATGCGCTGGCCCTGGGGCTCGCCGTCGTGCTGGCGGGTGAGGTCGCTGTCGTTCTCGCTGATGCGGTCCTCGCCCAGCAGCGGGCCGGTGACCTCGGTCAGCAGGTGCGGCAGCAGCCGCAGGCCGCGCTTGGGGTGGCGCAGCGCGGTGCTGCGGTAGCCGGGGTAGTCCAGCGGCGGGTGCACCTCGGCGTCGCGCGCGTAGGCGGGCGGCGCCGGGCGGGTGGTGGGGTCGGTGCTCATGGGGGCGGTGCCTCCTCCCGGTCTGCGGGGGTGGTGGGGGTCAGGCGTGCAGCACGACGGCCAGGCCCTGGCCGACGCCGATGCAGATCGCGGCCAGGCCCCAGCCGCCGCCGCGCCGGTGCAGCTCGTGGGCCAGGGAGCCGAGGATGCGCGCGCCGGAGGCGCCCAGGGGGTGTCCGATGGCGATCGCGCCGCCGTTGGGGTTGACGATCGCGGGGTCCAGCTCGGGCCACAGCCGCAGGCAGGCCAGCGACTGGGCGGCGAACGCCTCGTTCAGCTCGACCACCGCCAGGTCCGCCCAGCCGATCCCGGCGCGGCGCAGCGCCGTCTCTGCGGCCTGGACCGGGCCGATGCCGAAGCGGTGCGGCTCCACGGCGGCCACCCCGCGGCTGACGATGCGCGCCAGCGGGGCGCGGCCGGCGGCCTGGGCCGCCGCCTCGTCGCCGATGAGCAGGGCCGCCGCGCCGTCGTTGAGCGGCGAGGCGTTGCCGGCGGTGACCGTGCCGTCGGGGCGGAAGGCCGGCTTGAGGCCGGCGAGCTTGTCCAGGGAGGTCGCGCGGATGCTCTCGTCGCGCTCCAGTTCCACGCCCGGCACGGGCACGACCTCGGCGTCGAAGACGCCCTTCTCCCAGGCCGCGGCGGCGTTGACGTGGGACTGGAGCGCGAAGGCGTCCTGCTCGGCGCGGCCCACGCCGTGCAGCTCGGCGAGCTGCTCGGTGGCCTCGCCCAGCGACACCGTCCACTCCGCCGGCATGGCGGGGTTGACCATGCGCCAGCCCAGGGTGGTGGAGTGCAGGGTCTCGTGGCTGGCGGGGAAGCCCTTGGCCGGTTTCTGGAGCACCCAGGGGGCGCGGCTCATCGACTCCACGCCGCCGGCCACCACCAGGGAGGCGTCGCCCACGGCCACGGCGCGGTTGGCGGCGATGACCGCCTCCAGGCCCGAGCCGCACAGCCGGTTGAGGGTGGCGCCGGGCACCGAGGTGGGCAGCCCGGCCAGCAGCGCGGCCATGCGGGCGACGTCGCGGTTGTCCTCGCCGGCGCCGTTGGCGTCGCCGAAGTAGACGTCGTCGATCGCGGCGGGGTCCAGGCCGGGGGAGCGGTCCACCAGCCCGCGCACGGCGTGGGCGGCGAGGTCGTCGGGGCGGACTCCGGACAGCGCGCCCCCGTACTTGCCGAAGGGCGTGCGCACCGCGTCCAGGACGTATACGTCGGTCATGTCCACTGCCTTCTCTGTGCGGTGGGGGAGCCGCCGGCGCGGGCGCGGGCGGCGCCGTGGGTGGCGGCCGGGGCGGGCGGGCGCGGCCGGCGCCGCTGCCGTTTCTACACCCCGTCGGCTCCGGTGAGCGAGCGCAGCACCTTCAGCTCCTCAGGGGTGGGCTCGGGGGTGGTGGCCAGATCGGGGGCCACGGCCAGGTCCCAGCCGGTGGCGGCGCGCGCGTCCTCGGCGCTCACCCCGGGGTGCACCTGGACCAGGGTCAGCTCGCGGGTGGCGGGGTCGGGCTCCAGGACGCCCAGGTCGGTGATGACGCGGGTGGGGCCGGCGCCGCGCAGGCCCAGCCGCTCGCGGTCGCCGGGGCCCGCGCCGTGGCCCACCGAGGTCACGAAGTCGACCCGCTCCACGAACGCGCGCCGGCTCTGCCGCACGATCACCACGACCTCGCGGCAGGAGGCGGCGATCTCGGGGGCGCCGCCGGCGCCGGGCAGCCGCACCTTGGGGTCGGTGTAGTCGCCGATGACGGTGGTGTTGATGTTGGCGTAGCGGTCGATCTGGGCGGCGCCGAGGAACCCGACGTCGATGCGGCCGGGCTGGAGCCAGTAGTTGAAGACCTCGGGCACCGACACCACGGTGTCGGCGGTCTCGGCGAGCACGCCATCGCCGATGGACAGCGGCAGGGTGTCGGGCCGGGTGCCCAGGGTGCCGGACTCGTAGATCATCCACAGGCCGGGGGCGTGGGTGCGCACGGCCAGGTTGGCGGCGGTGCTGGGCAGGCCGATGCCCACGAAGCACGCCGTCTGGGAGGTCAGGCAGCGGGCGGCGGCGACCGTCATGATCTCGTCGGAGGTGTAGCCGGTCGTCATGTCATCCTGCCTTTCCGGGCAGCGGCGCCGGCGCGCCGATCTCGTCGGCCAGCCACCGGGCGAACGCGTCGCGGTCGCGGCTGACGGCGTCCCACGCCTGGTAGGCGGCGTTGTCGCGGGCGTAGTAGCCGTGGGCGTAGGAGGGGCGGGCGCCGCCGGGCACCACGGAGACGGCGGTGACCACGCGGGAGGGCAGCAGCACCTGGCCGGGCACCGGCTCCAGGCGGTCCACGACCTCCTCGACGGTGACCAGGCTGCGGCGCGCGGCCAGCACGGCCTCCTTCTGGATGCCGGTGATGCCCCACAACTGCACGTTGCCGGCGCGGTCGGCGCGCTGGGCGTGGATCACGGTGACGTCGGGGTTGAGCGCGGGCACGGCAGCCAGCCGCTCACCGGTGAAGGGGCACTCCACGGTCTTGATGGTGGGGGTCTGGTCGACCAGGTCGGTGCCGGCGTAGCCGCGCAGCACCGCGAACGGCACGCCCGAGGCCCCCGCGACGTAGCGGTTGGCCATGCCGGCGTGGCTGTGCTCCTCGATCTCCAGGGGGCGCGGCCAGCCGTTCTGGATGGCGTCGCGGAAGCGGTGCAGCGAGCCCACGCCGGGGTTGCCGCCCCAGGAGAACACCAGGCGGGCGGCGCAGCCGGCGCCGATCACCTGGTCGTAGACCACGTCGGGGGTCATCCGGACGAGGGTGAGGTCGCGCCGGCCCTGCCGGATGATCTCGTGGCCGGCGGCCACGGGGATCAGGTGGGTGAAACCCTCCAGCGCGACCGTGTCCCCGTCGTGGACGAGTTCGCGGACCCCCTCGTCCAGCGGCACGATCATGAGCGGTCCAAATCTGTTCGGATGGCGAATGCGTGTTCTTAGTTCGCACATCATTGCCGACAGTCGTCCCGAGGGTCAAGGGTCCCGAAGCGGGCGCGGGGGCCGCCGGGGCGGCTCAGCCCTGGCCCGAGGCCCGCCGCGCGATGTCGAGGTCGGCCTCGATGCGCGCGGCCGTGGCCAGCAGCGGCGGCAGCAGGTCGCGCCGGATGTCCTCCACCGTGGACCGGCTGGCGTGCGCCGAGACGTTGACCGAGGCCACCACCCGGCCCTCGCGGTCGCGCACGGGCGCCGCCACCGAGCGCAGCCCCTCCTCCAGTTCCTGGTCCACCAGCGCCCAGCCCTGGGCGGCCACCCGCTCCAGTTCGGCCCGCAGCCGCGCCGGGGTGGTCAGCGTGAAGGCGGTGAGCCGGCGCATCTCGACCCGGCGCAGGTAGGCGTCGATCTCGGGCTCGGGCAGGCCGGCCAGCAGCACCCGGCCCATCGAGGTGGCGTAGGCGGGGAAGCGGGTGCCCACGCTGATGGCCACGTGCATGATGCGCGAGGTGGGCACGCGGGCCACGTAGACGACGTCGTCGCCGTCGAGCACCGACACCGACGACGACTCCCGCAGTTCGGCCGCCAGCCGCTCCAGGTGCGGCTGGGCGACCTCGGGAAGTCCGGCCGAGGACAGGTAGGCGTAACCCAGTTCCAGCACCCTGGGCGTCAGCGCGAACATCCGGCCGTCGGTGCGCACGTAGCCCATGTCGGTCAGGGTGAGCAGGAACCGGCGGGCCGCGGCCCGGGTCAGGCCCGTCACGCGGGCGACGTCGCTGAGCGTCATCGACGGCTGCTGGGCGGTGAACGCCCGGATGACGGCGAGGCCGCGCTCCAGCGACTGCACGAAGTGCTCGGGCTTGGGCTGGACAGCGGTCGGGTCCGTGCTCATGGTCTCCCCACATGCGGTGCGCGGGTGGCGGACGCGGCGCGGTGCGCGCCTGCGCGGCGGGGGCGCCGCGCGGGGCGGCGGGGGTGGGCCCTCCGCCGCCGGTCCTCGGGGCGATGTTCTCATACCGCACAGGGCTGCGGAGGTGTCCATCCCTACCAGGACCGGGGGACATAACCGGGGGCGGGGGGTTGACGTCGGTGATCGCAGTCACCTAGGTTCGCTCAAAGAACGCTCGTTCGTACTTCGTACACAGGTTCGCGGCAGGTGCGCCCCTCGCGTGCGCGCCCACGACGGACCGGGCGCCGTCGCCGCCGGCCCGCCCCGGCGGCACCGGACGGCACGGGACGGCGCCGAGCGGCACTGGACTGCGCGCTCGCCGTCCGCGTCCCCGGCACGGCCCCGCCCGCCGCCGGTCCGCGGCGGCCGGACGCCCCCGAGCCGGTGCGCGCGGCAGGACAGGACGAAGGGAAAACCGGGAGACCATGACCCAGCCCGCGCTCGGGCGGCCGACCCCGCCGTTCCGCGCCGACCACGTCGGCAGCCTCCTGCGCCCAGCCGCCCTGCGGGAGGCCCGCGACCGCCACGCCCGAGGACTGATCGACGCGGCCGAACTGCGCGCCGCCGAGGACGCCGCCGTGGTCGAGGCGGTCCGCGCCCAGGAGGAGATCGGCCTGCGCTCGGCCACCGACGGGGAGTTCCGCCGCGCCTCCTGGCACATGGACTTCATCTACCAACTCGGCGGAATCTCCCGCGCCCAGGACGAGATCCAGGTCACGTTCCACAACGAGCGGGGCGACATCAGCTTCACCCCCGCCGCGCTCCAGGTCACCGGCCGGATCGGGCTGGAGCACACGATCTTCGCCGACGCGTTCTCCTTCCTGCGCGACACGGTCGCCACGGCCACGCCCAAGCTGACCATCCCCTCGCCCAGCATGGTCCACTACCGGGGCGGACAGGCCGCGATCGACCGCTCGGTCTACCCCGACCCGGCGGAGTTCTGGAGCGACCTGTCGGCGGCCTACGCCGAGCAGATCCGGCGCCTGGGCGAGCTGGGCTGCGCCTACCTGCAACTGGACGACACCAGCCTGGCCTACCTCAACGACCCGCGCCAGCGCGCGATGCTCCAGGAACGCGGCGAGAACAGCACCGACCTGCACAAACGCTACATCTCCCAGATCAACGCGGCACTGGCCGGGCGGCCCGAGGGCATGCGGGTCACCACCCACCTGTGCCGCGGCAACTTCCGCTCGTCCTGGGTGGCCGAAGGCGGCTACGATTTCGTCGCCGAGGAACTCTTCGGCACCCTCGGCGTCGACGGGTTCTTCCTGGAGTTCGACGACGCCCGCTCCGGCGGGTTCGCACCACTGCGCTTCGTCCCGCCCGGCAAGCAGGTCGTCCTGGGCCTGGTCACCACCAAGCGTGGTGCCCTGGAAAGCAAGGACGACCTCAAGCGCCGCATCGACGAGGCGAGCCGGTACGTCCCCCTGGAACAGCTCTGCCTCGCGCCGCAGTGCGGTTTCTCCAGCACGCTGGAGGGCAACCGGCTCAGCCACGACGAGCAGTTCGCCAAGCTGCGGCTGATCGTCGAGACCGCGGCCGAGGTGTGGGGTTGACCCGCATCCCCGCTCACCCCGCGGGGCCTCCCCGACCCGCTATTCCCACTACCCCCTCACCCCCACTCACCCACTGGAGACCCACCATGCGCCGGATGATCCTCCCCGTGGCCGCGACGGTCACACTGCTCGCCACCTCCGCCTGCGGCGGGGGCGGCGGTGAAGGCGGTGGTGACGGAGACGGCCCGCAAAGCATCACCGTCGGCGCCATCCCCATCGTCGACGTCGCTCCGCTGCACCTCGGCGTCGACCAGGGCATCTTCGAAAAGCACGGCATCGAGTTGACGATCGAGAACACCACCGGCGGCGCCCAGGCCGTGCCCAGCGTGGTCAGCGGCGAGTTCGACTTCGCCTTCGGCAACACCACCTCGCTGCTGGTCGCCCAGGAGCAGGACCTCCCGGTGCGGATCGTCGCCAACGGCGTCACCAGCACCGGCGAGGAGGGCAACGACTTCGGCGGGGTCGTGGTGCCCGAGGGCAGCGACATCGCCGAGCCCCGGGACCTCGAGGACGCCACCATCGCGGTGAACAACCTGGAGAACATCGGCGACACCACCGTGCGCAACACGGTGCGCCAGGCCGGTGGCGACTCCGACACCATCGAGTTCGTGGAGCTGCCGTTCCCGGAGATGCCCGCGGCCCTGGAGCGGGGCGACGTGGACGCCGCCTGGGTGGTCGAGCCGTTCCTGACGGCGGCCAAGGCCGGCGGCGCCACCGAGATCGCCTCCAACTTCGTGGACGCCCACGAGTCGCTGTCGGTGGCCTACTACTTCACCACCGAGCAGGTGATCCAGGAGGACCCCGAGCTGGTGGAGAACTTCACCGCCGCCATGGAGGAGTCCCTGACCTACGCCAACGACAACCCCGACGAGGTGCGCCGGATCCTCGGCGAGTACACCGAGATCGAGGAGTCGGTGGCCCAGGAGATCGTGCTGCCGACCTGGCCGACCGACCTCAACCGGGAGTCGACCCAGGCCGTGGCCGACCTGATGGTGCACGACGGTGTCCTGGAGGACAAGCCCGACCTGGACGAACTGTACCGATGAGCACCGACATCGCCGATCCGGCCCGCCCCTCCGCCGCCCCCGCGGCGGGGGGCGGGCCCCGCGCCCCCAAGCGGGCCCCCAACCGCCTCCTGCTGGGCGCCGCGGGCGTGGCGGGCTTCCTGCTGCTGTGGGAGGCCGTGCCCCGCCTGGGCATCATCCCCGGCCGGTTCCTGCCGCCCGCCTCCGAGGTCCTGCTGACCCTGGGCGAACGGGTGCTGCTGCCCGAGTTCTGGATCGCGGTCTGGGACACCCTCGTCGCCTGGGGCCTGGGCCTGGCCATCGCGTTCGCCGCCGCCGTCGTGCTGGGGTTCGTCGTGGGCGCCGTGCCGGCGCTGCGCCGGTTCACCTCCTCCACGGTGGAGTTCCTGCGGCCCATCCCCTCGGTGGCGCTCATCCCGCTGGCCATCCTGCTGTACGGCACCGACCTGGCCTCCACGCTGATGCTGGTCATCTACGCCGCCTTCTGGCAGATCTACATCCAGGTCCTCTACGGGGTGGGCGACATCGACCCCGTGGCCGAGCAGACCGCCCGCTCCTACGGGCTGGGCCGCTTCGCGCGGCTGCGCTACGTCGCCTGGCCCTCGGCGCTGCCCTACCTGCTGACCGGGCTGCGGCTGGGCGCCTCGGTCGCGCTGATCCTCGCCGTCACCGGCCAGCTCATCATCGGCACCCCCGGCCTCGGCGAGCAGATCGCCGTCGCCCAGGCCAGCGGCGCCACCGCCCTGGTCTACGCGCTGATCATCGCCACCGGCGCCCTCGGCGTCGCCGTCAACGTCGGCCTGCGCGCCCTGGAGCGGCGCGCGCTGCGCTGGCACGTCTCGGTCCGCGGAGAGGAGATCGCGTGAGCGCCCAGAGCACCCGCCCCGCGCGGGCCACGGCGGGCGGCGGCGTCCTGCGCGCCGGCCTGCGCGTCCTCGAAGTGGTGCTGCTGCCCGCCGTGCTCATCGCGGTGTGGTGGATCGCCAGCATCACCTCGGGGCTGTACTACCTGCCCACGCCCGGCGAGATCGCGGCCACGTTCGCCGAGCTGTGGTTCTCCGAGCGCTTCTTCGAGGACGTCCTGCCCAGCGTGGCGCGGCTGCTGGGCGGCTTCGCCCTGGCCGGCGTGCTGGGGGTCGGCCTGGGGATCGTGCTCGGCCTGTCCCCGCGCCTGCGCGCGGTGGTCGAGCCGGTCCTGGAGTTCTTCCGGGCCATCCCGCCGCCCGTGCTGGTGCCGCTGCTGATGCTGCTCGTGGGCGTCAGCACCTCGATGAAGCTCGCCGTCATCGTCTCCGGCGCGATCTGGCCGATCCTGCTCAACACCATCGAGGGCGTGCGCGCCGTCGAACCCGTGCTCATCGACACCTGCCGCTGCTACGGCATCCGCGGCCGGCGCTGGCTGACCACGCTGGTGCTGCGCTCGGCCAGCCCGCAGATCATGGCGGGCCTGCGCCAGGGGCTGTCCATCGCGATCATCCTCATGGTCATCAGCGAGATGTTCGCCAGCTCCAGCGGCCTGGGCTACAGCATCATCCAGTTCCAGCGCGGCTTCGCCATCCCCGAGATGTGGAGCGGCATCGTGCTCCTGGGCCTGCTCGGGTTCCTGCTGGCGCTGCTGTTCGGCCTGGTCGAGCGGCGCGTCCTGAACTGGTACCACGGCGTGCGCGCCGCGGCGAAGGGGGAGTGAGCGCCATGGCCGCGTCCCCGGCGCCCTCCCCGACCCGATCCACCGCTCCGCACGAGAAGGCACCCATGCTCGACGTCTCCGGACTGAAGAAGATCTACCCAGGCCAGCACGGCTCCGTCGAGGCCCTGCGCGACCTCACCTTCACGCTCGGCGACGGCGAGCTGGCCTGCCTGGTCGGCCCCTCCGGCTGCGGCAAAACGACCCTGCTCAAGTGCGTCGCCGGGCTCATGCAGCCCACCTCGGGCACCGTCACGCTGGCCGGCACGCGCGTGGCCGGGCCGCCGCCGGACATGGCGGTGGTGTTCCAGGAGTACGGCCGCAGCCTGTTCCCGTGGCTGAGCGTGCGCGACAACGTCGAGCTGCCGCTGAAGGAGAAGCGGCTGGCGCCGGCCCGCCGCCGCGAGCTGTCCGACGAGGCGCTGGAGGCGGTGGGCCTCACCAAGTTCGCCGGCGCCTACCCCTGGCAGCTCTCCGGCGGCATGCAGCAGCGCGTGGCCATCGCGCGGGCCATCGCCTACGAGCCGCGCGTGCTGCTGATGGACGAGCCGTTCGCGGCCGTGGACGCCCAGACCCGCGCCGACCTGGAAGACCTCATCCGGGTGCTGTGGAAGCGGTTCAACATGACCGTCCTGTTCGTCACCCACGACATCGACGAGGCGGTCTACCTGGGCCAGCGGGTGCTGGTGATGTCGTCCTCGCCCACGGTCATCCAGGACGACGTCACCGTGGACCTGCCCGAGGAGCGCGACCAGATCGGCACCCGCGCCGAGCACCGGTTCGCCGAGCTTCGCTCCCACATCTACGCCGAGATCCGCAACGCCGCCCGGCCGCAGGCCGCGGCCACCGCCGACTGACCCGGGGCGCGCGCCGCGCGCCCCGCCCAACCGCCCGGGAGCAGCACATGACCCTTCTCAACGACCGCGAGTGGCGCGGCAACGTCTTCACCGGCGGGTGGCGCCCCGCCAAGGGCGGCGACGCCCCCGTCGTCTCGCCCACCACCGGCTCGGAGCTGGGCCGGATCGGCGTGGCCAACGCCGCCGACGTCGCCGAGGCCGCCGAGAACGCCGCCGAGGCCCAGCGGGACTGGGCCCGGGCCTCGTTCGAGGAGCGGGCCGCCGTGCTGCGCCGGGCGGGCGCGAAGTTCGAGGAGGAGGCCGACGAGATCGCCGACTGGCTGATGCGCGAGGCCGGCTCGGCGCGCGGCAAGGCGGGCTTCGAGGTCCACCTGGCCGTGACCGAGGCCTACGAGTGCGCCGCGCTCGCCTCCCAGCCCACCGGCGAGGTGCTGCGCAGCGCCCAGCCCCGGCTGAGCCTGGCCCGGCGGGTGCCGGTGGGTGTCGTCGGCGTGATCTCGCCGTTCAACTTCCCGCTGATCCTGGGCATGCGCTCGGTGGCGCCCGCGCTGGCCCTGGGCAACGCGGTGCTGCTCAAGCCCGACCCCCGCACGGCGGTCTCGGGCGGCGCGGTGATCGCGGAGGTCTTCCGCGAGGCCGGCCTGCCCGAGGGGCTGCTCCAGATGCTGCCCGGCGGTGCCGAGGCGGGGGAGGCGCTGGTGGCCGACCGGCACGTGCGGGTCGTGTCCTTCACCGGCTCCACGGCGGCGGGCCGCAAGGTCGGCGAGGCCGCCGGCCGCCACCTCAAGCGGGCGCACCTGGAGCTGGGCGGCAACTCCCCGCTGATCGTGCTGGAGGACGCCGACGTCGACCGCGCGGCGTCGGTGGGCGCGTGGGGGTCGTTCCTGCACCAGGGGCAGATCTGCATGACCACCGGCCGGCACATCGTGCACGAGTCGCTGGCCGACGCCTACGTGGAGCGGCTGGCGGCCAAGGCCGAGGCGCTGACGGTGGGCGACCCCGAGCAGGAGGGCACGGCGCTGGGGCCGATCATCGACATCGGCCAGCGCGACCGCATCCACGACCTGGTCACGCGCAGCGTGGAGGCGGGTGCGGAGCTGCGCGCCGGGGGCACCTACGACGCGCAGTTCTACCGGCCCACGGTGCTGGACAAGGTCACCCGCGACACCCCCGCCTACTCCGAGGAGGTGTTCGGGCCGGTGGCGCCGGTCATCCGGTTCTCGACCCTGGACGAGGCGGCGGAGATCGCGGCGGCCAGCGACTACGGGCTGTCCCTGGGCATCCTCACCGGCAACCCCATGCGGGGCATGGAGTTGGCCGACCGGATCCCCAGCGGCATCGTGCACATCAACGACCAGACGGTGGACGACGAGTCCGTGGCCCCCTTCGGCGGCGTGGGCGCGTCGGGCACGGGCGCCCGCTTCGGCGGTACCCGCGCCAACCTGGAGGCGTTCACCGAGACGCAGTGGGTGACCATGCAGAGCGAGATCAAGCGGTATCCGTTCTAAGAACGGAAACAAATCCGCTTCAGGTCTGTTCTGGACTTCCGCTCTGGATCTCGCTTGCGCATACGGAATCGCGGCGGCCCGCCGAAGGCGGGTCGCCGGTTTTTTTGGGGACTGGGACCGGGGCTCGGGGCGGGGGCGTGCGGTCATCGCGGCGGAGGCGGAGGGTCGGCATGGCGACGGGGCGGCGAGGGCCGCGGGGACGCGGATAGGCGGGTGCAGAACGCCCTCGCCCGACCGCGCCCGGGGCCGGGGCCGTGGGTGGCCGCTAGGCTGGCGGCATGCCGGATCGACCGTTGCCGTACACGATTCTGAGCTGGGCGATGTCGCTCGACGGGTACATCGACGACACCAGCCCGGAGCGGCTGCGGTTGTCCTCGGAAGCCGACTTCGACGAGATCGACGCGCTTCGCGCGGAGTGCGACGCGATCCTCGTCGGCGCGGGGACCATACGCAGCGACAACCCCCGGCTGCTCGTGCGGTCGGCGCGGCGGCGTGAGCGGCGGTCGGCGCTGGGCAAGACCGGCGACATCGTCAAGGTCGTCCTCAGCGAGCGCGGCAGCGTGGACCCGGCCGCACGCGTCTTCACCACCGGCGACGCGGCCAAGCTGGTGTACGTGGCCAGCGCCGCCCATCCCGCGACCGCCCGCCGGTTCGCCACGCCCGCCCCCGCGTCGACCACCGCTCCCACCCCCGCCGACGCCGACGCCGGGACGGCGGCCGCGGCGGACGTCACCGTGGTGGACGCCGGGCCGGACTGCGACCTCGCTGGCATCCTCGCCGACCTCGCCGAACGCGGCGTCGGCCGCCTCCTGGTGGAGGGCGGCACCGGCGTGCACACCCGGTTCCTCACCGCCGGACTGGCCGACGAGGTCCGCGTGGCCATCGCCCCGTTCTTCGTGGGCGACCCCGGCGCACCGCGCTTCGTGGGAGCGGGCGACTTCGCCAACCACCCCCGCCGCCCCATGCGGCTCGCCGAGGCGCGGGCCCTGGGCGACATGGCCGTGCTGCGCTACCTTCCACAGGCGCCGCTCACGCCCGAGTCGGCGTCCCCCTCGCCTGCCGGGAGCGACCGGTGAACCCGTCGCCCTCCGCGGCGGCCCCGGTCCCGGGGACCGGCCCCGACGCCACCGCCGCCGACCGCGAGTGGCTGGAGCGCGCCATCGCGCTGTCGTGGAAGTGCCCGCCCTCGCAGACGGCGTTCTCGGTCGGCGCGATCGTGGTGGACGCCCGAGGGGCGGTCGTCACCGACGGCTACTCCCGCCGCGACCACCCCCACGACCACGCCGAGGAGGCGGCGCTGCGCGCCGTCGACCCCGAGGACCCCCGGCTCGTCGGCGCCACCGTCTACAGCTCCCTGGAGCCCTGCACCCGCCGCGCGTCGCGGGTGCGCTCCTGCACGCGGCTCATCCTGGACACGCCCATCGCCCGCGTGGTGTTCGCCTGGCGCGAGCCGGAGATCTTCGTGACCGGCGAGGGCGCCGAGGAGCTGCGCCTCGCCGGGCGCACCGTGGTGGAGGTGCCCGACCTCGCCCTGCGCGCGCGCGAGGTCAACGAGCACCTGCTGCGCTGACCTTCAGCCGCACACCGCCTCAGCCGCCCCGGTACCTCAGCGGCCCCGGGAACCCCGGCCACCACCGGCCCCCGGCGCTACAGCCGGTTGACGTCCACCACCCGCACCACCGCGTGCCCCGCCTCGTCGGAGGCCGCGAGGTCGACCTCGGCGGTGATGCCCCAGTCGCGGTGGCCCGCCGGGTCGTCGAAGACCTGGCGGACCTCCCACACCTCGGGGTTCTCGGAGATCTGGAGCATGGCGGGGCCACGGGCGTCGGGGCCGATGCCGAGGTCGTCGTGCTCGGCGAAGTAGGCGTCCATGGCCTCCTCCCACGCCTCGGCGTCCCAGCCGTCCTCGGCGTCCAGCGCGCCCAGGTCGGAGTAGCGGCCCAGCGCCGCCAGCTCGACCCGGCGGAACATGGCGTTGCGCACCAGCACCCGGAAGGCCCGGTGATTGGCGGTGACCGGCTTGACGCGCTCCTCGACCTCGGCGGCCTCGCCCTCGCCGGCGCGGGCGGCACTGGGGTTGGTCAGCTCCTCCCACTCGTCGAGCAGGCTGGAGTCGACCTGCCGGACGAGTTCGCCCAGCCATTCGATGAGGTCGCGCAGCTCCTCGGTCTTGGCGTCCTCGGGCACGGTCTGGCTGACCGCCTTGTAGGCGCTCGCCAGGTAGCGCAGCACCAGCCCCTCGGAGCGCGCCAGCTCGTAGAAGCCGACGTAGTCGGAGAACGTCATGGCGCGCTCGTAGAGGTCGCGCGCCACCGACTTGGGCCGCAGCGGGTGGTCGCCGACCCACGGGTGGCCGCGCCGGTAGACCTCGTAGGCGTGGTCGAGCAGGTCCTCCAGCGGCTTGGGGTAGTCGACCTCCTCCAGCCGCTCCATGCGCTCGTCGTACTCGATGCCGTCGGCCTTCATCTGGGCCACGGCCTCGCCCCGCGCCTTGTTGAGCTGGGCGGCGAGGATCTGGCGGGGGTCGTCCAGCGTGGACTCCACCACCGTGAGGACGTCCAGCGCGTAGGTGGGCGAGGCGGGGTCGAGGAGTTCCAGGGCCGCCAGGGCGAAGGTGGACAGCGGCTGGTTCAGCGCGAAGTCGGGCTGGAGGTCGACGGTCAGCCGGGCGATGCGGCCGTTGGAGTCGGGTTCGGCCAGCCGCTCCACGATGCCGCCGTCGATCAGCGACCGGTAGATGGCGATGGCCTCGCGGATGTGGCGGCGCTGGGTGGGGCGGTCGTCGTGGTTGTCGGTGAGCAGGTGGCGCATGCCCGCGAAGCAGTCGCCGGGGCGGGCGATGACGCTCAGCAGCATGGCGTTGCTGACCCGGAACCGCGACTTGAGCGGCTCGGGCTCGGCCGCGATCAGCTTCTCGAAGGTGCTCTGGTCCCAGCTCACGAACCCCTCGGGCGCCTTCTTGCGCACCACCTTGCGCCGCTTCTTGGGGTCGTCGCCAGCCTTGGCCAGCGCTTTCTCGTTCTCGATGACGTGCTCGGGCGCCTGCGCGACCACGTTGCCGACGGTGTCGAACCCGGCCCGCCCGGCCCGCCCGGCGATCTGGTGGAACTCGCGCGCGCCCAGCCGCCGCACCCGGGAGCCGTCGTACTTGCTGAGGGCGGTGAACAGCACCGTGCGGATGGGGACGTTGACCCCCACGCCCAGGGTGTCGGTGCCGCAGATGACCTTGAGCAGGCCGCGCTGCGCCAGGCGTTCGACCAGGCGGCGGTACTTGGGCAGCATGCCCGCGTGGTGGACGCCGATGCCGTGGCGGACGTAGCGCGAGAGGTTGCGGCCGAAGCGGGTGGTGAAGCGGAACCGGCCGATCTCGGCGGCGATGGCGTCCTTCTCGGCGCGGGAGCACATGTTGATGCTGGTCAGCGACTGCGCGCGCTCGACCGCCTGCGCCTGGGTGAAGTGCACGATGTAGACCGGCGCCTCGCGGGTCTCCAGCAGCTCCTCAAGGGTCTCGTGCAGGGGGGTGGTGCGGTAGGAGTAGTACAGCGGCACGGGGCGCTCGGCCGAGGAGACCACGGTGGTGGCGCGGCCGGTGCGGCGGGTGAGGTCGTCCTCGAAGCGGGTGACGTCGCCCAGGGTGGCCGACATCAGCAGGAACTGCACCTGGGGGAGTTCGAGCAGCGGCACCTGCCAGGCCCAGCCGCGGTCGGGGTCGCCGTAGAAGTGGAACTCGTCCATGACGACGGTGCCGATGTCGGCCTCGGCGCCGTCGCGCAGCGCGATGTTGGCCAGGACCTCGGCGGTGCAGCAGACGATGGGGGCGTCGGCGTTGACGCTGGCGTCGCCGGTCATCATGCCGACGTTGTCGTGGCCGAAGACGGCGCACAGCTCGAAGAACTTCTCCGACACCAGCGCCTTGATGGGCGCGGTGTAGAACGCGCACTCGTCGCGGCCCAGGGCGGCGAACAGCGCTCCGGCGGCCACCAGGCTCTTGCCCGAGCCGGTGGGGGTGCTCAGGATGACGTTGGACCCCGAGACGACCTCGATGAGGGCTTCCTCCTGGTGGGGGTAGAGCGTGAGCCCGCGGTCCTCGGCCCACGAGGCGAACGCCTCGTACAGGGAGTCGGGTTCGGGGTGGGCGGGAAGACGATCAATGAGACTCACGCATTCCATACTGCCTGCTCCCCGCAACTCCCCGGGCCACTTGTCCACAGCCCCGGCCCGCAGGCCGCGGACCTCGGCCCGCCGATACACGGCGGAGGGGGTGAGGGACTCCGGCTCCGGACCCGGCCGGGGGCGCCGACCGGGTCCGGTGCGGGACGGACCCGGTCGGCGCCCGGAACCCGGGCGGGCCGCGCCGGTGCGGGCGCGGACCGCCGGGGCGGTCGCCGACCGGCCGCCGAGCGGTCGTCGGACGGCCGTGGACGGCCGCTAGATCAGGCCCAGCTTGCGGACGGCCTCGCGCTCCTCGGTCAGCTCCTGGACCGAGGCGTCGATGCGCTCGCGCGAGAAGGCGTCGATCTCCAGGTCCGGCACGATCTCCCAGCGCCCGCCGCGCGAGACCACCGGGAAGGAGGAGATGAGGCCCTCGGGCACGCCGTAGGAGCCGTCGGAGGGGATGGCCGCCGAGGTCCAGTCGCCCTCGGGGGTGCCGTTGACCCAGTCGTGGACGTGGTCGATGGCGGCGTTGGCGGCCGAGGCGGCCGAGGACGCGCCGCGCGCCTCGATGATGGCGGCGCCGCGCTTGGCGACGGTGGGGATGAACTCGTCGCGCACCCACGCCTCGTCGTTGACGGCCTTGGCGCCGGTGGTGCCGTTGACCTCGGCGTGGAAGATGTCGGGGTACTGGGTGGCCGAGTGGTTGCCCCAGATCGTCATCTTCTTGATCTCGGTGACCTCGACGCCGAGCTTCTTGGCGAGCTGGGTGAGGGCGCGGTTGTGGTCCAGGCGCGTCATGGCCGTGAAGCGCTCGGCGGGCACGTCGGGGGCGTGCGCCTGGGCGATGAGGGCGTTGGTGTTGGCGGGGTTGCCCACGACGAGCACGCGGACGTCGTCGGCGGCGCCGGCGTTGATGGCCTCGCCCTGCGGCTTGAAGATGCCGCCGTTGGCCTCCAGCAGGTCGCCGCGCTCCATGCCCTTGGTGCGGGGGCGGGCGCCCACCAGCAGCGCGATGTTGACCCCGTCGAACGCCTGGCGCGCGTCGTCGAAGATGTCGATTCCCTTGAGCAGCGGGAACGCGCAGTCGTCCAGCTCCATGGCGGTGCCCTCGGCGGCCTTCACAGCCTGGGGGATCTCCAGCAGCCGCAGCTTGACGGGGGTGTCGGGGCCAAGTAGCTGACCCGAGGCGATGCGGAACAGCAGCGCGTAGCCGATCTGCCCGGCCGCGCCGGTGACGGTGACGTTGACAGGTACTTGGGCCATTGACCTTCTTCTCCTGGTGACGATTGTGCGACCCGCGATGCTATCGCCCCGCCCCGCGCCCGTCCCGGGCCACCCCGAGGCCGGCGCGCCCCCGCAGGCGCAGGTGAACGGCGCCGCGACCCCCAACCCTAGTCCCGCCGCCTCGGCCGGGCGCGGCGGACCCGCCGGAATGCCCGCGCGGCGGGGGGTCCCGCGCGGCGGTGGCGTCCTCGGCGCGCGGGCGGTCGCCGACCCTCGCCGCCTTGCCGATCGACCGCCGGCGCGCCGCCGCTTGACCCCGACTTACCACTCGGTTAGTTTATTGACCAAGCGGTAAGTCGACTCGCCGGAGACCATCGGCCGGGCGGCCGCCGCGTTCGGGGGACGACCCGTTGGAGGGGCCATGGCCGACAGCAACCCGCACCGTCCAGACGACCGGGTGGATGCGCCCGAGCACGACGCCCGCGCCGGCCGGGACAACGGAGGTAGCGGGAGCGACCGGAACAACCGGAACAGCCGGGGTGCTCGGGAGGCCACGAACGTTGGGGCGGCACCGGCCCCCGGGCGCGGCCCGCGCCGGCGGCGCCCCCGGACCCGCACGGTCGCCGTCACCGCCCTCGCCGTGATCGCGGTGCTGGTCGCCGCCCTCGTGGTACGCCAGCCCGCCCCGGTCGGCCACTTCACCTCGGGGCCGGCCAAGACCGAGTTCGCGGCGGCCTACCGCGCGGCCATGGCCGAGCTGCCCGAGCCCGACACCGTGCACGACCTGCGTACCGACTACGGGATCGTCCGCGCCTACCACTTCGACGGCCCCGCCGAGGGCGACCCGCTGCTGCTCCTGCCGGGCCGCGCCGCCGCCTCGCCGGTGTGGGCCGACAACCTGCCGTCCCTCCTGCGCCACCGCGACGTCTACACCATGGACCTGCTGGGCGAACCCGGCATGAGCGTGCAGGACCGGCCCATCACCGGCGACGCCGACCAGGCGCGCTGGCTGCACCAGGCCGTGCGCGCCCTGCCGGAGGAGCGCGTGCACCTGCTGGGGCTGTCCATCGGCGGGTGGACGGCGGTGAACCTCGCCATGCGCGAGCCCGCCGGGATCGGCGGCGTGGCCCTGGTCGACCCGGTGTACGTGCTGGACGGCATGCCGCTGGAGACGGTGGCGCGGTCGGTGCCGGCCGCGGTCCCGTGGCTGCCCCGGAGTTGGCGGGAGAGCTTCAACTCCTACACGGCCGGGGGCGCGCCGGCCGACGACTCAGCGGTGGGCGTGCTGATCGAGGCGGGCATGCGCACCTACGCGCTGCGGCTGCCCCAGCCGGGCCGGATCCCCGAAGAGCGGCTGGCCGGGCTGCGCCCGCCGGTGATGGTGCTCATCGCGGGGGAGTCGGTGATGCACGACCCCGCCACGGCCGAGGCCACCGCCCGCCGGGCGCTGCCGGAGGACCGCGTGAAGGTCTACCCTGATGCCTCCCACGCCATCAACGGCGAGTACCCCGAGGAGATCGCGGCGGACGTCGCCGCGTTCCTGGACGAGGTCGAGTGACGAGCGTCCGGGCGCGGGCCGCGCGGGTGGCATGACCCGCTGGGACCGCGCGTCACCGCCGTCCCCGCCCGCGCGGGCCGCGCCCCCGCCCGCGGGGCAAGCAGCGCACAGAGTCAGCAGAGCACAGAGCAGAGCACAGAGTCAGCACAGCAAGAGGAGTCGAGCTGCCCCGCCGCCCCGCCGCCGAGTCCCGGCGGCCCACCATCACCGAGCGCGCCCGCCGCGAGCAGTTGATCGAGGTGACCGTCGCGCTCATCGCCGAACACGGCCACGCCGCCACCTCCCTGGCCCGCATCGCCGAGGCCGCCGAGATCTCCAAGGCGGCGGTGCTCTACCACTTCTCCACCAAGAACGCGGTTGTGGAGGCCGCCTACCGCGCGGTCCTGGACGCCCTGGTCGGCCGCGTGGCGGCGGCGGTGGAGGCCGCCCCCGGCCCCGGCGCGGCGGTGGAGGCGTACGTGACGGCGATGATCGGCCACCTGGCCGAGCACCCGGGCCACGGCCGCGTCATCTCCGAGGCGCTGCGCCAGGGCGAGCGGATCGGCGTCACCGATGCCCCGACGTCGGAGGCGCGCTGGCGCCCTCTCGCCGACCTCGTGTCCCGCGCGCAGGAGGCGGGGGAGTACCGCGCGGACATCGACCCGCGCACCTTCGCCCTCGTAATCAACGGCGCCATCGACGCGGTGGTCGCCGAATCCCTGGAGGACCCCGCCTACACGCTGACCACCGCCGCCCCGCAGGTGGTCGATCTCCTGTCCCACGCCGCCCGCCCGTGAGCGCCCTCCGCCCGCCGGCCGATCCACCGGTCCGCCCGCCCCCGGACGGGCGCGAGGTCCGCAATGCCCCGTGCTGCTAGGATGTCGAGGTCCCCGGCCCCACGCAGGCCGGGCGGCCACCGGCGGGACCCCGGGTCCCGCCCCCCTGGCGGGGCGGTAGCTCAGCTGGTCAGAGCAGCGGACTCATAATCCGTGGGTCGCGGGTTCGAGCCCCGCCCGCCCTACCCACTCCCACCTGCGCGGGCACCCGCGCCAGTGGCCGCTGAGCGCGTCCGGCGCCAGCCGATCCGCCGGCCAACGGCCCGCACGCCGATTGCGGCCGGGTTGCCGCTCTAGCCGCCTGGTGCGGGCTGACTGTAGGCGGGTAGCAGGATCCGCTCGTGCCAGCGGTTTACCGTGCCGTCCTTGCGCACTGTCAAGGGCAGGGACAGTTCCGACCAGATCTTGTACCCGTCCTCCCTGTACAGGAGGATCCACAGGGTCCCGGCCCCGACCCCGTGTGCCACGTCCGCGACGGGTCCTTCGATCACCTCATCCGCGAAAAAGAGCGGAAGTTGGGATTCGTAGCGGTCACGGTTCCGTTCGATGGCCTTGAGAGTCACGATCCCTCGTGGTCGGCGGGTGCTGGGAGAGGAGAAGCTCCGAACACCGGTGTGCTCGTCGCCGGTCACCGCCACAATGCCGACGGTACGGTCCGGAGAAAGGGTCACGGGTAGGTTCCCGGGGTTGTCGATCCCCCACCCCGCAGGTGCCAGGCGGTCGCGCAACCCCCGCACCGTTCCGGCCCATCGGGCGAGCCCCGGCATGTTCGGCGGGTCGTGCTTGGTCAGGTAGCGGCGGGACTCGCGGTCCCCGGCCGCCAGGGCGTGGGCGAGGTCGTCCAGGGTGAGGGAGAGGTCGTGGAGGCGGCGGACCGCTTGTTCGCCTTCGTGAACCCAGGCCATGGCTCCTCCGCGCCTGGAACCGGCGGTTGAGGCAATCGTCAGGCAGCCCGGGCCGACGGGCAATTGTCCGAGAGGTGACAACTCCATGGGGCCGGCGGGGCGGTGGCCGTATCGGTGCGGACTCTCGCCTCGCGTCTGCGGCGATCGTCGGCTGGTGGGGCCGGAACGCAATGGTGCGCGGCCGGACCCCGCTGCGATACTTGGTCTGCCCGGCCGCCGCCGAAAGGGAGCCCCCCGTGCAGCCCTTCGATCCGACATCCGCGCCCTCCTCCTTTCCTCCTCCCGCTCCCGCTCCAACCCCGAGGCGGAGCCGTGTGGGGCTGGTGCTGCTGATCGCGGTCCCGGCCCTGGTGCTGGTGCTGGTCGCCGCCGGGGCGGCCGTGTGGCTGCTGTGGCCCGGGCGGGCCGGGGGCGGGGAGACCGTGGTCGTGCGGGTGGACTCGGGGGCGTCGCGGGACGAGATCGCCGAGGTGGCCGAGATCCTGGCGGAGCGCGTGCGCGAGATGGGGGAGGGCGATCCGGTCGTGACCGCCGACCCAGGTGTGGTCGCCGTGGAGTTGCCCCGGGGCGCCGACTCCGAGGCCGCCGCGGACCTGCTCGGGCGGCGCGGGGTGCTGGCGTTCCGGCCGGTGGTGGGGACCGGGGCGCAGGCCGGCGACCCCGCCGACGCGGAGCTGTCCCTGCCCGAGCCGGACACCGGCCAGGACCTGCACCTCGGTCCGGCCCGGCTGGGCAACGCCGAGGTCGCCGCCGCCGAGGCCGCGCTGGACGAGCGCAGCGGCCAGTGGACCGTGAACGTCACCTTCACCGACGGCGGCCGCGAGGCGTGGGCCCGGCTGACCGGTGAGGCCGCGTGCCGGCCGGCGGGCGACGCCCGGCGCCGCGTCGCCATCGTGGTGGACGAGGAGGTCGTCTCCGCGCCGGAGGTGGGGCCCGAGACCGCCTGCGGCGTCGGCCTCACCGACGCGGCCACCGTCCTGTCGGGGCGGTTCACCGGCGACGAGGCGCGGGCGCTGGCGAGCCTCGTCCAGGTGGACCCGCTGCCCGTGGAGGCCGAGGTGGTCGAGGTCCGGTGAGCCGCCCGGGCCCGCCCGCCCCGCCCACCGCCGCGCCTCCGGCGGCCTCCGTCGCCCCCTTCTGATCCCGGAGCCCCGCCCCGCCTCCTCCCGCTTCCGTCCCGGCCGCCGCGCCGCCCTTGCCGCCTCCCGGCGCGAGGGCTACACTCGCCAGTACCGTACCGAACCGTTCGGTACGGTTGGGGAAGGAGGGACATGAGCGAGGCCGGTACCGATTCCAAGCGGGAGCAGATCCGGGCGGCGGCGATCGAGCTGTTCCTGGAGCGCGGGTACGCGGGGACCTCCACCGCCGAGGTGGCCAGGAAGGCCGGGGTGTCCAAGGAGACGCTGTACTCCCGGTACCGGGGCAAGGAGGAACTGCTCGGCGACGTGCTGGAGTCCTACATCGCGCGGTCCCTCGCGGCCGCCGCGCCGGCGGGCGAGTTCACGGCGCCGGCGACCGAGGAGGAGTTGC
This sequence comes from Streptomonospora mangrovi, assembly GCF_027604915.1. Taxonomy (GTDB): domain Bacteria; phylum Actinomycetota; class Actinomycetes; order Streptosporangiales; family Streptosporangiaceae; genus Streptomonospora; species Streptomonospora mangrovi. The sequence continues at coordinate 189,581 of NZ_JAJAQC010000008.1, forward strand.
GCGGGCTGCTGGCGGCCTTCGCCGAGCGGCTGCTGGCCCAGCTCACCCGGCCCGACTACCTGGCCCTCGCACGCATGGTCATCGCCGAGCGCCACCGCGTGCCCGAGGTCGGGGAGCTGTTCCGGGCCGCAGTGCCCGTGCGCGCGCTCACCCGGGTCGCCGACCTGCTGGGCGCCGCCGAGCGCGCCGGGCTCATCGCGCTGCCCGAGGCCGACCCCGCCGCAGCCGCGCGCCTGTTCATGGGGCCGCTGCTCATCCACCTGCTCATGAACCACCTGCTGGCCGACCCCGACGAGAGCCGGCTCCTGGGCCGCCTGGACATCCCGACCCACGTCGACCTCTTCCTCGCCGCCGTCCGCCCCTCCGCCTGACCCGACGAAAGGACTCCCCATGAGCGAGCACTGCGACACCGACGTCCTCGTCGTCGGCGCCGGCGGCACGGGCCTGGCCCTGGCCGCCGGACTGGCCCGGCGCGGCGTGCGCGTGCGGGTCGTCGAGAAGTCGCCGACGCTCTCGCCGGTGCCCAAGGCCCTGGGTGTGCAGGCCCGCACCCTGGAGGTTCTTGAGGACCTCGGGGTGGTGCCCCGCATGGTCGCCGAGGGACTGCCGATGACCGCCATGCACGTCTACAGCGAGCGCCGGCCCGTGGCCGACGTCGACCTCTCCCTCATCGACAGCGGCTACCCCTACCTGCTGATGCTGCCGCAGAGCGCGGTGGAGCGGATCCTGGCCGACCGCCTGGCCGAGGAGGGCGTCACGGTCGAGCACGGCGTGGAGCTGACGAAGTTCGCCGACACCGGCGCGCACGTCGAGGCGGTGCTGCGCCGCGCCGACGGCGGCACGGAGACGGTCCGCGCCGGCTGGCTCGCGGGCTCCGACGGCGCCCACAGCACCGTGCGCCGCCTGCTCGGCACCCCCTTCGAGGGCACCGCGCTGGAGGAGAACTTCGCCACCGCCGACGTCGGGCTCGACTGGCGGCTGGGGTCCGGCGACGGCTTCGCCTTCCTCGACCGGGGCCGGCTGGCCGCCTTCTTCCCGCTGCGCGACGGCCGCTACCGCATGGTCATCGCCTACCCGCCCGGCGCCGCCCCCGGCGGCGAGGTGACCCGCGCCGAGATGCAGGCCCAGCTCGACCGGCTGGGCGTGCCCGGCGCGCGCGTCACCGACTTCGGCTGGTCGGCTCGGTTCCGCGTCAACCAGCGGCTGAGCGCCCGCCACTCCGCCGGCCGGGTCTTCCTCACCGGCGACGCCGCCCACATCCACTCCCCGGTGGGCGCCCAGGGCATGAACACCGGCATCCAGGACGCCGTCAACCTCGCCTGGAAGCTGGCCGCTCACATCCGCGGCGGCGCACCGCGCGACCTGCTCGACACCTACGGCCAGGAGCGCGGCGCCGTGGCCCGCCGCCTGGTCTCCGGCACCACTCGCTTCACCCGGCTCACCCTGCTGCACGGCACCGTCACCACGATGGTGCGCCGCGCGGTCGTGCCGCGCGTGCTGGGGCGCGGGGCCGTGCGGCGGCGGCTGGTCCGGGCGGTCGCGCAACTGGACGTGGCCTACCCCGACTCGGCGCTCAACGCCGGCGCGGCGCCCTCGGGCGGCCCCGGCCCCGGGGAGCGGGCGCCCTACACCGGGGTGTTCGGCCCCGCCGTGGGCGCGGGGGCGCGGCTGCTGGTGTTCACCGGGTACCCGGGCGCCGCCGACGCCGGGGTGCGCGCCGCGGCAGCGGAGTTGACCGCGCTGGCCGGGGCCCGCGCGGGCGTGGAGGTCGCGGTGGCCGCGCCCGAGGAGACCGACGGCCTGCCCGGCGCCCGGCGCGACCCCTCACTGGAGGCACACCGCCGGTTCGGGCTCACCGCCGGGGGCTACGCCCTGGTGCGGCCCGACGGCTATATCGCGGTGGTGGGCGCGCTGGGCGACACCGCCGCACTGCGCGCCCACCTGGACCGGTGGTTCCCTCGGGCGGAAGCCGCGGCGGCCGGCGCGCGGCGGGCCGACTGAGCCCGTGGGCGCGGACGCGCGACGGGGCGCCGCTCGGTCGCCCCCTCGCGGTCCGCCCCCGCGTGCGCCGTGCCCGGCCGGTCGGCCGGTGTGTGATGGCGTATTGACAGCGCGTTTGCGCCCACATAATCTCCAAACAATTGAAAGCGCTTTCCTAGGCAGCGGAAAGAAGGAGATCATTTCCCGCTCCGGCCGCCCCCGGTCCCTGGGGCGGTTTTCGCGCCGCTGCCTCGGACCTGCGTGAAGGTGCCGTCACGCAGGTCCGGTATCCGCCGCCGCGGTCCCCCGGCGGGCCGGTTGGGCGGCCCGCACCGCGGCGGCGGAATATCGAGGAGGTCATTTCGCCATGTCGAATTCCGTTGTGCGCGGACGCACCGCGCCGGGCGCCCGCCGCGGGTTCGCGGTCGGCGCGGCGCTGGCGCTGGGCGCCGCCACGCTGGCCGCCGGCGCCGTCGCGTCCCCCGCCGCCGCCCACGCCGTGGGCTCGCCCGAGGGCTGGGCGAGCATGAACGGCGGCACCACCGGCGGAGCAGGCGGCGCCACCGTCACCGTCAGCGACGCCGACGCCCTGGTCGAGGCCATGGAGAGCGACGAGCCGCTGACCATCCAGGTCGCCGGCAGCATCGAACTGTCGGGCATGAACGACGTCACCAGCGACAAGACCGTGGTGGGTCTGGGCTCCGACGCCGAGATCACCGGCGGCGGGCTCAACATCTCCGAGGCCCACAACGTCATCATCCAGAACATCGCGTTCTCCGAATGGGACGACGACGCCGTCAACGTCCAGCGGGGCTCCACCAACGTCTGGATCGACCACAACAGCTTCACCAACGGCTACGACGGCGCGATCGACGTCAAGCGGGAGTCCGACTTCGTCACCGTGTCGTGGAACCACATTTACGACCACAGCAAGTCGATGCTGCTCGGCCACGACGACGACCACACCGCCGACCAGGGCCACCTGCGGGTGACCTACCACCACAACTTCTTCGACGGCTCCGACCAGCGCCACCCGCGCGTGCGCTTCGGCGACCCGGTGCACGTCTACAACAACTACTACCGCGACGTCTCGGCCTACGGTGTCGCCTCCACCATGGACGCCGGCGTGCTGGTGGAGTGCAACTACTTCAAGAACGTCGAGCACCCCACCCACGTGGGCTACGGCGACTCCGACCCCGGCCGCCTGGAGGCCCGCGACAACGTCCTGGTCGACTCCGGGCCGCTGGAGACCGCCGGGTCGGTCGCCGACCCGCCCTACTCCTACACGCTGGACGACTGCGATTCGCTGCCGGGGATCGTCTCGGCCGGCGCCGGCCCCGGCGCCCGCTGAGCGCGCCGCCGCCGTGGCGCGGCGGCCGGCGGCAAGCGGGGACCCGCCCTCGGGCGGGTCCCCGCGCGCGTGTACGCCCGCACCCGCGCGCCCCGCCCGGTGCGCCTTGGAGGGGGCCGGGTTGTCGAGCGGCGGGCGGCTCGGTGACCATGGACACCCCCCGCTGTGGTGTTGAACACCGCTGTATTTCACTGTATACAGACAAACACACCACAGCACGACAAGTCCACCAGCGGTAACGGGTGGACGAGGAGGCGCGCGATGACAGACCCCAAGCCCCCCTCCGCCGACGCCGAGGGGCCGCCCTGGCGCAGGGCCGCCCTGCGCACCGGCCCCTTCGTCGCCGCCGCGGTGGTCACCGTGCTCCTGGCCGGGGCCGCCGTGGCCGGCGCCGACGACGAGGAGTCCCACGGCTTCGCCCAGGGCGAGCAGTTCCGCCTGCTGGCCCCCGCCGACCCCGGCGGCGGTTGGGACCAGACCGCCCGGGAGATGCAGTCCGCGCTGCGCGACCAGGTCGGCCGCGTCGAGGTCTACAACGTCGGCGGCGCCGGCGGCACCATCGGCCTCAACCAGTACGCCCAGCTCCCCGCCGAACCCACCGAGCTGATGGTCACCGGCCTCATCATGGTCGGCGCGATCGAGACCAGCGGATCGGCGGTCACCATGGACGACGTCACGCCGCTGGCCCGCCTCACCACCGACTACGAGATCATCGTCGTGCCCAACGACTCACCCGTGCGCGACACCGGCGACCTGGTCGACCTCATGCGCGAGGACCTCGGCGCGGTCTCCGTCGCGGGCGGCTCGGCCGGCGGCGTCGAGCAGATCCTGGCCGGGCTCATCGCCCAGGACATCGGCGCCGACCCCGCCGAGGTCAACTACATCGCCCACGCCGGCGGCGGCGAGGCCCTGGCCACCGTCCTCTCCGGCCGCGCCACCGCCGCCATCTCCGGTGTCTCCGAGATCCTGCCGCAGATCGAGGCCGGCCGGCTGCGCCCCATCGCGGTCTCCAGCACCGAGCGGCTGCCCGCCCTGCCCGACGTCCCCACCCTCATGGAGGAGGGGGTGGACGTCGAGCTGTCCAACTGGCGCGGCGTGGTCGCCCCCGCCGGCATCACCGAAGAGGAGGAGCGCCGCCTGGAGGAGCTGCTGATGACCATGGCCGAGTCGCCCGCCTGGCGCGACGCCCTCAAGCGGCGCGGCTGGGAGGACGCCGCCTTGGCCGGGCCGGAGTTCGAGAGCTTCATCGAGTCGGAGCGCGACCGCACCGCAGAGGTGCTTGAGCAGATCGGGTTGACATGAGCGCCACCGCCGACACCCCCGACCCCCGCGCCGCCCAGCACCCCGCCGCCGGGGAGCGCGCCGCCCAGGACCCCGCCGCCCAGCCCTCAGCCGCCCCGCCGGCCGGCGCGCCGGGCCGCCCGCCCGCCGCGCCCGCGCCGCCGCCCTTCGACGGCGGCTCCGACCGGCGCGGCCACCAGGCCACCGCCGCCCTCGGCGCGCTCATGGCCGTCTTCGGTGTCGTCGTCCTCGCCGACGCCGCGAGCCTGGGCGACGGCGTGGGCGCCGCCCTCGTCGGCCCCGGCGGGTTCCCCATGGTCGTGGGCGTGCTGCTCATCGGCGTGGGCGCCGCCCTGGCCGTGCGCGCCCTGGCGGCGCTGCGCACCGCGCCGGCCGGCGCGCCCGCCGCCGAACTCAAGGGCCGGTTCCTGCGGCTGGCCGCGCTGGTGGGCGCGCTCGTCGTCTTCGCGGTGGTCCTGCCCTACGCCGGGTTCACCCTGTCCTCGGCGCTGCTGTTCACCGCCGCCGCCCTGCTGCTGGGCGCACCGCACCCCTGGCGCACGGCCGCCTACGGCTGGACCCTGGCCGGCGTGCTGTTCCTGCTCTTCGACGTGCTGATCGGGCTGTCCCTGCCCGGCGGCCCCTGGGGGTTCTGAATGACCGAGATCTCCGCCCTGATCGACGGGTTCGGCGCGGCGCTGTCGCCGGTCAACCTGCTGTGGGCGCTGCTGGGCGTCACCATCGGCACGGCCGTGGGCGTCCTGCCGGGCATCGGCCCGGCGCTGACGGTGGCCCTGCTGCTGCCGCTCACCTTCCGGCTGGACCCCGCCGCGTCGCTGATCATGTTCGCCGGCATCTACTACGGCGGCATGTACGGCGGCTCCACCACCTCCATCCTGCTCAACACCCCCGGCGAGAGCGCGTCGATGGTCTCGGCGCTGGAGGGCAACAAGATGGCCCGCGCCGGGCGCGGCGCGGCGGCGCTTGCGGCGGCGGCCATCGGCAGCTTCGTGGCCGGCACCATCGGCACGGTCGGGCTGACCTTCCTGGCGCCCGTGGTCGCCGACTTCGCGGTCGGGTTCGGCCCGCCCGAGTACGTCGCGCTGATGGCGCTGGCGTTCGTCACCGTCAGCGCGCTGCTGGGCCGCAGCATCCTGCGCGGCGCGGCCAGCCTGCTCATCGGCGTGACCATCGGCCTGGTGGGGATCGACCAGCAGAGCGGCGACGCCCGCCTGGCCTTCGGCCTGCCCTCGCTGCTGGACGGCATCGACGTCGTCGTGGTGGTCGTGGCGCTGTTCGCGCTGGGCGAGACCTTCAGCCGCCTCATGCACGGCACCGGCGGCGAGACCGTGGAGCCCGTGCGCGACCGCGCGGTGCTGTCGCGCTCGGACTGGCGGCGCTCCTGGCCGGCGTGGCTGCGCGGGTCGGCCCTGGGCTTCCCGATCGGCAGCCTGCCCGCCGGCGGCGCCGAGGTCCCCACGTTCCTCAGCTACAGCGTGGAGAAGCGGCTGTCCAAGCGGCGCGAGGAGTTCGGGCACGGCGCGATCGAGGGCGTGGCCGGCCCCGAGGCCGCCAACAACGCGGCGGCGGCCGGGGTGCTGGTGCCGCTGCTGACCATCGGCCTGCCGACCTCGGCCACGGCCGCGGTCATCCTCACGGCGTTCCAGTCCTACGGGCTCCAGCCGGGGCCGCAACTGTTCAGCGAGTCGGGGCCGCTGCTGTGGACGCTGATCGCCAGCCTCTACATCGGCAACGTGATGCTGCTGGTGCTCAACCTGCCGCTGGTGCGGATGTGGGCGCGGCTGCTGACCATCCCGGCCTACGCCATCTACGCCGCGGTGCTGGTGTTCGCCACCCTGGGCACCTTCGCCTCGGGCGGCACCACCGCCGACCTGCTGATCCTCTACGCGCTGGGCCTGCTGGCGCTGCTCATGCACGCCGCCGACGTGCCGATCGCCCCGGCGGTGGTCGGGCTGATCCTGGGGCCGCTGCTGGAGCAGGAGCTGCGGCGGGCGCTGGCGCTGTCGCAGGGGGACCCGATGATCCTGGTCTCCAGCCCGCTGACCGTGGTGCTGTGGGTGCTGATGGCGCTGGCCCTGGCGCTGCCGCTGGTGGCCAAGACGGTCCGCCGCGACGTCGGGCGGACGGCCGCCGAAGAGGAGCCCGAGCAGGAGGCGGCGGGGCCGCCGCCCGCGCCCCGGGCCTGATCCGGCGCCGGCTCAGGCCGGCTGAAGGCGGGCGGCGCCCCCGGGCCGAGGTCCGGGGGCGCCGCCGTGTCCGCCCTGGCCGCGCGGTCGCGCGGGAGCACCCCGGGCGCCTCCTGGCGGACCACGGGCGAACCGCGCCTGGGGTCAGCCGGGCGCGGTGAGCCGGGCGACCGCCTCGCGGAGCGCGCGGCGGCGCCGCTCGCGCACGGCCGGGTCGCCGTCGGTGCCGGCCAGGCGGCGCAGGGCGGGGGAGGCCGAGGTCCAGGCCTGGAGCAGGGCCAGCACGAAGGCGAGCACGTCGGCCGGTGCGAAGGCGCCGCCGGCACCGTCGTCTCCGGCGGCCGCGGCGATCCGGGCCACCGCCCGGGCGTAGGACTCCTCCTCGGCCGGGCCGGCGGCGGTGCGCTCCAGGTTGCGCCAGGCCAGCAGCCGCAGCAGCGCGGGCCGCTCGTGCAGGTGGTCGAACAGCGCGGCGGCGTAGCCGGGCAGGTCGTGGGGGGTGAGGGGGACGGCGTCGAGCAGCGCCGCCAGGTCGCGCGCCACCACGGCGTCGAAGAGGCCGTCCTTGTCGCCGAAGTAGATGTAGATCAGCCGCTTGTTGGCGCCGGCCCGCTCGGCGATGCGGTCGACCCGCCCGCCCGCGAGGCCGTGCCGGTGGAACTCCTCGAACGCGGCGTCGAGCAGGCGCCGCCGGGTGGCCGCCGACTGCTCGGCCTTGGTGCGCCGGGGCTGGGTGCTCACGCGCCAGACGATACACCCTAACCGGATGGTGAAGATAAGGACCTACCGCCGCGGGGGGCCCCCCCCCCCCCCCCGGGGGGGGGGGGGCCCCCGCCCCCCCCCCCCCGGGGGGGGGCCGCCCGCCGCGCGCCCCGCCCCCGCGGGGTGGGGGGGGGGCGGGCCGCGCGCGCCTCAGGCGAGGTCGTAGACCCGCACGTAGTCGATCTTCATCTCCTGGGGGAACCGCGTGCTCGCGTCGGGCGCGCCGGGCCACTGGCCGCCCACGGCCACGTTGAGGATCAGGAAGAACGGGTGGTCGTACACCCACGGGTTGCCGCGGGTGTCGGCGGGGGTGAACGTCTGGTAGGCCACCCCGTCGACGAACCAGGTGATGGCGTCGGGGCGCCACTCCACGGCGAAGGTGTGGAAGGTGTCGGTGAACGCCCAGCCCTGGGGGTGGTGGTAGGAGCCGGTCACCGCGCCGCCGCCGGAGTAGCCGGGGCCGTGCAGGGACCCGTGGACCGTGGCGGGCTCGTGGCCGACGTTCTCCATGATGTCGATTTCGCCGCTGTTGGGCCAGCCGACCTGGCCGAGGTCGTCGCCCAGCATCCAGAACGCCGGCCAGATGCCCTGACCGGTGGGGATCTTGATGCGGGCCTCGAACCGGCCGTAGGCGTGGGTGAACTTCCCGGAGGTGTTCATCCGGCCCGAGGTGTACTGGCAGGGGCCGTAGTGGCACTGGTACCCGGCGGGGTTGCCCTGCCGGGCGGTGATCACCATGTTGCCGGCGCCGTCGTGGGCGAGGTTGTCGCGGGAGTCGGCGTAGTACTGGAGTTCCTGGTTGCCGCCGCCGTCGCCGTTGACCTCCACGGTCCACTTGGCGGGGTCGGGGGCGGTGCCGGCGGGGGCGTTGAACTCGTCGGCCCACACCAGGGCGGCGGAGTCGGCGTCGAACGCCGCCGGCTGGGCGGCGGGGGCGGCGGCCGCTCCGGCGGGGGCGCCGAGGGCCACCAGGCCGGCGGCGGCGGTGACCGCCGCGCAGGCCAGGGCGGTGGCGCGCAGTCCGCGCCGCCGGCGGCGGGGGAGGGGGCGGGGGGTCGCGGGGGTCGCTGTGCTCATGAGGACCGTTCCGGGCGCCGGTTGCCCCGCATGCGGTCGGGGGCCGCAGCGGGGGTGACACGGGACAGCCGGCACCCTGCTGGACGGGTGCGGACCCGGCCCGAGCCGAGGCGGCGCCAGGTGGGGCGAACCGCTGGAGGCGCGGACCCGGTGTGCACGATGACGGATCTGCTGGTGCTTCGTCACCCTTGGTAATGGGAAGCAACCTTACTTATTTGCAGAGAAGATCCGCAAGGGGTGTTTCCGGTTTTCCGCGCCCCGCTCTCCTGCCTCCCGCGCCGGCGGCACGCCGGTCGCCCCTCTGCCGCGAAAACCCGTTGCGGCCGCTGCGGGGGTTGGCGAGGGTGGGCGGCGTCCGACGGCCGTGGAGCGGGGGCCGGGCGCCCCAGGAGGAGGGTCAGTGCTGACCGAGCGCGAGATCGCGTCGTTTGTCGAGGACGGGTTCGTCGCGGTGCGCGGGGCCTTCCCCCGCGACCTGGCCGAACGCGGCCGGGCCGAGCTGTGGGCCGACCTCGGGTGCGACCCCGACGACCCCGCCACCTGGACCCGGCCCGTGGTGCGGCTGGGCGGCTACCACAGCGCCCCGTTCGTGGCGGCCGCGAACACGCCCGCGCTGCACGCCGCCTACGACCGGTTGGCGGGCGCGGGGCGCTGGCGCGCGCCGCTGGGGCTGGGCACGTTCCCGGTGCGCTTCCCCAGCGAGGAGCCGCCCGGCGACGACGGCTGGCACCTGGACGCCTCGTTCAGCGGCGCCCAGGGGGAGTACCGCGTCAACCTGCGCTCGCGCGGGCGGGCGCTGCTGATGCTGTTCCTCTTCTCCGACACCGGCCCCGACGACGCGCCCACCCGGATCCGGGTCGGCTCCCACCGCGACGTCCCCCCGCTGCTGGCCGACGCCGGCGAGGAGGGCCGCGAGTGGTTCGAGCTGTGCGGGGAGGCGGCCGCGGCCGGCGAGGGGCGGCCGGAGGCGCTCGCCACCGGAGAGGCCGGCGACGTCTTCCTGTGCCACCCGTTCCTGGTGCACGCCGCGCAGCCGCACCGGGGCAGCGCGCCCCGGTTCCTGGCCCAGCCGCCGCTGCTGCCCGTCGGCGAACTCGACCTCGACGCGGCCGAGCCCACGCCCGTGGAGCGGGCGGTGGTCCAGGCGCTGGCCGGGCGCTGAGGCGGGCGGCCGTGGAAGACCGCCGGGCGGGGCGGGCTACCCGGCGGCGCCGGCGGGGCGCCCGGTCCCGGGGGCGGCCCCGGCCTGCGGCGCCGCCGCGCCGGCCGTGTCATCCGCGTCGACAGTGTCGACCGTGCCATCTGCGCCGGCCGCGTTCGCCGTGCCGCCCCGGCGCAGCCGCGCCGCCGCCGAGCGGGCGAGGTCGGCCACCGAGGGGCCGCCGGCCAGGCACCACAGGGCGATGACCGGGTCGCAGATCGCGCAGCCCAGCGAGGAGTGCTCCGCAAACGGCAGGATCGGGTTGCCGTAGAGGTGGTGCAGCGCGTCCCACACCGTGTGCAGCAGCCAGGCGACCCCGATCCACGCCCAGGAGTCCAGGCCCCGGTAGGCGCAGTAGGTCGCCACGGCCGTGAAGACCAACTCCAGGGGGCCGAAGCCCCCGCCGCTCAGGTAGGCGGCCCCGGCGCCGGCGACGAACACCGCGTTGAAGCGCCGCCGGTGCGGCTCGGCGATGAGGGAGTTGAGGGCGGCGTAGGCCAGCCCGATCAGGATCGGGGCGACGACGGTCAGCATGGCGGGTTCCGGTCTCCTTCGGCGGTGGCGGGGCGCGCTCGCGCCCCCGTGCGCTCACGACCGTAGGAGCGCGGCCCGCCACCAGGGGAGTGGCCGGACTGCCAGATGCCGACGGATTCGCGCCAGGCGCCTCAGCCGCGCCCGGGGATACCGGCCGGACCCGCGAAGGACCCGCCCGGGGCGGCGGGTGCGCGTACCCGCCGTGTCCGCTCGCGCCGGCCGGCCTCGCGGACGACGTTCCGGACGTGGTGCCGCCGCCCGGTCGCGTAGGTCTCGACACCGCGCCGGCCTCCGTTCTCGCGGGGGTTTCGGTACCGCCCCGCTCCCGTTTCACCGACGGTTTCGGAGATGCCGCGCCCGCCCGTTTCGGTCTGTGCCAAACGCGCCGAGCGGGGTAGGGGGCGGGGCACCACCGCAACCCCGCAGGTGGGGGCGCGCGGCGCGCGGAGAGTCCGCTAACGTGTCCGATCGCGCCGCATCCGTGTGGCGGCGCGGCTAATCGGCCGTTTTCGGCTGCCGACCGTCTCCGGGCGCAGAAAGGCAGGAGCTTCAGATGGCACAAGAGCACCGCGAGCAGTGGGGGTCCCGTACGGGCTTCCTGCTCGCGGCGATCGGATCCGCTGTGGGGTTGGGCAACATCTGGCGGTTCCCCTACATCGCCTATGAGAACGGCGGCGGCGCGTTCCTGGTTCCCTACCTCGTGGCGCTGCTGACCGCCGGCATCCCGCTGCTGATCATGGAATACACGATCGGGCACCGCTTCCGCGGCTCGGCGCCGGCGTCGTTCCGCCGGCTGTCGCGGCCCACCGAGGCGCTGGGCTGGTGGCAGGTCGCCATCTCGTTCGTGATCGCGGTGTACTACGGGGCCATCGTGGCGTGGGGCCTGTGCTACGCCTGGTTCTCCCTCAGGCAGACCTGGGGCGATGACCCCGAGGCGTTCCTCTACGAGGACTTCCTCCAGGTGGCCGCCGCCCCCGGTGGCATCACCAACTACGTCCCCGGCGTGCTGTGGCCGCTGGTGGGCGTGTGGGTCCTCGTCCTGATCGTCATGGTCCTGGGCGTGCGGCGCGGCATCGAGTGGGCCAACCGCATCTTCATCCCGCTGCTTGCCGTGCTGTTCACGATCCTGGTGGTGCAGGCGCTGTTCCTCGAAGGCGCGGCGGTGGGCCTGGACGCGCTGTTCGCGCCCGACTGGTCGGCCATCACCGACGGCAGCGTGTGGGTCGCGGCCTACGGCCAGATCTTCTTCTCGCTGTCGATCGGGTTCGGCATCATGATCACCTACGCGTCCTACCTGCGCCGCCGCTCCGACCTCACCGGGTCGGCGATGGTGGCCGGGTTCGCCAACAGCTCCTTTGAGATCCTGGCCGGCATCGGCGTGTTCGCCACCCTCGGCTTCATGGCGGTGGCCAGCGGGATCCCGGTGGACGAGGTCGCCACCAGCGGCATCGGCCTGGCGTTCGTCGCCTTCCCGCAGATCATCTCCAGCCTGCCCTTCGGCGCGGGGCTGTTCGGCGTGCTGTTCTTCGTCTCGCTGGTGATCGCCGGCCTGACCTCGCTGATCAGCATCGTCCAGGTCGTGGTCTCGGCGGTCCAGGACCGCTTGGGCATGCGCCGCGTGCCCGCCGCGCTGCTGGTGGGCGGGGTGATCGCCGCCGTGTCGATCGCGCTGTTCCCCACCGACCAGGGGATCTACCTCCTCGACGCCGCCGACCACTTCATCAACCAGTACGGCATCGTGCTGGCGGGCCTGGCGTCGGTCATCGTCGTGGCCTGGGTGGTGCGGCGCCTGCCCATGCTGGAGGCGCACGCCGCCAAGACCTCGGTGGTCGCGCTCACCTGGTGGTGGCGCATCACCCTGAGCGTGATCACGCCGGTCGTCCTCGGCTTCATGATGTACGACAGCCTGCGCGCGGAGCTGGCGCAGAACTACGAGGACTACCCGACGTGGTTCCTGCTCACGGCGGGATGGGGCGTGGCCGGCGCCGCCCTGGTGCTGGGCATCCTGATCTCGCTGATCCCGTGGAAGAACCTGCCGAGTGAGGCGGCCGACGCAGACGGGGACGGCCCCGGGGCCGGGACCGCCGCCGCCGGCGAAACCGAGAGGGGGCGCTGATGTCCGTCGGAGCCATCGTGATGATGGTCCTCGCCATCGTGATCGTCTGGGGCGGTCTGATCGCGGCGATCATCCACCTCTCCCGCCACCCCGACCCCGGGCCCGACGCCTGACGGGCTGAGGGGAAAGGGCGGCACCGAGGCGCCACACGGGGGCGTTCGGACTCTCGCGGGTCCGAACGCCCCCGCGCGTTTCCCGCACCGCACCGGGGCGGCCCCGTCGCCCGGTCGGCACGGGCCGCGACTGGGACGCGCTGTGCCAGAATTGACCCGCCGTCCCGCGGCCCGCGCGCCGGCCCCGACCGCAGCCCGCCCCCGTCACCGAGGACCAGCCCCCATGAGCGACCCCTACAGCCCCCAGCCCTACGGCCCGCCCTACACCGGCCCCGCCCCCGCGCCGCACGCGGGGTACCCGGCGCCGCCGGCGTACGGCGCGCCGGCGCCGGGGGGCTACGCGGCGCCCCTCCCCGGCGACTACGGCGCGCCGGGCCCGGTGCCGCCGCCGCTGCCGGAGCCCGGCCCGGTGTGGCCGCCGCCGGCGAGCTGGATCGCGCGGGTGGGCGCCTACGTCATCGACACCCTGATCGCGCTGCCGATCTTTTTGGTCTGCTTCTACGGCGGACTGGGCCTGATCGTCTACATCCTCGAAGGCCAGAACCTGCCCGAGGAGCAGGAGGCGGCGATCGGGATCCCCACCACGCTTTTCTGCGGCGCGGTGGGCGCCTTCCTTGCGTTCAGCTACTTCTGGCTGCCCCACGCCCGCAGCGGGCGCACGCTGGGCAAGCGGCTGTTCGGGATCAAGGTCGTCTCGATGAAGACGGGCGAGCCGCCGTCGCTGGGGTTGTCCGCCGGGCGCCAGTTGGTGCACGTCGTCCTGGGCTCGGTCACCTGCCTGGGCTGGCTGATCGACGTGCTGTGGCCGCTGTGGGACCAGCCCTACCAGCAGGCGCTGCACGACAAGGCGGTCGCCACCCGGGTGATCACCGTGCGCGGCGCGGGCGCGGCTCCGCCGCCGGGGCGCCCCGGCGGCTACTGATCCCCGCCCCCCGACCCCGGGCGGACGCCGCGGCACGGCCCGTGGCGCCTGCCGGAGCGGGCCGGTAAGATCGCCGGGCACCACCGGCACCGGCGCCGGAGCCCGGGCGCGGCCGGTCGAGCGGAAGGGCTCTCACCATGGCCGACGGCACGGACAAGGCGGCGCACGACGCCCGCTCCCTGGCGGTGTTCGCCCAGGCGTACCTGGAGGCGTTCACCCAGGTCTACACGGACGCATTCGCTCGCCGCGACGGCAAGAGCCCGCCCTTCGCCGAGCTGGACACCCGCGCGATCCTCACCGAGGCCCACCGGCACTGGAGCGGCTCACGCCGGTCGGTGGCCCACGGCCCCGAAGCCGGGACCGAGACCCGGCTCAAGAAGGGGCTGCGCACCCACGACATCCTGGTGCCCGCCGACCTCGCCGCGCTCGCGGCCGAGGTCGCCAAGCGCAACCCGCTGGCCGCCGCGGCGGTGGAGGCGGAGCGGCTGGCCCGCTACGACCCCCTGAGCCGCGACCACCTGGCGGAGCGCGGGCGCATCTCCCGGCGTATCGGATCGCTGCTGGAGGAGGCCGGCCACCTGGGCGGCGCCGCCCTCAAGTACCGGGCGGCCCAGCAGTTCCTGACCGACGCCGGGCTGGACACCGAGGCCGCCGAGGCGCGCACCTCCGGGCTGCGGGTGCTCCACGGCGTGGTCGCCGGGCTGAAGGAGGTCCGGTCCGCCGTCCCGGCCGCCCAACGGGACAACCCCGACGCCTTCGACGACCTCGTCGGCTCCCGCCTGCGGACCACCCCCGGCACGGGCGGCTGGGACACCGAGATGACGGCGGCGCGCACCGAGATCCACGCCATGACGGCCCAGGCGCACGGGCCGCGCCACGTCGAGACCGTTGAGGCGGCCCGGGAACTGGTCGAGCACCTGAAGGAGTCCGGCGACCACCACACGGCGTGGACCTTCGGCAAGGCGGCCTTGCACCGGTCGGAGGCCGCCGGACCCGTCGAAGGCGAACGGTCCATCCGCCGCGCGGGCCGGCGGGCGCTCGTCCTGTACCGGTCGCTTGTCGACACGGTGCTCGCCCAGGTCAACGAGCGGATCTCCGCGGAGGACGCCCGGAGCGACCCCCGCACCCGCGCGGCGAGGGCGGCCCTGGACGCGCTGCCGCACGGGTTGGGCGCCCACGTCGAGACCGCTCTGGAGCGGGCGCGGGCCAACGCCGACCGCGCCTCGGGCGAGCATGTCGTCAGCCGGGCCGTCGCCGACGCCGTGCGGGACCACCGGAACCGCTTCGAGTCGGCGCACGACGCCCTCAAGAACGCGGTCCAGCGCGCGCGAATCTCCGACACGGCCAACCCGGACGAAGGCGGTTACCTGGGCGGACACCGCCCGATCACCCCTCCGCGCGGTATCCTCAAGGCTGTCGCCAAGGCAGGCACCACGGTGGCCGCCGGCCTCTCCCCAGGCCGCCGAACCCCGCCCCCGTCCCTGCCCGGTCCCCGGGCCGCACGCGGGGCCTGAGTACTCCGCCGTGGATCGTGTGGGTTCTTTACGCTTTGGAGAAGCGCGGTTTCCCGCATGTGTGGAACACCGGGCGCACGATGAAAGAAGACGTACAACCTCCTCGTAATAATCGGAGGATCGGTCATGTACGGACATCGGGGACCAAGCCGCCACGTTCGACTCCACCAACGTGACACTGGTGGATGGGAAGGGCCGGGAGCACTCCAGCCACGAACTCATCGATTCGCAGTTCTTCCCGGAGCAGATCAACCCCGGCAGTGAGGCGTTCGATGTGCCCGAAGGGACCGAGGCCAAGACCATCGTGGTGCAGGACCACCTGTCCACGGATGAGCCCGCGAGGTTCACCGCGGAGTGATCGCGACTCGGGCGGGGCCTTCGGCAGGTGCCGCGCCGATCACCGCGGCCTCCGCGCCCGTCAGCGCCCCCGGGTGCGGCGCTCGTAGTTGCGGTGGGTGAAGAAGGGGGTGTGGACGCGGCCGGGGGCCTCGCCGGTGGCGGCGATGTACCCGGTGATCGTGGGCGCGGGCTGTTCGGCCTGGCGGACGTCGCGCCGCAGGGAGTGCAGCGCGGCGCGCAGCCGGTGGCCGCCGTCCCTGAGGCGCACCTGGGTGAGCTTTGCCCGCACCGCCTTCAGGTCCTGTTGCACGCCCTCCCAGCGGCCGTCGGTGGCGACCCGCTCGGCCACCGCCGCCAACGCCTGCTCGGCCGCCTCCCAGCGGCCGTTGCCGCGCTGCGCCTTGGTCAGCTCCCAGCACGACTGCCAGCCCTGCGACACCGCCTCGGCGATCTCGTTGTCCAGCGCCGGCCGCTCCATCGCGTCCCGCCAGTCGATCAGCCGCAGGGCGGCCGCCACCTGCTCGGCGGTGGCCTGGAGCAGGAGGTGCTCGGCGCGGCCGTGGTCCTTGGCACGCAGCGCCCGGACGCCGTCCCGGTAGAGGGCGTCGGGCAGCAGGCGGTTGGCCCCCAACGCGGCCATCCGGGCGACGCCCTCGCGCCGCGCGACCAGGTGCTCGCCCAGGGCCGCGGTGAGCGGGGGCAGGCGCTCCTGGAGCAGCGCCAGGTTGGCGGGGGTGAGGTCGCCCGCGAGCGGGGTCAGCTCCACCAGTTCCCGGTGGAGGTCGTCCAGCGATGCCGCCACGGCGCCGTCCTCGTGTCGCGTTTCAGGGTGCGGCCTCCGATTATGGCGCCCCCGCCCTCAGCGCTCGCGCGAGGCCCGGGTGCGGCGGGCGCGCTCCGGGCGGGTGGTGTAGACCACCGGCAGGCGCTCGGCGGTGTTGGCCATGAGCGAGGGCACCGCCGGCAGGTCGGCCGGGTCGGCGTCCAGACGCAGGTCGGGGAACGCGGTGAACAGCTCCCGCAGGGCCACCGTCGCCTCCATCCGCGCCAGCGGCGCGCCCATGCAGTGGTGCGGCCCCCAGCCGAACGCAAGGTGCTGCCGCTGCTCGCGCTCGGGCCGGAACTCCTCGGCGCCGGGGCCGTGCCAGGTCTCGTCGCGCCCGGCCGCGCCGTAGCACAGCAGCACCGCGTCGCCGGCGCGCAGCGCGGACCCGCCGACCTCGACGTCGCGCAGCGCGTAGGCGAACGGCAGGGTGAACAACGAGGTGTCCCAGCGCAGCACCTCCTCGACCACCCCCTCCCACGTGACCTCGCCGTGGGCCAGGAACTCCAGGTAGATGGGGTGGGTAAGCAGCGCGCGCACCGCGTTGACCAGCACGCCCTCGGTGGTCTCGAACCCGGCGGCCAGGAACAGGAACAGCATGTCGACCAGTTCGGTGTCGCTGAGGCGGTCGCCGCCGTCGCGCGCGGCGATCAGCGCGCTGGCGAGGTCGTCGGCGGGGGCCGCGCGGCGCTCCTCGATGAGGGCGCCCAGCACCTCGTGGATCTCCTCGTAGAACCCGGCGCCCTCCTCGGGGGTCATGACACTGGAGCCGAAACCGCGGCGCACCAGGCCGACCAGGCGCGGGCGGTCCTCCTCGGCGATCCCGAACAGCTCGGCCAGCACCCGCATGGGCAGCGGGAACGCGAACGCCGCGCGCAGGTCGGCCCGCCCGCCGGCGGCGTCCAGGCCGGCCAGCAGGTCGGCCACGATCGCGTCCACGCGCGGGCGCAGGTCGGCGACGCGGCGCGGGGTGAAGGCGCGCGAGACCAGCGACCGCATGCGCCGGTGGTCGGCGCCGTCTGCGGTGAGCATGTTCTGGAGCAGGACGTTGCTCATCATGGGCCAGTCGTCGGGCACCTCGCCGTCGCGCAGCGCCCGCCAGTTCCGGCTGGACCGGGAGAAGTCGCGGGAGGTGAGGATCTCCTGGAGTTCGGCGTGCCGGGTCACCGCCCAAACAACGACATCACCCGGGAGACGAACCGGGACAAGGGGGCCGATTCCACGGAGGAGTCGGGCCTGCCCGTGGACGTCGCCCGCGCGGGGGTCGAGCCGGACGGGGAGTTCGACGGGTTCCACGGGGCTCCTCCGGTGGCGGTCTCCTGGACGGGTGCGGGGGTGAAGGCGACGGGCAGGCTCCGGGGCCCGCGCCGGTAGACCGTGGGCAGCG
Organism: Streptomonospora mangrovi; assembly: GCF_027604915.1. Taxonomy (GTDB): domain Bacteria; phylum Actinomycetota; class Actinomycetes; order Streptosporangiales; family Streptosporangiaceae; genus Streptomonospora; species Streptomonospora mangrovi. Next base: position 207,188 of record NZ_JAJAQC010000008.1, read on the forward strand.
GGCGGATGTCGGCGGCGGGGACGGCCAGCCGCAGGTCGGGCAGGCGGCGGCGCAGCGTCTCGACGGCGGCGGCGACCGCGCCGATCCCCAGCCCGCGCGCGGGGCAGGCGTGCGCGCCCGCGCCGAAGGACAGGTAGGACTGGTTGCCCGAGCCCAGGGTCTGGGCGCCCAGCTTGGGGTCGCGGTTGGCCGCCAGGTAGCAGGGGACCAGCCCCTCTCCGGCGCGGACGGAGCGGCCCTCGATGACGACGTCGGTGGTGGGGAAGCGGCCGGGCAGGGTGGCGATGGGCGGGTCGGTCCACAGCACCCGGTCCACCGCGTCGGACACGCTCACCCGCGCGCCGGCCACCTCGGTGGCGATGGCGCGGTCGGTCAGCAGCAGGTGCACGGTGCTGGCGATGAGGTTCTTGACGGGGTCGACCGAGGCGGCGATTAGCAGTTCGAGGTCGAAGGCGATCTCCATGTCGGAGAGGTTCTGCGGCGCCGACACCAGGGCCGCCACCAGGTCGTGGCCGGGTCCGATCTCGCCGGCCTTGAGGGCGGCGCGCTTGGCCTCGGCGATGCGGGCGCCGTGCTCGACGAGCCGCTGCTGGGCCGCGGTGGAGTCGGCGTCGACCTCCCACTGCCGGGCCATGCACTCGACCAGGTAGCCGAACTCGTCCTGGGTCATGCCGAACCACCGGTTGAGCATGAGCGCGGGCACGACGGCGGCGAAGTCGGTGACGATGTCGGCCTGCCCGGCGGTGCAGAAGCCGTTGACGGCGGTGTCGGCGAGCTGCGCGGCGTCCACGCGCACGCGGGCGCCGCCGAGGGAGTCCAGCGCCCACTTGATGGCGGCCCGGCGGCGGCGGTGCTCCTCGCCGTCCAGGCACAGGGCGTTGAGGCCGCCCCGGTCGCTGAAGAGGGTGTAGGAGGACTTGTCGGGACCGAAGCGGCCCTCGGTCTGCTCGCGCCAGTGGTTCGAGGCGCGGGGGAAGCGGTGCGGGTCCTTGAGGACCTCGGCGAGCGCGGAGTAGTCGAGCACGAGCCAGGCCGCCACGCCGTCCTCGAAGTCCACGGGCGCCAGGGCGCCGTGGGTGGCGCGCAGCCCTTCCAGGTAGTCGGCGGGGTCGACGTCGTCGGCGGCGAAGTCGGGGAGGGGGACGGCGTTGTCGTGGAGGGGGCAGCCGGTGGGGGGCGGCGGCTGGTCGGGGCCGTGGCTGGGGCTCATGGGCGCGTATCCAGTGATCCGGTAGTCGCGGAGAGTGGCGGTCGGTGGGGAGGGGTGTGCCTGGGTGCGATCGGGCTTGGGGGGCCGAAGATCGGCGGACATGGTAGCCCCTGACGATCATGCGCGCGAGAGTCCCAGGTCACGAGAATCCGGCGGCGGCGGGGGCGTGGGACGGGCGAAGTGGGGGGAGTGGGGGGTGGTGACCAAGCGTGCTCGCGGGATTGAGCGGATCGGTTCGCGTGCGGCGCCGAGCCGCGTGGAGGTGCGGATTCGATTCACCCGACCCCTCCAACGAGCCATCCCAAGCAGTTCCCAGGTCATGGAGCCCCACTGCGCGGGCAGCGCGGCCGCCCCGACCCGTCGCCACCTCAACCAACTGACCCGAGGGCCGGTGGTCGGGGGTCCTGGGCCGCGCTCGGCTTTGGTGCCCTCGTCTCTGCCGTGGCCATCCGCCCCGCTGACCGGTGGCCGCGAGCCCGGACCCCCGCTTGGCTTCGGTGCCCTCGCCGCCTCAGCGCAGGGTCAGCACATCCTCCGCCGCCTCCTCCACCGCCGGGCGGGTGAAGGGCATGGGGATGGTCTTACCGGCGGCCCACAGCGGGGTCTGGTTCTGGTGGTGGGGGTGGAAGGCGTGACCGGACGGGCCGGTGAGGTCGATCCAGCGGGAGCGGTCGAAGTCGGCGAGGTCCACGGTCATCCGCATCGACGGGACCGCCGTGACCTCGTAGCCCTCCTGCGTGTCCCAGCCGGTGGCGTTGACGACGCTGGTGCCGCCGCCCGCCTCCACGGTGGAGCCGTTGAACGCCCACTCCAGCGGGGCGATGCCCGAGGACCCCAGCGACGGGTGGCCGGCCGTGAGGGTGTGCAGGTCGCCCCACCGCCACGCGCTCGGGTCGTCGCCCAGCGTCTGGGTCAGCTCCTCGGCGGCGCGCTCCATCGCCTCCGCCAGCACCGCGTCGCGGCCGTCGGCCACCGTGCCCTGCCACCACGGCGAGTCCGGGTCCGCCAGCAGCCGGCTCACCACCAGCCAGCCGCGCGAGCCGCCGTCCATGGGGTAGCCGCTGCCGAGCTCGTCGAAGGTGAGGTCGAGCAGGTGGTGCCACACCGCGTTGTAGAAGGCCGCCGCGGCGGAGTCGGTGTCCTGCTGGAAGTCCCAGTCGGCCAGCAGCCGCCGCCCCTTGGCGGCGGTGCCCTCGGCCGGTGCGTCGAGCAGGTAGGGGACGATCGCGCGGGCGCCGCTGTTCTCGTTGTCCAGTTGGATCTCGCCCATGTCGGCGACCGTGAGCCCGCCGCGCTCCACGGCGTCGGCGAGCAGGGTGCGGATCCGCTCGGAGCGGTAGCCGTAGTCCCAGTCGGCGGTGAGCAGGTGGGGGTAGTCCGCCCCCACTGCGGCCTGGTTGGCGGTGACGATGAACCCCGACTGCGGGTTGGTCGCGGCGGGCAGTTCCTCGAAGTCGAGGTAGCCCGTCCAGTCGTGGTCGGAGTCCCAGCCGGGCGCGGGCCAGCGGCCGTCCCCGGCGCCGCGCACCGGGATGCGCCCCGGCGCCTGGTAGGCGATGGTGCCCTCGGTGTCGGCGTAGACCAGGTTCTGCGCGGGCACGGCGAAGGACCGGGCGGCCTCGCGGAAGGACGCGAGGTCGGTCGCGGCGTTCATCGCGAAGATCGCGTCGGCCGTGGTGCCCGGCTCCAGCGCGGTCCAGCTCAGCGCCACCCCGTAGCCGCCCTCGGGCGCGTCGGCGGCCTCCTCGGCGGGCCGGCCCTCGGCGTCCACCGGCGGGGCCTCGCCGATCTCGCGCAGGTCCAGCGCGCTGGCCGCGTCCGACAGCAGCGGCCCGTGGCGGGTGGAGCGGACGGTGAAGGCGACGTCGGTGCCGCCGGCCACCCGCACCACCTCCTCGCGGGTCTCCAGGGGCTCGCGCTCGCCGTCCACCACGGCGGCGTCGCCCTCGATCCGCTCCAGGTAGAGGTCGGCGACGTCGGGTCCCAGGTTGGTGAACCCCCACGCGATGTCGGCGTTGTGCCCGATGACCACGCCGGGCAGGCCGGCGAAGCCGAACCCGGTGACGTCGAAGGGGCAGGCGTCGGTCACCTCGGTGCAGTGCAGCCCGGTCTGGTGCCACACCGAGGGCATCTGCGCCCCGAGGTGGGGGTCGTTGGCCAGCAGCGGCAGACCTGAGGCGGTGTGCTCGCCCGAGACCACCCAGGAGTTGGAGCCCAGGCCGGAGGACTGCGGACCCAGCAGAGGCGGGACGGCCGCGAGGTCCGCGCCCACCTCCGCCAGCGCCGGGGCGGCGCCGGCCGGCGGGAGCGCGGTGTCGCCCCCGTCGCCCGGGTCCGCCTCGGGCTCGGGTTCGGGGTCTAAGGTGAAGGCGCCGTCGCGCACCTGCCCGCCGGGCACGATCGGCGCGTGCTCCTCCTCGGGATAGGCGGGGTACAACTCCTCCACCTGCTCGCGGGTCAGGCCGTCGGCCACCAGGCCGGCCCGCTCGATCTCCTCGGCCATGTTGCCGCGCAGGTCCCAGGCCATGGCCTTGAGCCAGGCCAGGCTGTCCACGGCGGTCCAGGGCTCGACCTCGTGGTCGGGGCTGAGCACGCCCAGCACGGTGAACTCCAACCCCAGTTCGCCGCCGCCGCGCTGGCCCAGGTAGGCGTTGACACCCTCGGCGTAGGCGTCGAGGTAGGCGCGGGTGGCGGGCTCCAGCAGGTCGTACTCCTGCGCGGCGACGCGCCGCCAGCCCATGGTGCGCAGGTAGACGTCGGTGCCCACCTGGTCGGGACCGAACAGCTCGGCCAGCCGCCCGGCGGTGGTCATGCGGTTGAAGTGCATCTGCCAGAACCGGTCCTGGGCGTGCACGAACCCCTGCGCCCGGAAGAGGTCCTCGGCGGTGGCGGCGTAGACGTGCGGCACGCCGCGCCCGTCGCGGTACACGGTGGCCTCGCCGGTGAGCGCGGGCAGCGCCAGTTCGCCCTCGGTCTGGGGGAAGGCGCGCCGCACCGACCACAGGCCGGCCCCGGCGGCGAGCAGGGCCAGGACCGCCACGACGCAGAGAACGCCGACGACCCACCGTGTGAAACGTGTTCCAGTCCTGGGCATGGGGAGACTCTAGTGGGCCGCGACACACCGTCCCGGCGCGGGGCCGCAGCTCCCCCGGGCGATGGCGGCAACCGCGTCCACCTGCGGCCGCCCGGGGCCGGCCGGGACGGCCCGGGGCCGCCCGCCCCAGGCGGCCCCGGCGGTCACACCGGCGCCGCCGCCCGCCAGGTCCGCTGGTAGGCGTCCACCAGCCAGGACTCCGCCCACGCGGTGTCGGGCTCGGGCGGCAGCGGGCCGGTGGCCGCCAGCGTGCGCAGGCGCTCCTCCAGGTCGGCGGTCACCGCCAGGGCCTCGTCGCGGGTGTGGGCGCCCCGGCGCAGGGCCCGCAGCCACGACCCCCACGGCTCGGGCATCGGCAGCGTCACCCGGCCGGTCTCCATCAGCTCCACGCCCTGCACGCCCAGCCGCACCATGTGGTAGGCGTACTTGGTGTCGAAGCCGTGGACCTCCGCCAGTTCGGGGCGGTTGGTGCGCCCGCCGCGCCGGCCCAGCAGTTGGTCGCGCTGGGCGGTCAGGTAGCCCAGGGCCCGCTGCCCGGCTCGGCGCGACACGACGCGGTCGGCCGAGGCGCGCAGTTCGCGGCCCAGGCCGGTGACCGCGACCAGTTCGTGCTCGGGCGCGAACAGCGGCAGCAGCACGGTGGGGTTGCCCTCCAGGGCCAGCCGCAGCCACTTGCGCAGGGAGTACACGGTGAGGTCGAGGTCGCCGGGCCGCGAGCGCTCGCCCTCGGGGCGGGTGCGGTGGACGTACTGCTCGAAGGAGCGCGGCCCGATCACGTACTCCGGCGGCTCCACGCAGACGCCCATCTCGTCGCGGTCGTGCTGCGCGCCGACCGTGATCCCGTGCAGGCCCGAGCCCACCTGGCAGCGCAGGATCGTGCCCTGCTCGGCGATGCGGGCGGCCTCGTCGGTGGCGTGCGTCATCGGCGGCTCCTGGCGGGGGAGGAGGGAGGTGCGGCCACCACCCTGCACCCGCCGGCGCGGCGCGGCCACCGGTTTTCCCGGCGGCGCGGGGTCAGTCGTCGGGGTCGGGCCGGGCCGCCTCGCGCCGGGGATCGGCGGACCGCCCGTTCCAGGTGGCCACCGCGCACACCAGCAGGGTCAGCGCCGAGGCCGCCAGCCCCCAGAACGCGAAGACGCCGACGAAGCCGATGTCCTGGCAGTCGTACTGGGCGGGGTAGCTGGCGAACGCCCGCACGCAGCCCAGCGGGAGCAGCCGCAGGGCGAGGTCGCTGAGCAGCCCGTCGGAGCCGATCACGAGCATGGCCGCCGCCCAGCCGATCGCGATGAGGACGAACGCGGCGAACAGCCGCCGGACCGTGTTCCTGACCATGGCGCCCCTGTAGGCGAGAGCGGGCCGCGCGCCGGCCGCCGGGTGATCGCGGCTCCGGCCGTGGGCTGACGAGCTGACGGGCTGTCGGGCTGACAAGCGGTGGTCGAACGGGCGGGCGGGAACGGTGACCGGTGTTCCCCGCGGCGGCGCGGTGCAAGGCGTGCGCTGGGCTGATTCAAGCACACCCCGGCGCCGCCGCGCAGGCCGGGCGCCGGGCCGTGGCCGGACGCGCGGCGCCGCCCGGCCCCCGCCGCCCGCCGGGCGGGAGCTACTCGCGGCGCCCCTCGGAGTGGCCCAGCGACCGGTCGGGTGCGACGCGGTCGCGGACCGCGCGCTTGAGCGCGGCGAGGTCGGGGAACCCGCCGTCCTCAGCGCGCGACCACAGCCGCTCCTGGTCCAGGCGGACCTCGAAGACCCCGCCCGTGCCCGGGATCAGCGCGACCTCGCCGAGTTCGGTGCGGAAGGTCGTCAGCAGTTCCTGCGCCGTCCAGGCCGCGCGCAGCAGCCAGCGGCACTGGGTGCAGTACTCGATCTCCAGCCGGGGGTGTCGGGTGGTGGCCATGGCGACCATTGTGCTGGGGGCGCGGCCGCCGGGTGCGCACCGGGGGGCCGGCGTGCCGTGAGCGGTCCCGGCGGCCGCGCGTTCAGCCGGCGGCCGCTGCCGCCGCCCGAACGACTGGATCGAACATACATTCGATCGATGGGGTCGGGCAAGCACCTGTGGACGGCGCACGGCTGCACCGGCGCGCTGCTCGCCTGAAGGCGCCGCCCGCCCCGGATCGCCGGCAGGACGTGCGGGGGCTGCCCGGCCCGCCTCGGGGCGTCGCCGGTCCGGGGCGGGGGCGCCGCTGTGCGGCCCCCACCCCGGACCGGCGGGCGGTGCTACTCCGCCGCCGCCAGGTCGGCGCGCAGGTGGCGGGCCGTCAGGGAGTGCTCGTCCTCGACCAGGTCGTGGGGGGTGCCCTCGAACATGATGCGGCCGCCGTCCTTGCCGCCGTGCGGGCCGAGGTCGATCACCCAGTCGGCGTGCTTGACCACGTCCAGGTCGTGCTCGATCACCACCACGGTGTTGCGCGCGTCCACCAGCCGGTCCAGCAGGGCCAGCAGGGTGTCGACGTCGGCCATGTGCAGGCCGTTGGTGGGCTCGTCGATGATGTAGAGGCCGCCGCGCTTGGTCAGGTGGGTGGCCAGCTTCAGCCGCCGCCGCTCGCCCCCCGACAGGCTGCTCAGCTCCTGGCCCAGCGTCAGGTAGCCCAGCCCCACCTCGACCAGGTGGCGCAACTGCGCCGCGATCTTCTGCTCCGTGAGGAACCCCGCGGCCTCCTCCGCGGTCATCGCCATGACCTCGGCGATGGTGTGCCCGCGCAGCCGGTAGGCCAGCACCGCGTTGTCGTAGCGCCGCCCCTCGCACGCCTCGCAGACCATGGTCACCGGGTCCATGAACGACATCTCGGCGGTGATCTCGCCGCGCCCGCCGCAGGCGGCGCAGGCGCCCTTGGAGTTGAAGCTGAACATGCCCGGGTCCACCCGGTTGGCGTCGGCGAAGCTCTTGCGCAGCGGGTCCATGATCCCCAGGAACGACGCCGGGGTGGAGCGGCTGGAGGCGGTGATGGCCTGCTGCCCGATCAGCACCGCCTCGGGGTGGGCGGCGGCGAACACGTCGGTGACCAGGGTGCTCTTGCCCGAGCCCGCCACCCCCGTGAACACCGTCAGCACGCCCGTGGGCACCGCCACCGACACGTCCTTGAGGTTGTGCCGCCGGGCGTTGTCCACGCGCAGCCAGCCGCGCGGCTCGCGCACCGCGTCCTTGAGCCCGGTGGCCCGCCGCAGGCACCGCCCGGTCAGGGTGTCACTCGTGCGCAGCCCCTCGGGCGGCCCGGAGTACACCACCTGCCCGCCGTGGGAGCCCGCCAGCGGACCCATGTCCACGACGTGGTCGGCGATCCCGATGACGTCGCGGTCGTGCTCGACCACCAGCACCGTGTTGCCCCGGTCGCGCAGCGCCTTCAGCAGCCGGTTGAGCCGGCCCACGTCGTGGGGGTGCAGGCCGGTGCTGGGCTCGTCGAAGACGTAGGTCATGCCCACCAGGGACGACCCCAGGTAGCGCACCATCTTCAGCCGCTGGGCCTCGCCGCCCGACAGAGTGGTGGTTTCGCGGTCCAGGCTGAGGTAGCCCAGGCCGATGTCGCTGAGCCGGCGCAGCGCGGCGGCGGCCGAGCGCGCGATGGGAGTGCCCTGGGGGTGGTCGATCTCCTCCAGCACCCCGATGAGGTCGTCCAGCTCCATCGCGGTCCAGTCGGCGATGTTGCGGCCGTCGATGCGCGAGGCCAGCGCCGCCGGCGCCAGCCGGGCACCGTCGCACGCCGGGCACCGCCCCTCGCGGATCACCGCCTGCACCGCCTCGCGGCTGCGCTTGCTCATGCCGGAGATGTCGCGCTTGAGGTAGAGGCGCTCGAAGCGGTCGGCGATCCCCTCGTAGGTCATGTTGTAGGTGCCGCTGCCGGTCTCGACCGGGACCTTCAGCGTCTTGTCGCGGCCACCGTGGAGCAGCGTGCGCCACTCCTCCTCGGTGAACTCCCCCAGGGGCTTGTCGCCGTCGAGCACCGCCGTCCACATGCTGCCCGCAATGCCGCCCTCGAACATCCGGAACCGCACCCCGCCGTCGTTGAGGGAGCGGGACAGGTCGAAGAACGTGTCGGGGTCCAGCCCCACCTTGCGGCCCAGGCCCTGGCACTCGGGGCAGGCCCCGGCGGGGGTGTTGAAGGAGTAGGCCGAGGACATCCCGGCCGAGGGCTCGCCCATGCGCGAGAACAGCACCCGCAGTTGGGGGTGGATGTCGGTGACGGTGCCCACGGTGGAGCGGGAGTTGCCGCCCACCGGCTTCTGGTCGACCACGATCGCCGCCGACAGGTTGTCGACGTGGTCGGCCTCGGGCTTCTCGTACTTGGGCAGGAACCCGCGCACGAACGCCGGGTAGGTGTCGTTGAGCTGGCGCTGGGCCTCCTGGGCCACGGTGCCGAACACCAGCGAGGACTTGCCCGAGCCGGAGACGCCGGTGAACACGACGATCCGGTTCTTGGGGATCTCGACGGAGACGTCCTTGAGGTTGTGCACCCGCGCGCCGCGGATGACGATCGGCGGCGCCGTGACGGGGGCGCCGCCCAACGTACTGACCTCGGTATCGGGGGAGGCGGGGGCCGGGTGGGTCATGCGGGTCCTCTCGCGGGGGTGGCGCCGACGCGCGCATGCGGCGGCGGACCCCTTCAGGCCAGGGGTCGGATCGGGTCGGGAGTGCCTCAACTCTGACCCGTCCGACCCGCAAAAGGCAAACGCGAGTCATACGTTCACATTTGCCTGACCTGCGAAAACGCCGGACCCGGGCGGGCGTCAGGCGGCGGCCGTCTCCATCGCCTGGGCCACGAGTTCCACGGTGCGCAGCCGGCCTTCCAACGTCCCCGCCTGCGGCGCGACGATCAGCTCGTCGGCGCCGGCGTGCCCGGCGAACCAGTCGAGGTAGGCGCGCACCTCGCCGGGGTCGCCCACCGCCGAGTACTGCGCCATCTGCATGACCTGCCGCCCCGCCGGGGAGTCGAGGGCGGCGTCGGCCTCCTCGGGGGTGAGGGTGCGCCCGCGTGCCAGCAGTTGGGCGGCCATGCGCCGCCGCGCGAGGTGCGCCTGCTCCTTGGCCTGCTCGGTGGTGTCGGCGGCGGTGGCGTTGACGCCGGCGATCACATAGGGCGCGTCGAGCTGGTCGGAGGGGCTGAACTCCCGCCGGTAGAGGGCCACGGCGTCCTGGAGCGCGGCCGGCGCGAAGTGGGACGCGAAGGAGTAGGGCAGCCCCAGCGCCGCCGCGAGCCGGGCGCCGAACAGGGACGACCCCAGGATGTACAGCGGCACGTTGGTGCCCTTGCCCGGGATCGCGTCCACGCCGGGGATCCGGGACTCGCCCGTGAGGTAGCCCTGGAGTTCCAGCACGTCCTGGGGGAAGGTGTCGGCCGAGGCGGGGTCGCGGCGCAGCGCCCGCATCGTGTTCTGGTCGCTGCCGGGCGCGCGGCCCAGCCCCAGGTCGATGCGGTCGGGGTGCAGCGTGGCCAGGGTGCCGAACTGCTCGGCGATGGTCAGCGGCGCGTGGTTGGGCAGCATCACCCCGCCCGCGCCCAGGCGGATGCGGCGGGTGAGGGTGGCGATGTGGGCGATCAGCACGCTGGTGGCCGAGGACGCGATGGTGGCCATGTTGTGGTGCTCGGCGTACCAGATCCGCCGGTAGCCCAGGTCGTCGGCGCTGCGGGCCACGGCCGCGCTGGCCTCGAAGCTGTCGCGTGCGGTCATGCCCTCGTTGATGGGCGCCAGGTCGAGCAGGGATACGGGGACGGACACGGCGTGCGGCCTTTCGTTGGCGGACGGGAGCGGCGCGGCGCGCGCCGGGGCGCGCGGGCGGTGCGGGCCGGGCCGGAGACGGCCGCGGGCCCACCTTGAGGCAACAGCGCTGTTCATCCCGTTTGTTCCGGCCGCGTGCGCGGCGCCGGGCGCGCCGCCGGGTTTCAGCGCCGCGCCCCGGGCCAGTGGACACCCACCGACGACGAGGGGAGGACCCATGCGAGCGGTGACGTGGCAGGGCGTCGAGGACGTCCGGACCAGCGAGGTCCCCGACCCCGCGATCCGCGAGCCGACCGACGCCATCGTCGAGGTGACCTCGACCGCCGTCTGCGGCTCCGACCTGCACCTGTACTCGCCCCTGGGCACGTTCATGGAGCCCGGCGACATCCTCGGCCACGAGGCGATGGGCGTGGTGCGCGAGGTGGGGCCCGAGGTCACCGGCATCGGCCCCGGCGACCGCGTGGTGATGCCGTTCAACATCTCCTGCGGCCACTGCGCCATGTGCCGGGACCGCTACTACGCCCAGTGCGAGACCACCCAGGTCCGCGAGTACGGCAAGGGCGCCGCCCTGTTCGGCTACACCAAGCTCTACGGGCACGTGCCCGGCGGGCAGGCGGAGTACCTGCGTGTGCCCCAGGCCCACTTCGGCCCGATCCGGGTGCCCGAGGGGCCGCCGGACACGCGGTTCCTGTTCCTCTCCGACGTGCTGCCCACCGCCTGGCAGGCGGTGGCCTACGCCGACATCCCGCCCGGCGGATCGGTGGCGGTGATCGGGCTCGGACCCATCGGGCAGATGTGCGCCCGCATCGCCCTGCACCTGGGCGCCGGGCAGGTGTTCGGCGTCGACCGGGTGCCCGAGCGGCTGGCCATGGCCGAGCGCTACGGGGTCAGCGTGGTCGACGGCGACGCCGAGGACGACCCGGCGGCGGTGATCCGCGACCGCACCGAGGGGCGCGGCCCGCACTCGGTGATCGACGCCGTGGGGCTGGAGGCGCACGGCGCGCCCGTGGGCAAGGCCGCCCAGACGGCGGCGCGGCTGCTGCCCGACGCGGTGTCGGAGCGGCTGATGCAGCGCGCCGGGGTGGACCGGCTCTCGGCGCTGAACCTGGCCTTCGACGTGGTGCGCCGCTGCGGCACGGTGTCCATCAGCGGCGTCTACGGCGGCCAGGCCGACCCCCTGCCGATGATGGACCTCTTCGACAAGGGCGTGACGATCCGGATGGGCCAGGCGCACGTGCGGCGCTGGACCGACGACATCCTGCCGCTGCTCACCGACCCCGACTCCGACCCGCTCGGGGTGGACGACTTCACCACCCACGTGCTGCCGCTGGACCGCGCCGCCGAGGCATACGACATGTTCCAGCACAAGCGGGACGGCGCGGTCAAGGTGGTGCTGCGGCCCCAGGCCGCCTAGCGCGGCGGGCGGCGCGCGGCCCCCGCGCGGGGCCGCCGCACCCCGCCGGTCCCGCCGGCCCTGCCGGCGCCCCGCGCCCCGGCGCGCGGACACAAGCGCCGGCCCCGTGCACGAACACAGTGGAGGACACATGCGCTGGACCACGGCCGCCGCGGCGGCCGCAACCGCGGCGGCGGCCGCGACGGCGTGGCGGGCGCTGCCCCGTCCCGCCGACCTCACGGGGCGCACCGCCCTGGTCACCGGCGGGTCGCGCGGCCTGGGCCTGCTCATCGCGCGCGAACTGGGCGCCGCCGGGTGCCGGGTGCTGGTGTGCGCCCGCAGCGGCGACGAACTGGACACCGCAGTGGACGACCTGCGCGGACGCGGGATCGACGCCCACGGGCTGGCCTGCGACCTGCGCGTGGAGGCCGAGATCGCGGCGCTGACCGCGCGCGTCAGCGGCGAGTTCGGCCCGCTGGACATCCTCGTCAACAACGCGGGGGTCATCCGGGTGGGGCCGATCGCGGCGCTGAGCGAGGAGGACCTCGCCGAGGCGCTGGACCTGATGTTCTGGGCGCCCTACCGGCTGACCCGCGCGTTCCTGCCCGAGCTGCGCGAGCGCTCCGGCAACGTCGTCACCGTCACCTCGATCGGCGCCAAGGTCAGCGTGCCGCACCTGCTGCCCTACTCCGTGGGCAAGTTCGCCGAGGCCGCGCTGGCCGAGGGCATGGACGCCGAGACCCCCGGCGACGTGCGCTTCACCACCGTGGTTCCCGGCCTGATGCGCACCGGCTCCCACGTGGGCGCGGAGTTCATCAGCCGCCCGGGTGCGGAGTACGCCTGGTTCGCGCTGCTGTCGGGACTGCCGGTGCTGTCCATGGACGCCGAGCGCGCGGCGCGCGCCATCGTGCGCGGGATGCGCCAGGGGCGGCGCTACATCGTGCTGACCCCGGCGGCGCGGGTCGCGATGGCGGCCAAGGGGGTCGCCCCCGGGCTCGTCCAGACGGCGCTGCGCGCCACCGGGGCGGTGCTGCCGGGGGCGGCGGGCACGGAGTTGGAGACCGGCGAGCAGGCGCGCGAGCGCACCGGCCCGGTGCTGCGGCTGCTGACCCGCCTCAACGACACCGCCAGCCGGCGGTTCAACCAGGTGCCGCGCCCGCGCCCGGAGGCCGAGATGCCCCGCCCGGAGGCGCGCGGCTGAGGGGCGAGGCCGAGGTGCCAGGCCGAGGCCCGAGTCCCTGACGCACGCGAGCGGCGGCCCTTCCCGGATGCGGGGGAGGGCCGCCGCTCGCGTGCCCGCCTGATCGGGTCCCGGCGCGGTGGCGGCCGCGCCGCGCCGCCGCGCTAGTGCGAGCGGCCCGCCAGCGCGTCGCGCATGCGGTCGATCAGGCCCGCGCCGGGGTCCAGGATCCGGTTGGCGGGCGGGGTGTCGGGCGCGTGCGGGTGCGGCCGGGTGGGCGCGGACTCCTTGGCCTTGAGCACCTTGGCGCCCAGCTCCGCCAGCTCCTCCCGCGAGCACGCCTGGCGCAGCCGGGGCAGCAGGTCCTCCTCCTCGTCGCTGATGTGGTGGCGGATGTCGGACATCAGCGTGCCCAGCAGCTCCTCGAACCGGGGGTCGGTCGCCGGGCAGTCCGCCAGGTCCTTCATGACCTGCTCGGCCTCGGCGTGCTCCTCCAGTTCGTGGTCGACGATCCCCTCGCCGTCGGGCAGCACCCGCCGCGCCGCCGGGTACATGTGCTGCTCCTCGGCGACCGAGTGGCGCACCAGCTCGGTGATCACGTGGTCGGCCAGCCGCTTGCGGTGCTCGGGGTCGGGCGCCCCCTGCTCCAGTTCGGTGAACACCGCCTCGACCGCGCGGTGGTCGGCGATGATGACGTCGATGAGGTCGGTGCCCCGGGCGTCGGTCTGTGCCATGTCGGTTCCCTCTCCTGTCCTGCCGTTCTCGGTCCTCGGTCGGCGGTGCGCGGCCGCTCAGCCCGGCTGGATCTCCCCGCCGGTGGGGGCCAGCACCTCGTCGGTGTAGTAGGACGACAGCTTGTTGCTGGCGAAGAAGACGTAGGAGGGGGCGATCTCGTCGGGCTGGGCCGCGCGCCCCATCGGCGCCTGCTTGCCGAAGCCCTCGACGGAGTCGGCGTCCAGCGTCGCGGGGATCAGCGGCGTCCACACCGGGCCGGGGGCCACGCAGTTCACCCGGATGCCGTCCTTCATGTAGTGCTGCGCCAGCGAGTGCACCAGGTTCATCACCGCCGCCTTGCTGGTGGCGTAGTCGATCAGCGACTTGTTGCCGCGCAGGCCGTTGATGGAGCCGGTGACGATGACCGACGCGTCGGCGGCCAGGTGCGGCGCGGCCGCGCGCAGCGTCCAGAAGACGCCGAATACGTTGACGTCGTAGGTGCGGCGCAGCTGCTCGGTGGTCAGCTCGGCGAAGTCGTCCACCGGCGCCTGCGTGGCGGCGTGGGCCACCAGCACGTCGATCTCGCCCAGTTCGCGCACGGTGCGCTCGACCAGGGCGGTGCAGTGGCCCTCGTCGGCGACGTCGCCGCGGATGAGTTCGCAGCGGCGGCCCTCGCGGCGGACCAGTTCGGCGGTGTGCTCGGCGTCGGCGTCCTCGCTGAGGTAGCCCACGGCGACGTCGGCGCCCTCCTTGGCGAAGGCCACCGACACCGCGCGCCCGATACCGGAGTCGCCGCCGGTGATGAGCGCGGTCTTGCCCTCCAGCAGGCCGCGGCCGACGTAGTCGCGCATCTCGTCGCGGGGCTGGGGGTCCATCGGCCCGGTCTCACCGGGATGGGGCTGCTGCTGGGCGGGTGGGTTGGTCACGGCCGGCTCCCTCCACTTCGTCAGGTGCTGCGGGTCGGTCGGGCGCGGCCGGTCGCCCCGGCCGCGCGGCGCGCCACCGCCGGCGGGCGGCGGCGCGCGGGCGCGTCAGCCGGAGGACTCCCCGCTGACGTCGGCGATGTCGCGGCTGACCTCGTCGGGGCCGCCGTAGTTCTGCTTGGGCAGGTTGCGCAGCGCGTCCACGACCTCGTCGCCGGCCTTGTTCTGCCGCGCGTGCTGGACGAGGTCGTCGCGCGAGGACGGGTAGCCCACCCCCGACAGCGCCTTCTGCACCTCGATGAACGTCGGCTGAGCCATGCGAGCCTCCTCTTCGGTCGGATTCGGGTCGAGTGGCCGGACATCCGGCCGGGCTACCCGCGAAGACGGCGTCCATGCCCGCGCGGCGCCCGGGTGGACGGGTGCGGGCGGGCGCGGGGGAGCGGGGAGGAAGCGGGGGAGCCGGCGGGAATGCGGAGTCCCGTGGGAGGCCGGCGGCGGTTCGGCGCGCCGTGCGGGCCGCGGCGGTGGTTCGGTGCCCCGAGCGCGGGTAGCCACCGCCGCATGGGAATCGTCACGACCATGCACCGCATCGAGGCCGCCGAGGAACTGGACCCCTTGGTCGGCCGGCTCAAGCCCATCGTGGACCGCATCCCGCCCGGGCGGCTGCGCGACCTGCTGCACGGCGTCCCGATGGGCCACCCCGCCCACCCGATCCTGGTCCAGGTGCCCATCGGCGCCTGGGCGTCGGCGGTCGTCCTGGACCTGTTCCCCGGCACCGAGCGCGCCGCGCGGCTGCTGGTGGGGGTGGGCCTGGCGGCGGCGCTGCCGGCGGCCGTCGCCGGCGCGGTGGACTGGTCCCAGCAGCACGAGCGGCACCAGCGCACCGGTGTCGTGCACGCCGCCGCCAACGGCGCGGGCGCGGCCCTGTTCGCCGCCTCGGCGCTGGCGCGGGCGAGCGGGCGCACCGGGCTGGGCAAGGCGCTGGCCGTGTTCGGGATGGGCGCGGTGGGCGCGGGCGGCATGCTGGGCGGCCACATCGCCTACCACCTGGCGGGCGGGGCCACCCACGCCGACCACGTGGTGGACCGGCTGCCCGAGGACTGGCAGGAGATCGGCCAGGCGGCCGACTTCGCCGAGGACACCCCGGTGCACGCGCGCATCGGCGACATCGGCCTGGTGGTGGTGCGCAGCGGCGAGCGGGTGCACGTCCTGGCCGACACCTGCGCCCACCTGGGCGGCCCGCTGTCGGAGGGCGAGCTGTCGGCGGCCGAGGGCGAGGCCGGGACCGGTTCCGCCTGCATCACGTGCCCGTGGCACGGCAGCACCTTCCGGCTGACCGACGGCGCGGTGGTGTCGGGACCGGCCACCGCCGCGCAGCCGGTGCTGGAGAGCGAGGTCCGCGAGGGCGTGGTGCGCGTCCGCCGGAGCTGAGTGTCCGGGCGTCCACCCGCGTCCCCGCTGCGCGGGGCGCGGGTTTCCTGCGGATTGCCGCTGTGTGACCAGGTGATGTCCCGCCCTGCGGTCGCTGACCCTACGGGGCGGGAACTTCGCGCTGGGCTGCTGTTGGCGGCGTCACACCGTCGAACGGGGAACACATCCGCACCCGGCCGTGCTGAACACGCCGTCGTCCCCGCCCGTCCCCTGCGCCGGACGCGGCGGCGGTTCCTGTTCCACGCACCCTTGCTGCACACACGGAAAGGCCGGTCCGCGAAGTGGCGGTTACCAACGCGTCCACCACCGGTTCCCCACCCACACCCCCAGCACCCTCCACCTCCTCCACTCCCGCCACCTCCTCTCCCGCTGAGCCGACCGGCGTGGAGAAGCTGCGCGTCATCCTCGTGCTCGGCGCGCTGGTGGCCCTCGGCCCCCTGACCATCGACCTGTACCTTCCGGCGCTGCCCGCCATCGGCGAGGACATCGGCGCCTCCTCCTCGGCGGTGCAGCTCACCCTCACCGGCACCCTGCTCGGGCTCGGCCTGGGCCAGCTCGTGGTCGGTCCGCTGTCGGACAGCCTGGGCCGCCGCGTCCCGCTGATCGCCGGGACCGTGCTGCACATCGCGTCCTCGCTGCTGATCATGCTCGCGCCCAACGTCGCGGTGCTGGGCGCGCTGCGCATCGTGCAGGGCGCGGGCGCCGCCGCCGCGATGGTCGTGGCCATGGCGGTGGTGCGCGACCTGTTCTCCGGCCGCTCGGCCGCCACCGCGCTGTCGCGGCTGATGCTGGTCATGGGCGCCGCACCGATCCTGGCGCCGTCGCTGGGCAGCGCCGTCCTGCTCGTGGGGTCCTGGCGCGGCGTCTTCGCGGCGCTGGCCGCGCTGGGCGTGCTGCTGCTCCTGGTGGCGGTGCTGGCGCTGCGCGAGACCCTGCCGCCCGAGCGGCGGCGCGCCGGGGAGATCCGTCCGGTCCTGCGCACCTACGGCGCGCTGCTGACCGACCGGGAGTTCCTGGTGATGGCGCTGGTGGCCGCGCTGGGCATGTCGGCGCTGTTCGCCTACGTCTCGGGCTCGGCGTTCGTGCTCCAGGAGCAGTACGGCCTCAACCAGCAGGAGTTCGGCATCGCCTTCGGTGTCGGCGCGGTCGCCATCATCGGCGCCTCGCAGTTCAACGTCGTGCTGCTGAACCGCTTCACCGCCCGCCAGATCGTGCTGTACGCGCTGGTGGCGGCCACCGCGTTCGGCGCGGTGCTCACCGCCTTCGCCTACAGCGGGGCCGGCGGCATGGCCGGGTTCATCGTCCCGCTGTGGTTCGTGCTGGCGGCGGTCGGGTTCGTGCTGCCCAACGCGCCCGCGCTGGCGCTGTCGCGCCACGGCGAGGCGGCGGGCACGGCGGCGGCGCTGCTGGGCGCCGCGCAGTTCGGCCTGGGCGCGCTCATCGCCCCGCTGGTGGGGGTGCTGGGCAACGACGGGCCGGCCATGGCCGTGGCCATGACCGGGGGGTCGGCCGTGGCGCTGGCCGCGCTGGGCGCCACGCTCCTGGGGGAGCGCCGCCGGCGCCGCGCGGCCCAGGCGGCGGCCGCCTGAAAGCGCGGGCGGC
>NZ_JAJAQC010000087.1 GCF_027604915.1 Streptomonospora mangrovi
CCCCCCCGCCCGACGAAGCACCGATGCGGCACCCTCCCCCGCGCCCGTAGCGTCGGTCCCGACAACGGACATCCGCACAAAGGACGGCGAAGCGGTGCTGAAAGTACGGGATCTGACCAAGCGCTACGGCGAGACCACCGCCGTGGACGGCCTGAGCTTCGAGGTCGCCCCCGGGCGGGTGACCGGCTTCCTCGGCCCCAACGGCGCGGGCAAGTCGACCACGATGCGGCTGATGCTGGGCCTGGACCGCCCCACCTCGGGCACGGCGCTGGTCAACGGCCGCCCCTACGCCGACCTCCCCGCGCCCGCCCGCGAGGTGGGCGCGCTCCTGGACGCCTCGGCCGGGCACCCCGGCCGCACCGCCCGCGCCCACCTGCTGGCGCTGGCGCGCGGCACCGGGGTGCCGGCCGCCCGGGTCGGCGCGGTGCTGGAGACGGTGGGCCTGGCCTCGGCCGCCCGGCGCCGCATCGGCGGGTTCTCCCTGGGCATGCGCCAGCGGCTGGGCATCGCCGCCGCGCTGCTGGGCGACCCCGCGACCGTCATCTTCGACGAACCGGTCAACGGGCTGGACCTGGACGGCGTGCTGTGGGTGCGCCGCCTGGTCCGCGACCTCGCCGACGAGGGGCGCACCGTGTTCGTCTCCAGCCACCTCATGGGCGAGCTGCAACTGGTGGCCGACCACCTGGTGGTGGTCGGCGGCGGCCGGCTGGTCGCCGACGCCCCCATGGCGGAGCTGATCGCGGCGTGGTCGCGCACCCACGTGGTGGTGCGCAGCCCCGACGCCGCCGAGCTGGCGGTCCGCCTGCGCGCGGCCCGCCCCGAGGGCGCCGAGCCGGTGGAGGTGGAGCCGGGCGCCCCGGGCGAACTGCGGGTGCGCGGCCTGGCCCCTGAGGCGGTCGGCGACCTCGCCCACGCGGCGGGTGCCCGGGTGCACTCACTCTACCGGGAGGAGGCGTCCCTGGAGCAGGCCTACCTCGAACTCACCGAGTCGACGGTCCGCTACGCGGCGGGCCAGGGCGGGTCCGCCGGCCCCGACGCCGCGCCGAAGGCGGCCGCGCCGGGATCGGCCCGGCGGCGCTGGAGGCGGCGCCGGTGAGCACGCCGCAGCGTCCCGCCGGCGGCGCGCCGGGCCCCCCGCGCGCCGCCCCCCCGCCGCCCGCACCCCCGACCGCGCCCGGGCCCCACACCCCCCCG
>NZ_JAJAQC010000088.1 GCF_027604915.1 Streptomonospora mangrovi
CCCCCCCCCCGCGCCCCCCGCCGGGCGGCCGCCGCCCCCCCCGCCCCCCCGCCCCGCCGCCGACCTCACCCGCTACCGCGCCCGGACCGCACACCGCACCGGACCGCCCCCGAAAGGAGCCCCGCCCGTGACCGCATCCGCCACCGACCACCCCGGCACCGCCGCCGGGCGGCGGGCCGCCCCGGCGCCCGCCGCGCCGCCGCGCACCCGCGCCTTCAGGCGCGCCGTGGCCATGGAGTGGACCAAGCTGGCGTCCGTGCGCACCACCTGGTGGTGCCTGGGCCTGGGGTTCGCCACCATGATCGCGTTCGGCCTGCTGATGGGGTTCTCCGCGGCCGACCGGATCGCCGACGACCCCGCCGCAGCCGGCACCTTCTCCTACTCCCAGGTCACCTCCCAGGGCGTGTTCTACCTGGTGCAGTTCATCGTGCTGATCCTGGCCGCGCTGGCGGCCACCAACGAGTACGCCAACCGCGGCGTCACCACGACCCTGCTGGCCGTGCCGCAGCGGGGCCGCGTCCTGGCGGCGCGCGCCCTGGTCACGGCCGGGCTCGGCTTCGTGGCGGGCGCGGTGACCACGGCGCTGGGGATCGCGGCGGTGCGGGTGGTCATCGGGCCCTACGCGCCGCTGCACGCCGACTACGCGCTGACCACGGTGCTGGGGTCGGGGCTGTGCATGGCGCTGTTCGCCGTGCTGTTCGTCGGACTGGGCACCGCGCTGCGCGGCACCGCCGGCACGATCGGCCTGGGGTTCCTGCTGCTGCTGGGGGTGCCGCTGGTGCTCCAGCTCAGCGGGGTGCAGGCGCTCAACGACGCGGCGGCCTACTTCCCCGGTATCGCGGGGATCGAGTTCTACGCCGCCGGTGACGTGGGGTTCTACACCGCGCCGCACGACGGGCCGATCAACCTCGCGGTCGTCGTGGGCTGGGCGGCGGCGGCGATGATCGTCGGCTGGACGGAACTGCGGCTGCGCGACGCCTGAGCGCGCACCCGAGCCGGCGGCGGCCGGCGTCCTTCGGGGCGTCGGCCGCCGCCGGCGCGCTCAGTCGTGCGGGGGGAGGGCGCCGCCCACCAGCCCGGCCTCGTAGGCCACGATCGCGGCCTGCACCCGGTTGCGCACGTCGAGCTTGGTCAGGATGGAGCCGACGTGCACCTTGGCCGTGCCGGGGACGATCCCCAGGCGCCCGGCGATCTCCTCGTTGGACAGGCCCTCGCCGATGAGGGCGAGGACGTCGCGCTCCCGCGCCGACAGCCGCGCGGTGCGCTCGCGCGCCGCCGCGCCCCGGGACATGCGGCCACCGGTGCCGGTGGCGCCCAGTTCGGTGATGAGGCGGCGGGCGACCTCGGGTGACAGGTAGGCACCGCCTTGGGCCACGGCGTGCAGCCCGGCGACGAGGTCGCGGGGGTCGCCGGTCTTGAGGACGAACCCGCTCGCGCCGCCGCTGAGGGCGCGGGCGATGTAGGCGTCCTCGGAGAAGGTCGTCAGGATGACGACGGCGGTGCCGGGGTGGCGGGCGGTGATGGCCTCGGTCGCGGCGAGGCCGTCGGTCCCGGGCATCTGCACGTCCAGCAGGGCGATGTCGGGCCGGTGCTCGGCGACGAGCGCGACGGCCTCGGCCCCGTCGGCGGCCTCCCCGACCACGTCGATTCCGGGGTCGGCGGACAGGATGGCGCGCATACCCGCCCGGATCATCCGCTCGTCGTCGGCGAGGACGACCCTCAGCCGCCCCTGGGAGACGCCGCCCGGTTCGCGGCCCGAAGTCGCTGGTGAACCCACCGCAGCAGCCTATAGGGGAGGGACACCCGCGCCGTCCCCGTCCGGATGGGGCCAGACCCGCTATCCGCCGGCCGGCGCGGGCAGCGGGCGTCCCCTGCGCTCCGACCGGAGACCCAGCTCGGTGTGACCGATGCCGCTCCGGATGGATGTTCCCACCGCGCGGGCCGGATGCGGCGGCGGGAGCGGGCACCGGCCGCGCCCGGCCGGGTGGTCATCCCTGCGGGGCGGCGGCGGGCGGGCCGTCGGTGCGTTCGATGCGGTCCTTGTCCGCGAGCACGCCCTCGGCGAAGCACAGGCGGTAGACCGGCGGCAGGCCGTTGGACCACTCGACCAGGTAATAGCGGCACGACGCGCCCGGCGGGGCGGGCGGGGGGTCGACCAGGCGGCCCGGCTCGTAGTCGAACCGGGGCAGGGCTGCCTCCACGGCGCTCTGCTCTTGGCCCACGTGCAGGCGCGCGTAGTCGGCGGGCGCCAGCACCGAGTTGACTCCGACGTACCAGAGCAGGAGGAACGCGACGGCGACCACGCCGGCGGCCAGGCCCGCCGGCACCGCGAGCGCGGTCGCCAGCCGCCGCCGCGCGGTGCGGCGCACGGCGCGCAGCCGCCGCGCGGTCTCGGTGGCGTCATCGGGCGCGGCCCGGTCGGCGTCGTCGGCGGCGTCGGGGATGCGCGCCGCGACGACGAACCCGGTCCCGGCGCCCGTCTCGGCGTCAGCCCCGGCGGTGTCGGCCATGTCGGTGTCCCCGGCGGTGTCAGCGGTGTCAACGGTGTCCGTGCGTCCGGCGCCGGACGCACCGGCGCGGGGTCCCGCCGCGCCCCTCCCGCCGCCGACGGCTCCCTCACGGGCCGGCCCCGCCGTGAACGCGCCGCCCAGGCCCGTCACAAGGGAGCGCAGCCCGGCCAGTCCCGAACCGTTGCCCGCCATTGCAGCCGACCCCGGCACGGGCGAACCGGTGTCGGACACCCGCACCTCGGTGGCGCCCTCCTCCCGCACCACCCGCACGGTCACCCGCGCACCCGGCGCGTGCCGGGCGGCGTTGGTCAGCGCCTCCTGCACCACCCGGTGGACGGCGCGGCCGGCCGGGGTGCCCGGGTCGGAGTCGGGCCCCTCCCGGATGAGGCGCACCGCGAGTCCGGCCCCGGCGGCGCGCGAGACCAGGGCGGACACGTCCTCGGCCGGGCCGCCGCCCGACGCCTCGGCGTCCTCGCGCAGCACGCCGATGATCTCGCGCAGCCGCAGGTTGGCGTCGTGGGCCGCCAGGCGCAGCTCGGCCGCCGCCCCGCGCCCCTCCTCATCCCCGGCCGCCATCTCCAGGGCGGCGGCGCGCACCGCGATCAGCGCGAGGTCGTGGCCCAGCGAGTCGTGCATCTCCCCGGCGATGCGCGCGCGTTCGCGCAGCCGGGCGCGCTCGGCGTCGACGTCGCGGGCACGCTCCATGCGGTGGGCGATCTCCCACCCGGCGGTGCGCAGCTCGGTGTGCCGCCGCCAGTAGCGGCCCAGCAGCCACGGCGCGATGACCGCGCCGACCAGGACCGCCACGCCGCCGAACCAGTCGGTGAGTCCGGTCAGGGTCTCCCGCAGGACGCCCATGCGCACCCAGGTGACGGCGTGGGAGGCCAGCAGGACGGCGGCCGCCCCGCCGACCAGGCCCGCGACGGGCGTGGTGCGGTCGGAGCGCCGCCCGGCGAGGAAGGCGAGCGCGGCGCCGGGCAGCACGTAGGAGACGAGGAAGAGGTCGGCGGGGGTGAGCGCGAGGTAGGCCGAGTGGGCGACGGCTGCCCCCAGCGCGAGCCCGAGGGCGGTGAACGGCCGCGCCCGGCGGATCGCGACCGCCGCCGCGAGCAGCACCGCCATGGCGGCGACCTCGGGCAGCGGCCGCACGCGGACCCCGTCCAGCTCGGCCGCGACCGCGCCGGTCAACGCCGCCCACAGCAGCACGTCCGCACCCCGCGCCCGCCACACCGCCCGGACACCGCCGCGCCGCGCCACCTCACCCGCCACCATGCCGCCGAGGCTACCGCCGCCCCACCGGTCCCGGCACGGCGCTCACCACCGACCCGCCGCCGCAGGAGGCGGGAGCGCCGCCCGGCGCGGCCCACGACCGCCGCTCCCGGCCGGCGCCGCGGGTTCAGGCGTCGCGGCGGTACAGGGCCAGGGCACCCGCCAGCAGGGGGACGAGGGCGTAGCCGGCCATCAGTGCCGCAGCCGCCCACGGGGGCAGCACACCCTCGAACGCGTGGCCGGTGTAGGTGTCCTCCACCACCTGGTAGGGCAGGTTGCCCGGCAGCACCGACGACAGGCGGTCCGCCCACGGGTCGGGCAGGTTGCGCGCGATCGTCGGCGCGAGGAACACCACTGCCACCAGGGCCGCGATGGACGCCGCCGTGGAGCGCAGCAGGGTGGCCGCTCCCAGCGCCGCCAGGGCGATCACCATCACCGACACCCCTTGGGCCAGCACCACGGGTATCTCGTTGTCCAGGGGCAGGGAGTTGAACCCCAGCGGACGGTCGCCCGCCGCCCACCGGGTCAGCAGGGACGTCGCCCCCACCCCCGCCACGCCCGCCACCAGCGTGATCGCCGCGACCACCAGCGCCTTGGCCGCGAGCACGGCGCCCCGATGCGGCACCGCCGCCAGGCTGACGCGGATCATGCCGGTCGTGTACTCGCGCGTCATGGTGAGCACCCCGAGCACGCCCAGGGCGATGCTCAGCGGCAGCACCACCACCCGGTCCAGCGGCGCGACGACCATCGCGTCCCGGCGTGCGGCGGGCAGGCCCTCCCAGGTGTTGACCGCCGCCACCCCGATCAGGACGACGGCGGCCACCGCGACCGCCGCCCCGAGCAGGGCGGCGTGCGTGGACCAGGTGGTGCGCGCCTTGGACCACTCCGCCGCCACCGCGCCGGGCAGCATCCCCGCCATCCGTGCCCTCCCCGCTCTCTCCGATGTCCCCGGCACGCCCACGACCTCCGGTGTCCCCGCGCTCATACGTCCCTCCTGTGCAACGCGACGGCCCCGGCGGCCAGCGCCGCCACGGCGTAGGCAGCCAGCACCGCGCCCGCCGCGACCGGCCCCAGCACGGGGTCGGGGGCGGTGCCCGCGATCTGGGCCGGCAGCCCGGTCAGCGAGCCGGCCGCCACGCGGTCGGCCCACGGTTCGGCCAGGAACCGCGCGATCATCGGCGGCGCGAAGATCAGCGCCACGGCCGCGACGATCGCGCCGGCGGTCGAGCGCAGCAGCACGCCCGCGCCCAGCCCCACCAGTGCGGCGACCGCCGCCGCGGCCGACAGCGCCGCCAGCAGCGGCACCGTCTCCGCCATCGGCGCGGTGTAGGCGTCGAACGGCCGGTCGCCCAGCACCGCCCGCACCGCGACATGGGTTCCGACGACCGCGACCGCGCCCGCCGCCAGCGCCAGCGCGCCCACCGCGCCGGCCTTGGCGGCGAGCACGGCACCGCGCCGGGGCACCGCCGCCAGCGTCGTGCGGATCATGCCGCTGCCGTACTCGGCGGTGACCGCCAGCGCGCCGAGCACGGCCAGGCACACCTGCCAGAACGCCAGGTACTCCTGCTCGATCGGGGCGACCGCCGCCCACCGGCTCCGCTCCGCCGCCCCCGCCGCGTCGAAGGCGTTCGCGCCGCTGGCCGCCATCAGCACCCCCAGCGCGGCGATCACCGCCACCAGCGCCAGCACAACGGAGGTGGAGCGGGCGGTGCGCAGCTTGAGCAGCTCCGCCGCGAGGACCGCCGCCATCAGCGCCCCGCCCCCGCCGCACTCGCCCGGTACTCCACGCTGCCCTCGGTCAGCCGCAGGTAGGCGTCCTCCAGCGACGCGCCGCGCCGCGCCACCTCGTGCACGGGCAGGCCGTGGCGGGCGGCCAGGTCGCCGATCTCGGCGGGCTCCAGGCCGCGCACGGTCAGCCCTCCTGCGCCGGCCGGGGCGACCTCGCCGCCCGCCGCGCGCAGGGCCTCGGCCAGCTCCGCCGCCCGGGGCGAGCGGACGTCGACGCCCTGGTCGAAGCGCCGCTCCAGTTCGTCCAGGGTGGTGTCGGCGATCAGCCGGCCCTGCCCGATGACCACCAGGCGGTCGGCGATCAGCGACACCTCGCTCATCAGGTGGCTCGACAGCAGGACCGTGCGGCCGTCGTCGGCCAGCGAGCGCATGAGCGCGCGGATCCACCGCACGCCGTCCAGGTCCAGGCCGTTGACCGGCTCGTCGAACAGCAGCACCGCCGGGTCGCCCAGCAGGGCCGCCGCGATGCCCAGCCGCTGGCGCATGCCCAGCGAGAACGCGCGCACCCGCTTGCGGGCGGCACCGGCCAGCCCGACGCGCTCCAGCACCTCGGGGACGCGCCGGGCGTCGATGCCGTTGCTGCGCGCCAGCCAGCGCAAATGGTTGAGGGCGCTGCGGCCGCCGTCGACCGCGCCGGCGTCCAGCAGCGCGCCGACCTCCCGCAGCGGGTGGCGGATGCTCGTGTAGGGGCGCCCGTTGACCAGCGCCTCGCCGGAGGTGGGCGCGTCCAGGCCCAGCACCATCCGCATCGTCGTTGATTTTCCAGCGCCGTTGGGGCCGAGGAACCCGGTCACGTGTCCCGGTTCGGCCCGGAAGGACAGGTCGTCCACGGCGACCGTCCGGCCGAAGCGCTTGGTGAGGTGGCGTACGTCGATCATGGCGCCAACGCTCTCGTGCGCGGGCCCGGCGGCGCGTCGGCCCGAGGGGCGAATGTCCGCCTCGGGCGCCCGACGGAGGCGGGGGCGGTTCCGGGCGCGGTGTCATACCCGGGTATGACGACCCGGGGTGGGAGGCGGGGCGCCTGTCCGGGGCGCTACCGTCGGGGCGTGCGCTACGCCGATCCGACCCCCGCGCCGCGCGGCCGAGCCGGCACCGCGGAGCCGCGCCGCCGTGAACTGGTGGCGCTCGACGCGCTCGCCGCGGCGGGCTACGTGCTGGCCGCCCTCGCCGCCCCGTTGCCGGCGGGTGCCGAGGGGTGGGCGGCGCCGCTGGCGGCGGCCGTCGGCCTGCCGCTGGCGCTGCGCCGGGTGTGGCCGGTGCCGGTGCTGGCGGTGGTCGCGGCGGGCGCGGCGGCGGCCGCGGCCCTGGGCGGCGGGGTGCTGCCCGTCGCGGCGGTCGCCTTCGCCCTGTACCCGGTGGCGCTGCGGGCGCGGCGGCGCCGCTTCGAGCCCACCCCCACGGTCGGCGCGGCCAGCGTGGGCCTGATCGTGCTGGCCACGGCCGGCGGAGCGCCCGACTGCTGCGGTCCGCTCCCCTCCATCCTGCTGCTGGCCGCTCCCGCGCTGGTCGGCACGTGGGCGCTGGGCCGGGTGATGCGGGAGCGGCGCACGGCGGCGGCCCGCTGGGCCGCCGAACTGGCCGAGCGGGCGGTGGCCGAGGAGCGGCTGCGCATCGCCCGCGAGCTGCACGACTCGGTCGCCCACAGCATGAGCCTCATCGCGGTCAAGGCCGGGATCGCCAACCACGTCGCGCGGTCGCGGCCCGAGGAGGCGCAAGCGGCGCTGAGCGTCATCGAGACCACCAGCCGCGCCGCGCTGGGCGAGATGCGCCAGGTGCTGGGGGTGCTGCGCGCCGCCGACGAGGACGCCGGCCCCGGTGCGGCCGGCGGGTCCCGCCCGGACGCGCCCGGCGGCCTGGCGCCGCTGCCGGGGGTCGAGGCGCTGCCCGCCCTGGTGGAGCGGGCCGCCATGGCGGGGGTGCGGGTGGAGTTGTCGGTGCGCGGCGCCGAGGCGCTGCCCGAGCAGGCCGGGGCGGCGGTGTACCGCATCGTGCAGGAGTCGGTGACCAACGTCGTGCGCCACGCCGCCCCGGCGCGGTGCGAGGTGCGGGTGGAGGCGGCGCACGGCCGGGTGCGCGTGGAGGTCGCCGACGACGGCCCGGGCGCGCGGACGGCGCCCGCGACCGAGGGCGGCGGCCACGGCCTGATCGGCATGCGCGAACGCGTCGCGGTCTTCGGCGGCACGTTCACCGCCGGCCCCCGCCCCCAGGGCGGCTTCGGCGTGGCCGCGGAGTTCCCCCTGCCCGGGGCGCGGCCCGGCCCCGCCGACCGCGACCCTGACTCCGACCGCGCCGAGGCCCCGGCGTGATCCCCCCGGACGCGCCGGAGGGCGCCGGCCCCGGACCGGTCCGGGTGCTGGTCGTGGACGACCAGGCGCTGCTGCGGGGCAGTTTCCGGATGCTCATCGACACCGCGCCGGGCCTGGTGGCGGTGGGCGAGGCCGGCGACGGCGCGGCGGCCGTGGAGATGGCGGCGGCCGAGCGGCCCGACGTCGTGCTCATGGACGTGCGCATGCCCGGCGTGGACGGCATCGAGGCCACCCGCCGCATCTGCTCCTCCCCCGCCACCGCCGGCACGCGGGTGCTCATCCTCACCACCTTCGACCTGGACTCCTATGTCTACGCGGCGCTGCGCGCGGGCGCCAGCGGGTTCCTCCTCAAGGACACCCCGCCCGCCGACCTCCTGGCGGCGGTGCGGGTGGTGGCCGCCGGCGAGGCGCTGCTGTCCCCGGGCGTGACCCGCCGGCTCATCGCGGAGTTCGTCCGCCGCCCCGAGCCCGCCCGGCCGCCCGGGCGCGGCCTCGACGGCGTCACCGAGCGCGAACGCGAGGTGCTGGTGCTGGTGGCGCGCGGGCTGACCAACACCGAGATCGCCGACCACCTGCACCTGAGCCTGGCCACGGTCAAGACGCACGTGGGCCGGCTGCTCGCCAAGGTGCCCGCGCGCGACCGGGCGCAACTGGTCATCGCCGCCTACGAGACCGGCCTGGTCACCCCCGCCCCGCGCCGCGACTGAGCCGCGCCGCCGCCGCTCCCCCCTCGCCGCTCCGCGCCCGCCACCCCCTTCGGCGGTGCCGGCCGGCGCCGCGCACCTGACGAAAGTGGGGGTGGGCCGGTGCCCTTCGCGCACTGCGGCCGACCACCGCCCGTCCGTAACGTCGTTGCCGTGAACAGCGACGACGAACGGGAGCGCGCGTGATAAGCCTGCGGAACCTGACCAAGCGCTACGGGGACAAGACGGTGGTCGGCGACCTCTGCGTGGAGATCGCGCCGGGCAAGGTGACCGGGTTCCTCGGCCCCAACGGGGCGGGGAAGTCGACCACGATGCGGATGATCCTGGGGCTGGACCGCCCCACGGCCGGGCAGGCGCTGATCGACGGCCACCGCTACGCCGAACTGCGCCACCCGCTGCGCCGGGTCGGCGCCCTGCTGGACGCCAAGGCGGTCCACCCCGGCCGCACGCCCCGCAGCCACCTCAAGGCCATGGCGCGCAGCAACGGCATCCCGGTGCGGCGCGTGGCCGAGGTCCTGGAGCAGGTCGGGCTCACCGAGGTCGCCGACCGCCGCTCGGGCAAGTTCTCCCTGGGCATGGGCCAGCGGCTGGGCATCGCCGGCGCGCTGCTGGGCGACCCGCACATCCTGATGTTCGATGAGCCGGTGAACGGCCTGGACCCCGACGGCGTCCGCTGGATCCGCGACCTGATGCGCTCGCTGGCGGCCGAGGGGCGCACCGTGTTCGTCTCCAGCCACCTGATGAGCGAGATGCAGGCCACCGCCGACCAACTGGTGGTCATCGGGCGGGGCCGGCTGATCGCCGACGCGCCGGTCGCCGAGGTCATCGAGCGCAGCTCGCTGACGGCCGTGCGGGTGCGCACGCCCCAGCCGGCCGAGCTGGAGGGCCGGCTGCTGGCGGCCGGGATGCGGGTGGAGCGCCCGGGCGGCGAGGAGCTGCTGGTCACCGGCGGAACGCTGGAGCGCGTCGGCGCGGCGGCCCACGAGGCCGGGGTGCAACTGCACGAGCTGAGCCCGCGCGCGGCCTCGCTGGAGGAGGCCTACATGGAACTGACCGCGTCCGCGGTGGAGTACGCGGCGCCGGTGCCCGGCGCCGACGACAAGGCTGGGGTGTGAGGACGATGGCGATGACGACCTCGACGGGGAGCGGCCCGGCCGCCGCCGCGCGCGGCGCGGGCGCGAGGGGCGCGGCGGACGCGGACCAGGGGCGCGGCGGCGGGTTCGCCGGGTCCGTGGCCGCGGAGTGGACCAAGCTGTGGAGCCTGCGCTCCACCTGGACCTGCCTGGCGACGGCGGTCCTGCTCACGGCGGGGCCCGCCGCGCTGGGCGCCACCGTGCTGGAGTCCGGCGGCCAGGTCGCCAACATGACGGCGCACGGCATGCTGCCCACCGTCGTCATGCTCTCGCAGTTCGCGCTGGTGGCCGTGGCCTCGCTGATCATCACCGGCGAGTACGCCACCGGCGCGGTGCGCACCACGCTGACGGCCGTGCCGGTGCGGGGACGGGTGCTCGCCGCCAAGGCGCTGGTGCTGGTCGCGGCCGTGTTCCCGGTCGGCCTCGCCCTGGGCGGCGTCTCGATCGGGATCTCCACGGTGGTGTTCGGCGACGCGATGGTGTTCGAGGCCGAGCACGTGGCGCACGCGGTGCTGGGCACCGCGGGCTACCTGACGGCGGTGTCGCTGTTCGCGCTGGGGCTGGGCACGGCGCTGCGCAGCACGGCCGGCACCATCACCGCCACCGTCGGGGTGCTGATCGGGGTGCCGATGTTCAGCACCATGCTGAACAACGAGACGATCCTCGAGATCGCGTCCTACCTGCCGGCCGACGCCGGGCTCCCGCTGATGATGGGCAGCACCGACCCCTACGGCTGGCCCGCGGGCGCCGCCCTGCTGGGCGCCTGGGCGGCGGCGGCGCTGGCCGCCGGCTACGCGGCGCTGCGCCTGCGCGACGCCTGACCCGCACGCTCACCCGCGCCGACGGCGGCGCCCTTCCGGGGGCGCCGCCGTCGGCGTCTGCGCGCGGCTTCGCCGGGGGCCGGGCGGTCCAGGCGAAGGCGCGCCCGCCGCAAGCTCAGGCGCCCTCGCCGACCAGACCCGCCTCGTGGGCGAGGACGGCGGCCTGGACCCGGTTGCGCAGGCCCAGGCGGCTGAGGATGGTGCTGACGTAGCTCTTGACGGTGCCCTCCACCAGGTAGAGGCGGCCGGCGATCTCGGCGTTGGACAGCCCCGCGCCCACCAGCGCCAGGACGTCGCGCTCGCGGGCGGTCAGCTCGGCCACCCGGGCGCGCGCCTCGGCCACGCGGCTCATGCGGCCCCCGCTCAGCTCGTCGATGACGTGGCGGGCCACGCGCGGCGACAGGTAGGCGGCGCCGTCGGCCACCGCCCGCACGCCCGCGACCAGTTCGCGCGGGTCGCCCGCCTTCAGCAGGAAGCCGCTGGCGCCCTCGCCGAGGGCGCGCGCGATGTAGGCGTCCTCGCCGAAGGTCGTCAGGATGACCACGGCGGTCGCGGGGACCTCGCGGCGGATCTCTGCGGCGGCGCTGAGGCCGTCCAGGCGGGGCATGCGGATGTCCAGCAGGGCGACGTCGGGGCGGTGGGCGCGGGCCAGCTCGACCGCCTGGCGGCCGTCGGCGGCCTCGGCCACGACCTCGATCCCGCCGTCGGTCTCCAGGATGGCCCGCACTCCGGCGCGGATCATGGCCTCGTCGTCGGCCAGCAGGGTCCGGATCACCGGTGGGCACCTTCCTTCTCGTTGGGTGGGAGGGTTCTGCGGGTCAGGGGGCGCGTTCCGCGGGGGTGCGGAGGGCCGTCGCGGGACGCGCACGCCGTGGGGCCGCGGCGGTCCGCCGGTCCCTCGCCCGGCGGGTGTCACGCGGGCGGCTCCTGGCCCAAGTCGGGGAGCTCGTCCTTGGCCGCCAGCACACCGTCTTCGAAGCACAGCCGGTAGACGGTGAACCCGCCCTCCGGGAACCCGTGGTGGGAGCGGTAGTAGCGGCAGTCCAGCCGCCGGGCGACGGCGCTGCCGTCGTCGGTCGCGGCGGGGTCGTACTGCTGCGCCGGCAGGTCGGCGGCGACCTCCTCGGCCGGGGCGCCCACGCGCAGGGCCCGGTAGTCGGCGGGCTCCAGCGTGGCGGAGTCCATCCGCGCGAACGTGCCCACCACCCCCAGCACCAGCCCGCCCACCGCCAGGGCGCCCGCCGCCAGCACCATCCGGACCGCGCCCCAGCGCAGCCGGCGGTGCTCGGCGCGCCGGTGCCGGTCGGCGGCCGAGGTCGGCGAGGCGGCCGGGGCGTGCGCGGGGACGCCGCCCCTGGCCGGGAAGCGGGCGGTCACGGCGTACCCGCCGCCGTGCTCCCCCGCCTCCAGCACGCCGCCGGCCAGGCGCACCCGCTCGGCCAGCCCGATCAGCCCGTGCCCGCCCGGACCCGACCCGCCGACGCGGGCGCCGGGCCACGCCGCCGCGCCCGCCGGCGGCGCCGCGTTGCGCACCGCCGCCACGGTCTGGTCGGGTCCGCGCTCCAGCACCACCCGTACCGGCGCGCCGGGGGCGTGCCGGGTGGCGTTGGTCAGCCCCTCCTGCACGACGCGGTAGGCCGCGCGGTCCACCATCGGAGGCAGGCCCTCCCACGTGCCGTGGCGCTCCAGCACCACCTCCACGCCCGACTCCCGCGCCCGCTCGACCACGGCGGCGATCTCCTCGTCGGCGGGCACCGTGGGGGCGGCGTCGTCGGCCTCGCGCAGCACCCCCACGATCTCGCGCAGCCGGTCGGTGGCGGCCGTGGCGCGCTCGCGCATGCCGGCGGCCGCCGCGCGGTGCTCCTCGGCCAGGTCGGGGGCGAGTTCCAGGGCGCCGGCGCGCAGCGCGATCAGGCTCAGCTCGTGGCCCAGGGAGTCGTGCATGTCCTGGGCGATGCGGGCGCGCTCGCGCAGCCGCGCCTGGTCGGCGGCGATCGCCTGCTCGTGTTCGAGGCGGCGGGCCAGCTCCCACCCGGCGTCGTCGAGGCGGCGGCGCTGCCGCCGGAACACCCCGACCATCCACGGCAGCACGATGGTGAACACGGCGGAGATGAGCATGCCGGGCAGGGCGTAGAGCCACTCGGGGTCGCCGACGGCGAGGACCAGGGTGCCCACGGCGACGGCGCCGAGCGCGGACACGGCCGGCCACACGCGGGGGTCGCGCCGGCCCGCCAGGTAGGACAGCACCAGCATGGCGGGGGCCGCCGCGGGGCTGAGCGCCACCACCCCGATCCCGGCCAGGGCGGCGGCGACGGGGTAGGGCCGGCTGAGGGCGACGACGGCGGCCAGCAGCGCGCACGTCAGGGCGAACGTCGCGGGCGTGATGTCTTGGCCGGAGGAGGTGCCGCTGTCGGCGGCGACCACGAACGCCATCAGCGCGGGCAGGCACAACGCCGCCCACAGCAGCGTGTCGCCCAGCGCCTGCGCGGGGGTGGGCCGGCCCGACAGCGGCCGCAGGAGTTCGCCGCCCGCCCGCGCGGCGGCCGCACCCAGCTTGCTCATGCCTGGACGCTACCCGCCCCGCCACCTGCGGCGGAACTGCCGAAAGTGGGGGATGGCCGGGCGCGGGACCCGGCGCGGGTCACAGCAGGGGGCGCAGCGGCACCAGCAGGGTCTCGCACAGCTTGGCCACCACCGGGCGGCGGCTCCACTCGTCCTTGGTGAGGACCCGGACGTTGGTGCAGTCCTTGGCGAAGACCTGCTCCAGATGGTAGGCGAGGCCCTCGTCGAAGATCTCGACGTTGATCTCGTAGTTGCCGGTGAGGCTGAGCCGGTCGACGTTGGCCGTGCCCACGGTCGACCAGCGGCCGTCGATGGTGGCGGTCTTGGCGTGCACCATGGCGTCCTGGTACAGGCACAGCCGCACCCCGCCGCGCAGCAGCTCGGAGTAGAAGCCGCGCGAGATCCAGTCGGCCACGATGTGGTTGGAGTGCTCGGGGATGAGGATCCGCACGTCCACGCCGCGCCGGGCGGCC
Organism: Streptomonospora mangrovi; assembly: GCF_027604915.1. Classification (GTDB taxonomy): domain Bacteria; phylum Actinomycetota; class Actinomycetes; order Streptosporangiales; family Streptosporangiaceae; genus Streptomonospora; species Streptomonospora mangrovi. Next base: position 13,567 of record NZ_JAJAQC010000088.1, read on the forward strand.
CGCACCAGCGCGGCCAGGATCTCGCGGTCGGGGATGAAGTACGCCTGGGTGATGTAGATGTGGGTGTGCGCCCGGTCGATGGCCTCCAGGTACATGCCCCGGATGGGGTAGACCAGTTGCTCGGGGACGTTGCGGTGGGCGCGGATGCTGGCGGTCCACTCGTGGGTGCCGGTGTCGGCGATGGTGGGCTGGTCGTCGGTGCGCAGCATGTTCCAGAAGTCGCGGAACGCGTTCTCCAGCTCCCACACCGAGGGGCCGCTGATGCGCAGGTGGGTGTCGCGCCACTGGGTGGCGTAGACCGAGCCGACGTTGTAGCCGCCGACGAACCCGACCTCGCCGTCGACGGTGAGGATCTTGCGGTGGTCGCGGCCGGACTTGCGGATGTCGAGCAGGAGCAGGCCGGGGCGCAGCAGCGGGTAGCGGATGACGTTGACCTCCGGCGGGAACCGGAAGAACCTGCTGGGGACGACGAGGTTGGCGAAGGCGTCGTAGATGACGTAGACCTCGACCCCGCGCCGCGCCGCCTCGATCAGGGCGCGCTTGAACTCGTGGCCGGTGGCGTCGCCCTTGACGATGTAGGACTCGAACATGATCCGGTGCCGCGCGCTCCGGATCGCCTCCAGCATGTCGCGGTAGAGGTCCTCGCCGTAGGTGTAGGTGGTGATGTCGGACTCGGCGACCCGCACGGCCTTGGGCGGGGTGCGGGGGAACCCGGCGCGGTGGGGGCGGACGCGCTTGCGCCACTGGTTGATGCCGATGAGCCCGAGGATCACCGCGAGTTGGGCGGCGAAGAAGCCCAGCAGCGCCCGCAGCAGGATGCGGGTGACCACGGTGCGTCGTCGCGACATTTCGTTCGTCTCCAGTCCAGAGCTGCCCAGGGCCAGAGGCGCCGGGTGCCCCGCTCCCGTACCGGGACGGCGCGGATCATCGGTGCGGGCGGGCGCGGGGTCGGCTCTTAAACGTACCGCGCCGCCGCGGGGTTCCCGGTGCGGCGCGGCGGGCCGCCCGGTCGGGGGGCGCGGCGGGCGGCCGGGCGCGGCGTGGCGCGCCCGCGCCGGTGGCGGGGCGCGCACCGGCGCGCGCGG
>NZ_JAJAQC010000089.1 GCF_027604915.1 Streptomonospora mangrovi
CCGCGCCCGCGCGCGCCGGGGCGGCGGCGGGCAGCCGCCGCCCGCGCGGGCCGGTGCCCGCGATCAGCGGACCGGCGTGGCGGCGCGCCTCCAGTTCGGTGGCGCGGGTGACGACGTGCAGCCGGGTGCCGAACGCCGGCCGGCGCCCGGCGCGCTCGGCCAGGGCGCGGGCGCGCTCCAGGGAGCGCCGCAGCGCGCCGCGCGGGCGGGCCGGCAGCAGGCAGACGTCGGCGTGGCGGGCGGCGGTCTCCAGCGCGGCCGGGGTGCAGCCGTCCAGGTAGACGGGCGGGAAGTCGGGTGCGCGCCCCAGGGCGCCCGCGGCGGCGGCGAAGGCGGCGTCGGCGCGGTAGCGCTCCACGGCGCCGAGGAAGGCGTCGGCGCGGCGGGGGTCTCCGGCGCCCCCGGCACCGGCCTGTCCGTCGGCGACGACGTGCAGCAGCACCCGGCCGCCGCTGAGCCGCTGGTAGGTGTCGGCGAGTTGGGCGCCCAGGGCGGGCGGCAGCAGGTCGGGGCGCAGGGCCAGCAGGAAGGTGAGGCCGGGGATGTCGTCGGCCAGGCGCGCGGCGCTGATCCAGGCGTCCTGGCTCCAGGTGTCGGGAGCGGTGGCCACCCCGGTGAACCCGAGGTCGGCGGCGGCGCGGGCGAAGGCGCGGAACACGCGGACCGCGCGTTCGCCCTCGGCGCGGGTGGGCACGGCCCCGGCCCCCTGGTCGGCGCCCCGGGCGGGCAGGCGCCAGTGCAGCGCCACGGCCACGGCTGTCGTCCTCTCAACTGGGACACGCCGCCCGGGTGCGGGCGGCGGTGCACGGGATCGCGGCGGGCCGGGACCGCAGCGGAGAGTGCGGTCCCGGCCCGAACGGGCGGCGCCCCGGATCTTCTACGAAAGAGGGCGACGCACCGCCGGCTCGCGGTCGAAGTTCCGAGCCGACGGGTGCCATCCTCACCGCTCTACCAGGCTTTGTCAATCTGAAAAGTAGGAAATAGGGTCGGCGCGTCGGGCGCCGGGCGCCCGAGGACCCCGCGACGCCGGGTGTGGCGGGTTTGGCGGGTGTGGCGGGGGTCGGGGCGGGAAGAGGTGGCGGTGACCGCGCCGGACGCGGGGACGCGCCCCCGCCCGCACGGCCCGCACCTGGCGGCCCGGATCCGGCCGGGCCGCCCGCACGAGGAGGAGAAGCACCCGTGCCCGTCCCCCGCACCGCCGGAGCGGCGCTGGCCGCCGCCGTCCTGGCGGCGTCCGCGCCCCCGGCCGCCGCCGACCCCGCCGCGTCGCCGCCGCCCGCCCCCGCCCCGGGCGGCGGCGCGGAAGCGCCCGCCGCAGCGGCCACGTCGGCCGCACCGGCCGGCTCCGACAAGAGCATCGCGTTCTACGTGGGCAGGAACCTCACCGCCGACGGCTCGGTGCTCGTCGGCGGGTTCGGCCACGAGCCGTCCAGCCACTGGCTGGAGATCGTGGACCGCCAGGAGCACCCCGAGGACGCCACGGTCACGGTGGGCGCCACCGGCGAGGCGCTGATCCCGGGTCGGCTCACCGAGATCCCGCAGGCCGAGCGGACCGCCAAGTACATCACCATGAACTACTCGGAGTTCGCCGGATTCCCCGCGCCGCTCACCAACGGCGGGCTCAACGAGCACCAGGTGGCCGCGCGCGACGTGTGGTCGGACTCCCGGCCCGAACTGGTCGAGATGACCCCCACCCCGCAGGAGGGGCCGCAGTACAGCGACCTGTCGCGGCTGGCGATGGAGCGCGCCACCTCGGCGCGCGAGGCGGTGGAGATCGTCGGCGGGCTCATCGACGAGTACGGGTACACCACCTACGGCGGCAACAGCCACCTTTTCGCCGACGAGAACGAGGGCTGGGTGCTGGTGGAGTTCGCCGGGGGCCAGGGGCTGTGGGCGGCCGAGCGGCTGGGGCCGGACGACGTCCGGGTGTCCTACCCCGGCTACATCACCGACTTCCCGGTCGACTACGCCGACGACCCCGACTTCATGGGCTCGCCCAACCTGGTGGACTTCGCCGAGGAGCGCGGCTGGTTCGACTCCGAGGGGCGCGACACCATCAACCTCCAGGAGGTCTACGGCACCCCGTTCCCCGGCCCGCCCGGCGACGACGCCGACGCGCCGTTCCGCTACCCGCCCCGGCTGGAGGACGAGCTGCGCGCGATGGCGCCGATGCGGCTGGAGGACATGCTGCGCATGGTCCGCGACCCGCGCTGGTCCGACGACCGCTCCGGCTACGGCCAGGTGGCCCGGCTGCGCGGCGGCCTGCCCCACCGCGACCTCGCGTCGCTGTGGGTGGCGCCCACCGCCGCCGTCACCGCGCCCTACATCCCCTGGCACATCGGCGCCGAGGGCGTGCCGCCGGAGTACAGCCAGCACCGCTACCTCACCGCCGACGCGGCGTCCACCTACGTCGACCCCGACCACGCCCACCTGGAGGCCACGCGCTACCCGGTGCGGATCTTCAAGCGGCTGATGTACTACACCTGCGAGCACCCCGAGGAGTTCCTGGGCGAGGTCACCGCCGCCCTGGAGGGCTTCGAGGCGCAGACCCTGGCGCAACTGGAGGACGTCGAGGCGGAGGCCGCCGCCTCCTACGCGGCGGGCGACGCGGCCGAGGCGCGCGAGGCGCTGACCGACTTCAGTTCCGAACGGGCCATGGCGGCCCTGGACCTGGGCGAGCACCTGGTGGAGGACGTCGAGCGGCGCACCAAGGAGAAGTGGGGCATCCGCATGCCCACCCAGGAGCCCCCGGAGGGCGTGACCGCCCGCGCCGAGAGCCTGGACCCCAACCTCACGGGGGAGGGCGTGGTGACGGCCCGCGACCGGGTCAACTGCGACATGGGCAACGGCTGGGCCGACGGCTCCACCGTCGACCGCCAGGGCGACTACGGCGACCCTGCCGACATCCCCGACTACACCACCGCAGGAGCCGGAGCCGACGGAACCGGCGGCGAGGGGACGACCGTGCCGTGGCTGTGGGCCGCCGCCGGGGCGGCGGCGGGCCTCCTGGTCGGCGCCCTGTCCATGACCTGGCTCCCTGCCCGGCGCCGCCAAACAGCAGAGACTCCAGCCGAGGACTCTGGGGAGTAGGCGCCCTGGGAAGCAGACTGCGAAGGAGTCAGCGAGGCCACCGGATGGTGGGGCAAGCGACCATCGCCGCCGGAGCGAATGGCCGAGGCCGCGGCGAGGGCAGCAACGGCAGCGGATGGCCGAGGCGAGCAACCATCGCCCCTCAGGGCGGATGGCCAGGGTGGCGACGGGAGCGGCAATAGCAGGGGATGGCCGGACCAGCGACCATCGCCCGCCGGGGCGGATACTCGGGGCCGCGACGAGGGCGGCAACGGCAGCAGTTGGCCGGGGCCAACGGCCATCGGCCTTCATGGCGGGTGGTGAGGGTGGGTGACGGGGCGCCGAGGCGCAGCGGGGTGCGGGCGGCGGTCGCCGGTGCCCGGACCGGTGGTCGCGGCCGCGACAGGAGCGGCGAGGGCGGGCGGAGGCGGCCTGCGCCGCGCCTGGTGTGGCCACCTGTGGCGGGGACAGCCCCGTCTCGCATTGCCATAGCCCCGCCCGCGATTCCGCCGGGGCGGAGGAGGAAAACCCGCACCTCGTCCGCTCCCAGCACGGCATTTCATGGCGGATTGCACCTTTTGCACCTCAGCAGGGCGGCCACAGTGGCCCCAAGCAGGCCCACCAGAGCCTCCAGCGACCACATAGCGAGACACCCAAGGCGCACACCACGCCCCTTTGACTGCTATGCCCGTTTCTGCGAGCACCGAGATGCGCCTACCGTTCACAACGGCGATCGGTAGACGCATCTCGGCGCGAAAGAGGCCGTTTTCGTCTCACCATGCGAGATATCGACGCCCTCACGTCCGGTTTGCCCGCTTCGCGAACGGGCCGGTCGCACCAAGCGCAGGGGCAGGCCGGGACCGGCGGCGAAGGACCACCGCCGAACCGAGCCAGGCCCGCCCACCCCGACCACCCGCCGCCCCTCGGCGCCCCCGTCGCCATCCTCACCGGCCGCGAACCGATGGCGCAGACCCGCATCCCCCGCCACCCGTCGCCGCCCCGTCGCCCGCATCAACCCTTGAGGCGGGACCCGGCGACCGCCCACCTGAGCCACCGCCGCCGTCGCTGCCCCGTCACCCACCCAAGCCATTCGCCCCGCAGCACGAAAACCGCTGACCCCACTCTGAGCCGCCGTCGCCGCTATCGTCGCCATCCCGGCCACCCGCCACGAAGGACGATGACCGCCGCCCCGGACCCCTGTTCCGCCTCGGCGCTCCGTTGCCACGCCGACCACCCGGCCGCGGCGCGTTGGGCGCGGGCGGGAGTGCGCCCGTTCTCGCCCGCTCTTACCCTCTCCCAGCCGCCTCCCCTCCCCCTCAGCCGGTTCGGTCGTCGGTCCTTCGGGCGGTACCGGCCTGATGCTCGGGGGGCCGTGCTTCAGCGCGGGGGTGCGGGGCGCGGTTGTCTCCCACTCGGCGGCCGGTGATCGACTCGGCCTCCACGCGGATCCACGCCTCGCGGCGGCCGCCCGCCCAGGGGCGGACGTCGGTGTCGGCGCGCAGATCGGCCAGCTCCCGTTCGTCGGTCACCGGATGCCCCCGGCCGGAGACGAGCACGCTCCAGCCCTCGGCTGCGGCCGTCGCCTCCAGCCGGTCGACCTCGAAGCTCATCGGCCCCGGCGCGTGGCGGGCGATCACCCCGCCCTCCTCGGTGCGGAACACCACCGCATCCCGCCAGAAGGCGTAGTTGACCGGCAGCACCGTCGGCGCGGCCCCCGGCTCGGCGGTGAACGCGACCCGCCCCACGCCCCCCGGCGCGATCAGCCTGCGGCACTCCTCCTCGTCGAGCACCCGGCTGGAGGGCGCGGGCACGGCGGTGGCCGCGCCGCCGGGCGGGGCCTCGCCGCCCGCGCCCAGCAGGCACTCGGTGGAGGTGTGCAGTGCCTGGGCCAGGCGGTACAGCGCCTCGTGGCTCAGCTCGGCCGGGTTCTCCTCCAGGTACTTCACGTAACCGGGGTCCATGCCGGTGCGCTCGGCCAGCTCATCGCGCGACATCTCCAGCTCGGCGCGGCGCCGGGCGACGCGGCGCCCCAGATCGCCGCCTTCGGGTTCGACGGGCTCCCTCATCGGCTCTCCCCTGGTCGGTGCGGACGGTCGGGCGGCGGCCCGCCGCTGCGGCCGCCGCGCCGCTCGCGGCGGCGGCTGTGGCGGTGTCGCCGCAGGTCGTCGTGGCTTCCCCTGCCCCGAACCCGACCGGCTCACTCCTGCCCCGGACCGGGGGACGGAACGGCCTGCTCAGCCGTCCGCCGGTCGCACGGGCACCCGCCGTGATACCGGCGCTGATACCGACGCCGATGCCGGCCGCCGACCCTCCGCAGCCGCCCCGCTTCCCGCCTGCCGCCCCCGCCGAGGCGGCGCCTCGGGAGCCGGCCGAGGCGCCGCCGGGGGAGGGAGACGCCCCTCCCGGGCCGGGTCAGGGCACCCAGACGGCGCCCGGCCGGCACCCCTCGTAGCCCGGCGCGTAGGAGGCGTAGTAGACCCCCCAGTCCTCGGTCGAGTGGTTGTCCAGGTCGGTGATCCCGGGACCGACGCAGTACAGGGAGGAGGGGAAGGCCGGGTTCCACTGGTCGACGTCGACCGCCACCGTGCCCGTGCCGCAGTGGTTGTACTCCCCCATGCCGAGGTAGCCGCAGGGCTCGGCCGCACGCGTCTGCTCGGCCTGGGCCCCCGGGGCGCCGAACCCGATCAGGGCCAGGCCCACCGCCGCCGCGGCCACCGTTCCGCACGCCCGCGCCGTGCTCGTGAACGTCGTCGTGAACGTCACTGCTGTTCCGCCTTTCGCATCCGTCTTCTTCGGTGACCGGCCGCGGGCCGGGTGCTCACGCACGCCGCCCGCGCCGGGACAGGGCGTGACCGTCACCACCCGACCATGCGCGCCCCTCGGCGTGCCACCTCTTTCGTGGCGCGCCGAAACGCGAACATCGGACGGGACCGCACACACAGGGACGCAGGGAAGGGGCGGGCATGGAGGTGACCCTCGTCGTCGCGGCGGGCGTGATCAGCATCGTGGTGGTGGCCGCGCTGTCCGACCGGCTCGGGGTGGCGCTGCCGCTGAGCCTGGTGGCCGTGGGCATCGGCCTGAGCTTCGTGCCCGGGGTGCCCCACCCCGAGGTGGACCCCGAGTGGGTGCTGGCCGGGGTGCTGCCGGTGCTGCTCTACGCGGCGGCGGTCACCATGCCCGTGCAGGACTTCCGGCGCGACGTGCGGCCCATCACCGGGCTCGCGGTGCTGCTGGTGGTGCTGACGACGCTGGGCACCGGCTGGCTGTTCCACGCCGCGATCCCGGGCATCGGGTGGCCGGCGGCCTTCGCGCTGGGCGCGGTGATCAGCCCCACCGACGCGGTGGCCGCCTCCGCCGTGGGCCGGCGCATGGGGCTGCCCTCGCGGCTGCTGACCCTGCTGGAGGGCGAGGGGCTGGTCAACGACGCCTCGGCGCTGATCCTGCTGCGCACGGCGGTGGCCGCCTCTGCGGCGGCGGTGTCGGTGTGGGGCGTGCTGGGCGACTTCCTCTACGCCGTGGCGGCGTCGGTGCTGATCGGCCTGGCGGTGGGCGTGGTCAACGTGCGGGTGCGCGCCCTGCTCAACGACCCCGTGCTCAACACCGCCGTGTCCTTCGTGGTGCCGTTCGTGGCGTTCGTGCCGGCCGAGGACGCCGGCGCCTCGGGTGTGCTGGCGGCGGTGGTCGCCGGCCTGGTCACCGGCCACCTCAGCCCGCGCCACCTCGCCGCGCGCGACCGCCTCAGCGAGGCCACCAACTGGCGCACGCTGTCGTTCCTGCTGGAGAACGCGGTCTTCCTGCTGATGGGCCTGAGCGTGGCGCCGCTGGTGGCGCGGGTGGCCGAGCGCGGCGGGGACCCCTGGAGCGCCATCGTCCTGGGCCTGGCGGCCTCCGCCGTGGTCACCGTGATCCGCATGGCGTTCGCGGTGCCGCTGGTGGCGGCCATGCGCCGCGACGTGCGCCGCGCGCGGCGGATCCGGCCCCGCCTGGAGCACCTGCGCCACCGCCTGGAGGACGCCGACACCCCCGAGGGGCGCGAGGGGCGCGGCTGGGAGCGGCTGCGCCGCCGGGTCACCCGCGCCTCGGCCGACGCCGCGTTCCGGCTGCGCAAGCCGGTGGGCTGGCGCGGCGGCGTGGTGCTGGCCTGGTCGGGCATGCGCGGGGCCATCACCCTGGCGGCGGCCCAGACCCTGCCCGCCGACACCCCGCACCGCCCGCTGCTGGTGCTGGTGGCGTTCGTGGTGGCCGCCGCCACGCTGCTGGTCCAGGGGTTCACCCTGCCGGCGGTCATCGGGGCGGTGAAGGTCCCCGGCGACGACCCCGACCGGCTGCGCGACGACTACGCCGGCCTGCTGAAGGAGCTGTCGCGGGCGGGCGCGGCGACGCTGGCCGACCCCGACGTGACGGCGCCCGGGGGTGCGTCTGCCAGTCCGGCCGTGCTGGACCGGGTGCGCGCCGACAGCCGCGTGCGCTCCTCCGACGAGGAGGACGACGGGCTGGGCGTGGGCGGCCGCGACGACGAGGAGGCGCGCGGGGAGTACCTGCGGCTGCGCCGAGCGGTCCTCTCGGCCCAGCGCGACGCCCTGCTGGCGGCGCGCGGGCGCGGCACCTACGACTCCCGCGCGCTGCGCCGCGCCCAGGCGGCGCTGGACGTGGAGGAGGCGCAACTGGAGCGGTTCGCCGGGTGAGGGCACGGCCGCCCCCTCCGCTCCCCCTCCCCCAAGCTCCCCGGGCCTCCCCCTCTTCAGCGCCCGGACGGCGCCGCGCCGGCCGCGCCGCCGTCCGGGCGCGGCGCGGGACCGGTGTGCCGGGCGTGTCGCCGGTGCGCCGCGTGGATAGTGTGGCCCCAGTGCCGACGGCGGGGTCGGCCCGCATGGCAGGAGGCAGCGATGGCCGAGTCCCACGGCGCGGTCCAGGACCGCCACATCCGCCTGTTCGCCGAGATGGCGCGGGAGCTGCTGGCACAGGACACCGTGGACGACGTGCTCCAGCGCATCAGCGAACTGGCGGTGGAGACGGTCAAGGGCTGCGAGGCCGCCGGGGTCATGCTGCTGGACCGGCGGCGGCACACCCTGGAGACCCCGGCCGCCACCCACGAATTCGTCCGCGCGTCCGACCGCGCCCAGTTCGAGTGCGACGAAGGCCCCTGCCTGGACGCCGCCCGCCACGAGCAGAGCTTCCGGGTCGACGACATGGCCGCCGAGACCCGGTGGCCGTCCTACCGCCCGCGCGCGGTGGAGCTGGGCGTCGGCTCCATGCTCGGCTTCGAGCTGTACACCCACGACTCCACCCTGGGCGCCCTGGACCTGTACTCCACCCGCGCCAACGCCTTCGGCCCCGACGCCCTGGAGATCGGCTGGGCGTTCGCCTCCCACGCGGTGGTGGCCATCGCCGCCGCCCAGCGCGAGGCCACCCTGCGGTCGGGTTATGAGACGCGCCAGGAGATCGGCGAGGCCGTGGGGATCATCATGGAGCGCCGCCGCCTCACCAGCGACCAGGCGTTCGCCGTGCTGCGGACCGCCTCCAACAACACCAACACCAAGCTGCGCGAGGTGGCCCGCTCGGTGGCGCTGACCGGGGAGATCCCCGAGATCTGAGCCGGCGCGGGCCAGCGGCGGCGCGCGGCCAAGGCGGCGCCCGGCCACGCCGGCGCGGGCGGCCTCACAGCTCCCGCAGGCGGTCGCGCAGCGCGCGGGCCACCCGCCCCATCAGCGCCTCGGCGCCGGGCTGCACCATCGCGGCCACCCGCGAGGCGGTCAGCGCGGCCACCGCGAAGGTCCGCCCGTCGGCGTGCTCGACCACCCCGGCCTCGTGGCGCAGGTTGAGCAGGGTGCCGGTCTTGGAGGACCACCGGGCGGCGTCGGAGGCGAAGTCGGGCGCCAGCCGGTGCCGCAGCACGTTGGCGCCCATCAGCTCGCGCACCCGCGCGGCGACCTTCCCCGCCACGGCCGTGGGCCGCCACAGCGCCTCCAGCAGGTCCACCATGGCCCGCGCCGACCCGGAGTTGGCGCGGGAGACGTCGAGCTGGGGCAGGCGGTGCCCGCGCCCGGCGGTGCGGGCTTCGATGGCCAGCGCGTAGGCGAGGTGGAGGTCGTCGGGGTCCAGCCGCTCGGCCGGGGTCTCCAGCAGGTCGCTCATGAGGTGGCGGACGGTGATGCCGTGGACGCCGGCCGAGCGCAGCCACCGGGCGACCTCCGCCGGCGGGGTCAGGCCGAACAGCGCGTCGGTGGCGGCGCCGTCGCTGATGGCCATGGACAGATACAGCAGGTCGTCCACTGCGATCGCGGCGGGGTGGCGGAACCGGGTGATGCCGGTGGGTCCGGGCGTGGTGACCCGCCCCGGCTCCACCTCCAGCCGCTTGGCGCCGTCGAGTTCGCCGCGCGCGATGCGGTCCAGGGTGGCGGCGGCCAGCGGGACCTTGATCAGCGAGGCGAGGGGGAACTCCAGGTCGGGCTCGATGCCCAGCTCCTCGCCGGTGTCCAGGTCGCGCACCAGGAAGGAGCCGTGCAGGCCGCCCTCGTCCAGTTCGGCGCACAGCTCGCGCACCAGCGCCTCGACGCTCACGCCGCCTCCCCCGCGCCGGTGGCCGCGCCCAGGCAGCGGGCGAACGCCGCCCCCAGCAGGGCGGTGATCCGCTCGGCGTCGGCGCCCGCGCCCACCGCGCCGGCGAGGTCGTAGCCGCGCGGCAGCGCGGTCTCGCCCAGCGGGCGCCAGTGCAGGTCCAGCTCGGCCGCCTGGTCGGCCGAGCACAGCAGCAGGTCGGCGGAGTCCAGGGTGTCGGCCACGGCCGAGGTCAGCGAGCCGGCCACGGCCACCTGCGCGGGCCGCAGGCCCAGGGTGTCGCCGAGCCGGACCAGGCGGTCGCGCACGTGGGGGACGTCGTCCTCGGGCTGGATCCACACCCGCCGCGCCCGGCGGGCGGACTCCCCCCGGCCGGGCCGTAAGGTCTCCAGGAAGTGCACCGCCGCGCGCGGGCGGGCGGCCCCGGCCAGGCCCAGGGGCACCGTCCAGGTGGCGTTGTCGGGCGCCACGGCGACCACGGCGGCGCGCACTTGGTGGGAGCGCAGCAGTTCGGCGCGCTGGTCGGGCGGCGCGGGCTGGAACTCCAGGTGCAGGCCGTGGCCGCGCGCCTCGGCCTCCAGGCGGGCCAGGGCCAGGGTCGCGCAGGTGTCGGGCACGGCCAGGCGCAGCGGGGTGCGCCGGGCGGTCTCGGCGTCGTACTCCATGGCGTCGGCCAGCCGGACGAGCCGCTGGGCCGAGGGCAGCATCTCGCGGCCGAAGGGGGTGAGGGTGGCGCGCCGCGCCGAGCGGTCGAACAGCGGCGCGCCCAGGTGCTTCTCCAGCGCGGCGATGCGCCGGCTGGCCACCGGTTGGGGGATCCGCGCGGCGGCGGCGCCCAGCGTGAAGCTGCCGCGCTCGCCCACGGAGACGAACGCCCGGCAGGCGCCCACAAGGTCCATACGCAGAGCATATGCCGTTTTCGCATGAAACCTCCCTTCGGTGTCTTGGACTGCATCGGCACATGTGGCCCAGACTGCTGGGCGGACCCGCCGCCTGGGGGGACGCGCGGCGTCGCGCCGCGCCGCGGGTCCGCGCCCTGCCGGGTCCCCGGGAGCGGCGCCCGCGCGCGCCGCCGGCCCCACCACCGCGACGAGAAGGACACACCGCCATGCCGCTCGAACCCGTCCGAGGTCTGCCCACCGCCGCCGCCGCGCTGGCGGTGCTGTCCCTGCTGGGCTGCGGGAGCGCCCAGGAGGCGGAGGGCACCGCCGCCGAAGGGTCGCCCTCCCCGTCGGCGTCGGTGGACCCGGCCTCCTACACGCCCGACCTGGAGGCGCTGGCAAAGGAGTACGACACCCGCCTGGGGGTCTACGCCCTGGACACCGCGACCGGGGCCGAGGTGAGCTTCAACGCCGACGAGCGGTTCGCCTACGCCTCGACCCACAAGGCGTTCTCCGCCGGCGCCGTGCTGGCGGCCAACTCCATGGCCGAACTGGAGGAGGAGGTGCCGATCGAGGAGGGGGACCTGCTGCCCGAGTCCCACTCCCCCGTCGTCCAGGAGCACGTCGGCTCCACCATGACGCTGCTGGAGATCTGCGACGCCGCCGTGCGCTTCAGCGACAACAGCGCCGCCAACCTGCTGTTCGAGGAACTGGGCGGCCCCGAAGGGCTGGACGCCGCGCTGGAGGAGTTGGGCGACGACGTCACCCACGTCGACCGGGTCGAGCCCGACCTCAGCGAGGGCACGCCCGGCGACATCCGCGACACCAGCACGCCCGAGGCCATGGCCACCACGCTGCGCGCCTACGCGCTGGGCGACGCCCTGCCCGAGGAGAAGCGCGACATCCTGGTGGACATGCTCAAGCGCAGCGTCACCGGCGACGCCCTGATCCGGGCGGGCGTGCCCGAGGGGTGGGAGGTCGGCGACAAGAGCGGCACCGCCGACTACGGGGGCCGCAACGACATCGCCGTGGTGTGGCCCGAGGAGGGCGGCCCGATCGTGATGGCGGTCATGACGCGCCAGGACGACACCGAGGACGAGCCCCATGACGCACTGGTGGCCGAGGCGGCGGAGGTCGCGGCGGGCGCCCTGCGCTGAGACCGGCGCGGGCGGCGCGCCGCCGCGCGGGTACCGCCAGGTACCGCCGGGCACGGCCGCGCCGCCCGCCCCACGCGCTCCGGCCGCGCGCCGACCGGTCCCGGCGGCGCCTTGCCGCGCGGCGTCCGCCCCGCGCCCGCCGCGCCCCGCCGCCCGCGCGCCCGTCCCGCGTTACCCGGCGGCGGGCGCGCGGTGCCACGCGGCGCGGAACAGGTCCACCTGGGCGCGCACGAACCGGTCGTCGCCGGTGCCGCTCTGGCGCACCCGGGCCAGCAGGGCCAGCCGCGCGGCGGTCTCCTCGGGGGAGTCGCGCAGCCCGGCCGCCAGCCGGGACCGGCCCTCCACGAACGCCTCCAGCACCGCCGCCAGGAACCACAGCCGGGCGGCGAACTCCCGCGCGGCGGGCACGGGTGCGCAGGCGTCGGCGCCGGCGCGCAGCCCCTCGGCCGTCGCCTCGGGCCACGCCCGACCGAGCAGGTCCTCCACCAGCGCCGCCGGCACGTCGCCGTGCCCGGACACCGGCCCGCCCTCGGCCCGCAGCCGCCGCAGCAGTTCCCGCTTGGCGGCGTCGACCTCGGCGGCCACCAGGGCGGTGGCGAACTCCCCGGTCTCGGGCCCCGGGCCGGCGGCGTCGGCCTCGTGGGCGGCGCGGATCTCCACCAGTGCGCGGGCCGTGCGCAGGCACTCGCGCGGCAGCCCGCCCGAGAGCACGTGGCACAGCGCCACCAGGGAGTCGGGGATGCCCGCGACGCGGCGCACCAGAATCTCGCGGACCTCGGCGAAGGTCAGGTGCTCCACGCGCAGGATGTCGTCGAAGGCGGTGTCGAAGGCGTCGCGCACCCCGAAGGCGCGGTTCTCGAAGACCTCCAGCGCCTCCTCCGAGACCGAGACCAGGAACAGGCAGTGCGGCACCCCGAAGACGGCCTTGACGTCGTTCATGAACTGCTGAGCGGCGTCCCCGCCGCTGATCTTGTCGCACTCGTCGATGCCGATGACGATCCGGCCCTCGCCGTTGTGCGTGCGGCGCCACCACCGCGCGGCCTCGGCGGCGAACGCGCGAAAGTCCGCCACCACCTGGGGCAGGCCGGTCTGCTGCTCGGCCAGCTCGCTGTTGCGGCTGGTGCCCAGTTGCAGGAACCGGGTGGCGGCGAGCCCGCCGGTCAGCCCGGTGGTGACCGTCTGCATGAAGCGCAGCCGCCGCAGGTGCTCGCGCGCGGTCTCGGCGATGTCGGGCCGCCGGCCGCTCCCCCGCCGCGCCCGCCCGGCCAGCCGGTGGGCCAGGAACAGCGCGGCCGCCGCGCCGGCCAGGATGAGCAGCCCCGGGGTGAACGGCGTCCACAGGACGGCGTAGTCGGGCCGCGCGCGGGGCGCCCGCTGGACGACCTCCACCACCCGCCACACGAAGAACCCCGCCGCCACCGGCAGCCCCGCCGCCGCCAGGGCGGTGGCCGCGCGGCGCAGGTGGGCGGCCGGGGCGCGCTCGCCGCTGAGGAGCCCGGCGTGCCGCTCGGTCAGCAGGCGGCTGACCGCCGCCAGCGCGGCGGTGCCCGCGGCCATGGCCAGCGCGAAGTTCACCGCGACGTGCTCCAGCCACACCAGGGTGGCGGGCGCCACCGACAGCCCCGAGGCGCGCCACAGCGCCACGCCGGCCGCCGCGACCAGCGCCGCCGCCACGGCGCGTAGCAGCACCGCGGCCCGCGACAGGCCCGGGTGGGAGTGGGAGGCCGCGATGACCGCCTCGCACAGTTGGGCGAAGGCGTGCGCCAGAAACTCCCGGGCGTCGTAGCGCACCGGCGCCGAGACCAGCACCCGCAGGTCGGGGGCATCGCCGCGGGCGAAGCGGACGTCGCAGAAGCCCTTGAGCAGGGTGCTCTTGCCCACGCCCCGGGGGCCGGAGATCCCGATGCTGCCGTAGGCCAGGGTGTCGGCCAGGCGGGTGAGCCGGCGCACCGCGTCGGTGGACACGATCTGCTGGGGCTCGGTCGGCTCGGTGAGGGCGGGAGCCCGGGTGACGTGGAAGGGCTGCTCGCGGTCGAGCGCGCGCAGCCGGTCGTTGACGGCGCGGCGCACGCCGGGCGCGATGACGGTGTCGCGCAGGTGCCGCTCGGAGGCGGGGGAGAACACCGGGCGCACGTGGCTGGGGTGGCCCATCAGCCGCACCAGGGGGACGGCCGCCGCGGCGGCGGCCAGGGGCAGCAGCGCGGCGGCCGGGGTGAGGGCGAGTCCCGCCAGCGAGACGCCCGCGAACGCGGCGGCCAGGACGGCGGCCGTGCGCGTGGCGGCGGGCGCCGGTTCGACCTCGGCGGCGGCGTCGGCGAGGTCGGCCAGCCACCGCCGCGCGTCCAGCCGCATGGAGTAGGACAGGACCTCGGTGCGGTGCAGCCGGCCCAGGCTGGGCTCCACATCCTGGAGGATTTCCTGGGGGGTGGCGCCCGCCTGGCGGACGGCCGCGCGGATCTCCGGGGACAGCAGGAACGGCAGGGCGAGTTCGCCGATGACCTCGGTGTCCCAGTCGGGCGCCCGGTCAGCGGCGGCCTGCCGCCAGGCCCGCACCGCCCGGACGAACTCCCGGATGTGGCCGAACACGTCCATTGGGCGATCCTAGGCGTGGGGGCGGGCGCCGGGTGCGGTGTGGCCGCAGGCGGTCGCCGGTCGGCTACGGTGGTCACCGGCCGAGGGCGGGGCCGCGCGTGCCCGTCGGGGTCGGCGCACGTCAGCCGCCTGTGGCGGCGGGGGCGCCTGCGCCGGCGGGGTCCGCCGGTGGATTAGTTCAAATTTGGACAATCGTGACATTTGGGCGTTTTGGCGTCTTTAATGAATTAGACGTGCAATTGCGACCTGCGCGCTTTTCGTCCGCTTCAACTTGTGCAAGTCTGAAGATCAACGGGTCCGCCGGCCGCCTCCTCCGCCACAGGCGCCGGCCCTTTCCCGGTCCCGACAGCGCGCGCCCTCGGCCGCGCCGACCTCCCGCGCGCCCCGCCGCGCACCGCCTGACGAGAAGTGCGAGAAGTCGATGTCCGTGCCACTGCCGCGCCCCGGCGCTTCGCACCGCCTGTCCTCCCGTCCGCGCACGGGGACAAGACCATGATCCGGCTGCTCCGGCGCCGCCGCGCGGACACCGCCGAACCGGCCGCGCCCCCGGCCGCCGCCGGCGCCGCGCCCGCGGCCCCGACCGGCCACGCCGGCCCCGCCGCGCCG
>NZ_JAJAQC010000090.1 GCF_027604915.1 Streptomonospora mangrovi
CTTCAACCTGACCTACATCTTCGTGGCCCACGACCTGGCGGTGGTGCGCCAGGTCAGCGACCGCGTCGCGGTCATGCGCAAGGGCAAGATCGTCGAGATCAACGACAGCGACACGGTGTATGAGTCGCCCCAGCACGACTACACCCGCGAGCTGCTGGCCGCCGCGCCCGTGCTCGACCCCACCGAGGCGCGCGAGCTGCGCGCCGAACGCGCCCGGCTGCGCCGCGAGAGCGCCGCGGCCTGACCGACCGCGGCGCCCGGGGTCGCACCGCCCCGGGCGCCGCGCACCCGCGCGGGCGGCCGCCGGTCCGTCCCGGCGGGCTCGGCGCCCGCCCCGGCGGCCACGCGGCCGGACTCAGGGGCGCGCCGCGCCCTCGGCGCCCTCGGCGGGGCGCGCGCCCGCCTGACCGGCGGCGGCCTCCCTCGGCCCGGCGTCCTGCGGCCCGGTGCCCGCCTGGCCGGCGTCCTCGGCCGGGCGGCCCAGCGCCGAGGTGATGTCCCACACCGAGATGATGGTGTGGATCACCAGGAAGGTCGCCAGCGGCTGGAAGAACTGGAGCAGCGCCCGGGTGCGCTCCAGATCGCCCACCGCCCATATCAGCGCGCCCAGGGCGCCCGCGCCCAGCGCCGCCGCCAGGAGCGCGCGCAGCCAGGCCACGGCCTCGGAGCGCACGCGCGCCGGACCGTGCTTGGGCGGCTTCACCGGCGGCGGGCCGCCGGCGAACCGGTGCGCGAACCGGGCGTCGGCCCACGTGATCATGCTGTGCCCGTAGGCCACGGTGAACCCCAGGTACAGCGCGCCCAGCCCGTGGCTGGCGTCGGCGGTGCCGCCCGTCGCAAGGTGGCCCGCGATCACCGCCAGCAGCACCACGTCCAGCACCGGCACCAGCAGCAGCAGGACCGTGCTCAGCCGCCGCATGCGCAGCAGGTAGCGGGCGGACAGGCCGCCCAGCACGAGCACCCAGAACAGGACCTCGCACGCCAGGATCACTCCGACGACCACGGTGAGCCGCCCCCCTTCTCCGACAGGTCGGCTTGACCCTCCCAGGATCGCCGCCGGCGCCCCCGGGCGGATCGTCGGCGGCGACGAGATCGGATACGACCTTCGATGTACGCGCCGACCGCGGCGACATGCTGAGATGGAGCCGTGAGAGCTTGGAGGGCCCTGCTGCGGCGCCGCGAACTGCTGGACCGGCGGATCCTGGGCGGCCGCGTCTACGTCGGCAGCGCGCTGTGGGCGCTGACCGCCTTCGGGGTCGGCCTGCTGGTGTGGGGCGTGGGCGGGTACGTGCACCGCGACGGCGTCGACCCGCACTGGCTGCTGCTGACCCTGGCGGTCAGCTCCTCGCTGATGGCGTTCCGCCGCACCCACCCCGGTCTGGTCCTGCTGCTGTCCACGGTGGTCACCACCGTCGACGCGGTGCTCGGCCCCTCCACCATGGTCGTCTTCAACTACGGGGACGCCTTCTACGCGGTGTGCGCGTGGGGGCGGCGCCGGCTGGCCTACGGCACGCTGGCGGCGGTGCTGGCGGGCGGTGTCGCGGTCACGGCGGCCATGGTCTACCTGCTGCTCATCGGCGAGATCACCTATCCGCTGGCCGTGCTCCAGATGGTCGGCCTCTACGTGCTGGTGTTCGGCAGCCCGGTGACCAGCGGCGTCACCGTGCGCGAGTACCGCAACCGGATGGCGCTGGAGCGGGAGCGCACCGCCCAGGTGCGGCGCATGGCCGAACTCGACCGGCGCAACGCCATCGCCGACGAGCGCGGCCGGGTGGCGCGCGAGCTGCACGACGTCATCGCCAACCACCTCAGCGCCATCGCCGTGCAGTCCACGGCCGCGCTGTCGATGCGCGAGCCCGACCCCGAGCGGGTGCGGCGCATCCTCACCGTGGTGCGCGACAGCAGCCTGCACGGGCTCAGCGAGATGCGCGAGATGATCCGGGTGCTGCGCGACGCCGACGACACCCCCGACCTGGAGGCGGTCACCCCGCGCCTGGCCGACGCCGACCGCCTCTACGCGGCGGCGCGCGAGGCGGGGCTGGAGGTGCGGGTGCGGCGGCGCGGGCGGGTGCGCCCGCTGCCCGGCCCCACCGACGCGGCGGCCTACCGGGTGCTGCAAGAGTCGCTGACCAACGCGCTGCGCTACGCCGACCCCAAACGGGTCGAGGCGGAGCTGGAGTACGTGGCGGCCGGGCGCGGGGCGCGGCTGCGGCTGACCGTGCGCAACCGGGTGGCGGCCGGAGGGCCGGGCGCCGGTGGGGAGGCCGTCGACCCGGTGTGGGCGGCCGAGCACGGCGCGGGCGCGGGGCTGACGGGCATGCGCGAGCGGGTGGACCTGCTCGGCGGGGCGTTCTCCGCCGGTCCGGCGCCGGGGAACGCGGGGGAGTGGCGGGTGTGCGCGGAGTTCCCGCTGCCCGAGGTCGAAGAAGACGTCGGGACTCCGGGGGACGCCGAGGAGGACGGCGGGGCCGTGCGGGACGCCGATGAGGACGCTGCGGCCGTGCGCGACGCCGAGGAGGGCGCCGGCCGGGCCGGCGTCAAGGCTGAGGAGGAGGCGACGTGATCCGGGTCGTGGTGGCCGAGGACCAGTGGGCGGTGCGGTCGGGGCTGGTGATGATCCTGGACTCCGCCCCCGACATCGAGGTGGTGGCCGAGGCCGCCGACGGGGAGGAGGCCGTGGCGGCGGCCCTGCGCGCCCGGCCCGACGTGGTGCTGATGGACGTGCGCATGCCGCGCAAGAACGGCATCACCGCCGCCCGCGAGCTGGCGGGGGAGGGGATCGACGTGCTGATCCTGACGACCTTCGACCTGGACGAGTACGTCTTCGGCGCGCTGCGCGCGGGCGCGGCGGGCTTCCTGCTGAAGAACATCGAGGCCGACGACCTCACCGAGGCGGTGCGGGTGGTCGCCCGGGGCGAGGGCATGATCGCCCCGGCGGTGACGCGTCGGCTCATCCGCGAGTTCGCGGGCGGGGCCGGCGGCGCGGGCGGGGCGGGACGGGCCGGAGGGCTGGGGATGGCCGGACGGGCCAGCAGATCCGGGGGGTTCGGCGCGGCCGGTACCGCCGGGGGCGACGCCGCGGCGATGCAGATCCCCCCGGCGGCCGTGGCCGAGCTGACCCCGCGCGAGAGGGAGGTCCTGGCCCGCGTGGGCGAGGGCCTGTCCAACCGCCAGATCGCCCGGCGGCTCGGGATCACCGAGACCACCACCAAGACCCACGTCAGCCGCATCCTGGCCAAACTCGGCCTCCGCAGCCGGGTCCAGGCCGCCATCGCCGCCCAGGAACTGGGTCTGGCCGAGTAGGCGAGACACGGCGGCGGGACGGCGGCGCCCTGGGCGCCACGCGACGCCGGCGGTGCCGGCGCCGCGCCCGATCCCGCTCCCCCCATGACCGGTGGCCGCGGGCCGGACCCGGCCATAGCCCGGCCAGAGCCCGGCTCGGTCCTAGACCGTGCGCGCCGACGCGGTCAGGGCGTGCAGCAGGGCCTCCAACCCCGCCGTGAACACCGCCTCCGCGTCGGGTTGCACCTCGCGCAGGGCGGTCACGTGCGGGAAGCGGCCGTCGAGGACGGCCGGGCGCTGGACCGGCAGGCCGTTGGCGCGCACCTCGCGCACCACGGAACCCGTGACGTAGGAGTCCAGCGCGGCCGCCGCCCGCACCACCTCCGCGCCTTCGAGCCCGGCCTCGGTGAAGGCGCCGTAGAGCACCTCCAGCGAGCGCAGCGCGGCCTCGGTCTCGGGGCGGCGGTGGATGAACAGGGGCAGCGCCTGGGCGTGGGTGAGCAGGGCGCGGCGGTAGTCGGCGGCCCAGGTGCGCAGCCGCTCGTCCCAGGGCCGGGGGTCGGGCTCGGGCGCCGCCTGCTCGGCCTCGTCGGCCACCCCGTCGGCGTCGGTGTCGGCATCGCCGTCTCCGTTGGGCGCCCAGCGCGCGACGTCGCTGACGTAGGCCACGATGGCGTCGAACAGTTGCTCCTTGCCCAGGGGGAAGTGGTGGTAGATGGCCATGGCCTCCACCTCAAGGGCGTCGCCCAGCCGGCGCATGGTCAGGCGGCGCAGGCCCTGGCCGTCGATGATGCGGAGGGCTTCGGTGATGATGCGGTCCTCGGTCAGACCGGCGTTGTTTCGGCTCACGGCGGCCCATCCTAGGATTACTTTGTAAGGTTGGCGTTCCGAAACGCCGAACCCCTCGCCAGGTGATCTTGCCCACCTCTAAAGTGGAGCCTCGACACCCCCATCAACGGAGCACTCCGAAACACCCGGACCACCCCCCTAGTAGCCCACACACGATCAGGAGCGAACATGGCCCTGGCAGGCCGGAAAGTCGACGACGCGGCGCGCCGCCGCTTTGCCGAAGACCAGCAGACCGCCGAGCGCCTCCCCGACCTGGTGCGCGCGGTCGCCGAGGCCGAGGAGGCGCTGGAGCGCGCCCAGCGCGAGGACGCCGACTACGCCGAACTCCACCGGCTCGGCGTGGCCCTGGACTCCGCCCTCACCGACGCCATGCGCGCGGCCTACGCCCAGGAGCGGGTGCTGATCGGCCCGCGCGGCTACGTCGACCGCATCTACCGGCGCAAGCGGCTGGCCACCCCCAAGGTCCGCCACGCCACCGAGACCGCCGAGCGGCTGCTGACCGCCCGCGAGCACCACCGCCTGCACGGGATCGAGCGGCTGCCGCGCAACCCCGCCGCCGTCTGAGAGGCGTGCGCCGGTTGCGGCGCGGTGGGATGATCGGAAAGCAGGCGTTCCACGCACGCCACAGGCATTGCACGTTACAGGGAGTGGGGGCGAGGATGCCGGATGCGATCCGCATCGACCCGTCGTCAAAGGTTCCCCCGTATGAGCAGATACGGGCGTCGGTGGCCAACGCGGCGGCACGGGGCGAGCTTCCCGTCGGCTACAAGCTGCCGACGGTCCGCGCCCTGGCCGGGCGGCTGAAGGTCGCGGTCAACACCGTGGCGCGCGCCTACCGGGAGTTGGAGCAGGCCGGGGTCGTGGAGACCCGCGGCCGGTCGGGCACGTTCATCGCCGCCAACGGCGACGAGCAGCGGGCCGAGGCCGTGGCCGCCGCGCGCGCCTACGCCAGTGTGATCTCCAAACTGGGGCTGGAGCGCGACGAGGCGCTCGACATCGTCCGCGCGGCGCTGCGCGGCTGAGCGGGGCCGGCGGGGCGGTGCCGCCGCCCCGACGGCGCGGCCGGCCGCGCGGGCGCGCGGTGCCGCGCTGTCGTCAGCGGCGCCCGCCCGCCACGGAGACCACGTAGAACACCAGCAGCCCCACCCAGGCCAGGACCACCCCCGCGGCGCCCATGAAGGAGCCGCCGATGGCCGACAGGGGGATGGCGAACACCATCGCCAGCAGCCCCATGACCAGCCGGGGGTTGGAGCCGAACCCGCCGGGTTCGGTCCCCGGGGCGGCCGGGGCGCGCCGCTCCTCGGCGAGGCGGGCGCTGACGCGCTCGTCAACGGTGCGCTCCAGGCGCTCCACGATGGCGGCGGCCAGCGCGTCGTCGTAGTCGGGGCCGAGTTCGCGGCCGGCCTTGAGCGAGGCCGCGATGTCGGCGGCGGGGGAGTCGGCGGCGGGGACGCCGGTGCCCGCGGGCGGCGCGGGGTGCGCGGCCACGTGCGGGGCGGTCGGCGGTTCGGTGCCGGTGCTGACGTCGGCCGGGGCGGGGGACTGCTCTGCTGCCATGGGATCGATTGTGGCCGAACGCGCGCAGCGGCGGCGCGCGGGGGGCTGTTTCTCCGGGTAATCCCAGGGGCGCCCCTGAGGGCGGCGGCCCTTCGGGGGCGGGGGTGCGCGCACGCCGCGGCCCCCCCCCCCGGGGGGGGGGCGGGGGGGCCGCGGGGGGGGGGTTGTGGGCGAAGGGGGGGCCCGCCCCCGCGCCCCCGCGCCCGGGCTGGGGCGCGGGGCCGCGGCGGTGTCGTCTTGTCCGGAAAGGGGGGCGCCGGGGCGCCGCCCGGCCGGGCTAGCTGGCGAAGTCGAGGAGCTGCTGCGCCCGGCTGGGGTGCCGCAGCTTCGACAGGGACTGCTTCTCGAGCTGCCGGATGCGTTCGCGGGTCAGCCCGAGGTGCTTGCCGATCTCGTCGAGGGTGCGCGGCCGGCCGTCCATGAGGCCGAACCGCAGGGACATGATCGTGGCCTCGCGCGGTTCGAGGTCCTCCAGCGCCCGGCGGAGCTGGTCGGCCATGAGCTGGCGGTCGACCACCTCCGAGGCCTCGGAGGCGTCGATGTCCTCGATGAGGTCGCCGATGCGGGTCTCGCCGTCCTCGCCGATGGTGGAGTCGAGGCTGATGGGCTGGCGGGTGACGCGCAGCAGCTCCTCGATCTGCGACGGGGTCTTGTCCAGCTCGACGGCCAGTTCCTCGGGCGTGGGTTCGCGGCCGAGGGTCTGGTGCATGTCGCGCTCCAGGCGGCTGACCTTGCTCAGCAGCTCCAGGACGTGCACGGGCAGGCGGATGGTGCGCGCGGAGTCGGCGAAACCGCGCTGTATGGCCTGGCGGATCCACCACATGGCGTAGGTGGAGAACTTGAAGCCCTTGGTGTAGTCGAACTTCTCGACGGCGCGGATCAGGCCGAGGTTGCCCTCCTGGACGACGTCGAGCAGGGACATGCCGCGGTCGCTGTACTTCTTGGCGACCGAGACCACCAGGCGGAGGTTGGCCTCCAGCATGTGCTGCTTGGCGCGGCGGCCGTCCTCGGCGATCTCGGTGAGGTCGGCGCGCTCGGTGTCGGAGAGTTCGGCGGGGTCGGCGTCGGACTCCTCCAGCAGGCCGAGGCGGTACTCGGCGTACAGGCCGGCCTCGATCCGCTTGGCGAGGTCGACCTCCTCCTCGGCGGTGAGGAGCTGGCGGCGGCCGATGGCCTTGAGGTAGGTGTGGACGGAGTCGCCCATGGCGGGGGACTGGTCGTCCAGGTCGGCCTCGGGGCCGTCGGGCTCGGCCGCGGTGCCCGGGGCGGGACCGCCGGATTTGGCGGGCTCGGTGTCCGCGGGCGCGGAGTCGAGCGCGTCTTCCAGCGCCTCGTCCTCGACGTCGGCGTCCACGGACTCCACCGCTGCGGCGTCGCCGCCCCCGTTGGCGAGCCGCACTCCGGCGTCGGTGAGTTCACGCAGGATGGAGCGGCCGTCGGCCGGGCTGATGCCCGCCGCGGAGAACGCGGCGCGAAGCTCCGCAAGGGACAGGTGTCCCTGGGAGCGCCCCCGGGTGATCAGCTCGTCCAGCGCCGCGGACGCGACGGTCCGGCCGTCGGCGTTCTGCGCCACCGTGGGAGAAGTGGCTAGGGCAGTGCGCGACATGGAGGCACCTCCCTCCCTTCCAAGACGTCAGGCGCGTGGCGGTAAGGAGTCCGCCGTGTTCGCGCGCCAATATGTCTAACGTGTCAGAGAGTCAAATGTTCCCGGTCTCGATTGGATCTCGCCGGACGTGGTCTAGGTCACGGTCTGAGGTGGCGTGGTCGGGTCCGCCGAGGGGGTAGTGGCCCGGCCGTCCGCGCGGCCCCCCGTGGCGCCCGTGGGCACCGGCGGTGGGTGGCGCCGCTCTCCTTCGCGGGGTTGGTTCGGTGCTCTGGTAGACGCCTGTTCGACGCGGGAAGTTCCCTCGGCGGCCGATCCGTTGCCGGGCGGGGCCGGCGCACCCGCTTCCGTCTTCGGTTGTGGCGGCCCCTGTCGGAGCGAGGGCCGCCCCTGTCCGGCTGCCCGCGTCGGGCGGGGTCAATCGCGGGCGGCGGGTGCGCCGCGCAGGGCGACCAGGTCGGGCTTGCCGGAGGCCAGCAGGGGCAGGGCGGCGCGCACGTCGAGTTCGCGGGGGGCGGCGTAGGCGGGCAGGTGGCGGCGGACGTGGTCGCGCACCTCGGCCAGTTCGGGGGGCGCGGCGGGGTCGGCGGGGACCACCACGGCGGTGACGCGCTGGCCCCACTCGGGGTCGGGGCGGCCCACCACGACGGCGTCGCTGACGGAGTCCATGTCCAGCAGGAGCGCGGCGACGTCGCCGGCCACGACCTTGTGGCCGCCGGTGTTGATGACGTCGTCGAGGCGTCCGCGCACCCGCAGCCGGCCGTCGGAGTCGAGGGTGCCCAGGTCGCTGGTGGTGAACCAGCGGGTGCCGTCGGGGTCGGTGCGGGTGTGGGCGGCGGTGGCGGCGGGGTCCAGGCGGTAGCCGTGGAAGAGGGTGGGGCCGGCCAGCAGGATGCGGCCGTCGTCGTCCAGGCGCGTGCGCACCCCCTCCAGGGGGCGGCCGTCGTAGACGCAGCCGCCGCTGGTCTCGCTCATGCCGTAGGTGGTGACCACGGTGGCGCCGGCGGAGCGGGCGGCGGCGAGCAGGCCCTCGGGCGCGGCGGCGCCGCCCAGCAGGATGGTGTTGAAGGCGGAGAGGTCGGCGCCGGCGGCCAGCAGCCGGTGCAGTTGGGTGGGCACCAGGGAGACGTGGGGGCGGTGGCGGCGGGCGGCGGCCATGGCGGTGTCGGGGTCGAAGCGCGCGTGGATCGGCCGGGCGCCGGTGGCCAGGGCGCGGACCAGGACGAGCAGGCCGGAGATGTGGGCGGGGGGCAGCAGGCACAGCCAGGGGTCGGCGGGGCGGGCGCCGATGCGGGCCAGGCTCGCGCGCACCGAGGCGGTGAGGGCGCTCGCGGTGAGTTCGACGCCCTTGGGCGCGCCGGTGGAGCCGGAGGTGGCGATGGTGACGGCGACGTCCTCGGCCGTGGGTGCGGGGTCGGCCAGCGCGGTGGTGCCCTCGGGGGTGCGCAGGGCGGCCGGGCGCATGGTGGCCAGGATGCGGGCCAGCCGGGGCGGCGGGGTGTCGGGGTCCAGGGGCAGCAGGGCCGGGCCGGTGCCCTCCAGCGCGTCGGAGAGCAGGTCGGTCAGGCGGCCGGGGTCCAGGCCCATCACCGCGTGCAGGGGTCGGTTCGCCACGGCCTCCACGGTAGCGCCGGGTGAGCGTGCCGGTGAGGGCGGGTGCGGAGGCCACCGCGCGTGCCGTGGTGTGCGGGGGAGCGATTAGGGTTGGCCTTCGGCGGTTTTCCGGTGCCCTGGTTCCGCTTCGCGGGTGGCCCGCGGCGCAGGGCGCGGGTCCGCGCTGTGTGTAGACCGACGGCGGCGCAAGGGAGATGACGACAGGCGTGAGCGGCGTGAAATGGCAGCGGTCCGGTGAGTACACCGACATCATCTACGAGACCGCCGAGGGGATCGCCAAGATCACGATCAACCGGCCCGAGCGGCACAACGCGTTCCGCCCGCAGACCCTGTTCGAGTTGCAGGACGCCTTCAACGTCGCCCGCGACGACTCCGAGGTCGGCGTGATCATCTTCACCGGCGCCGGGGACCGCGCGTTCTGCTCGGGCGGGGACCAGAAGATCCGCGGCGACGACGGCTACATGGGCGACGACGCGGTGGCGCGCCAGGGCATCGGGCGGCTCAACGTCCTGGACCTCCAGGTGCAGATCCGCCGCCTGCCCAAGCCGGTCATCGCGATGGTGGCCGGTTACGCCATCGGCGGCGGGCACGTGCTGCACGTGTGCTGCGACCTGACGGTGGCCGCCGACAACGCCCGCTTCGGCCAGACCGGTCCCAAGGTGGGCTCCTTCGACGGCGGCTACGGCTCCTGGCTGCTGGCCCAGACCGTGGGGCTGAAGAAGGCGCGCGAGATCTGGTATCTGTGCCGGCAGTACAGCGCCCAGGAGGCGCTGGACATGGGCCTGGTCAACACGGTCGTTCCGCTGGAGCGGCTGGAGGAGGAGACCGTGGCCTGGGCGCGGGAGATGCTGGAGAAGTCGCCGCTGGCGCTGCGCATGCTCAAGGGCGCGATCAACGCGGTGAGCGACGGCGCGGCGGGCATGCAGCAGTTCGCCGGCGACGCCACGATGCTCTACTACATGAGCGAGGAGGCCCAGGAGGGCCGCGACGCGTTCAAGGAGAAGCGCCGCCCCGAGTTCGAGCGCTTCCCCCGCCGTCCGTAGGCGGGTGCGGCGGCGCGGGGCGCGGCGCCCCGCGCCGCCGGGGCCGGCCGCGGCCCCGGGGTGATCAGGAGGGGCGGTTGTGGCGATGGGCCTGGCGGGCTTCGCCGAGGCGCGGGCGTTCGCGGTGCCGATGCGGACGCGGTTTCGCGGTGTCACGGTGCGCGAGGGGCTGCTGGTGCGCGGCGCGGCGGGGTGGGGGGAGTTCTCGCCGTTCGCCGAGTACGGGCCCCGGGAGTGCGCGCGGTGGTGGGCGGCGTGCGTGGAGGCGGCCCAGGAGGGCTGGCCCGATCCGGTGCGCGCGTCGGTGCCGGTCAACGTGACGGTTCCGGCGGTGGGCCCCGAGGAGGCGGCGCGGATCGTCGCCGAGGGGGGCTGCGCCACCGCCAAGGTGAAGGTGGCCGAGCGCGGCCAGGACCCGGCTGAGGACATCGCCCGCGTGGAGGCGGTGCGCGCGGCCATCGGCCCGGCGGGGCGGGTGCGGGTGGACGCCAACGGCGCCTGGGACGTCGACACCGCCGTGCGGATGGTGCGCGCGCTGGACCGCTTCGGACTGGAGTACGTGGAGCAGCCGTGCGCGACGCTGGAGGAGCTGGCGCGCGTGCGGCGGCGGGTGGAGGTCCCGGTGGCCGCCGACGAGTCGGTGCGCCGGGCCGAGGACCCGCTGCGGGTGCGGGCGGCGGGCGCCGCCGACATCGTGGTGCTGAAGGTGCAGCCGCTGGGCGGGGTGCGCGCGGCCCTGCGGGTGGCCGAGGCGTGCGGGCTGCCGGTGGTGGTCTCCAGTGCCGTGGAGACCTCGGTGGGCCTGGCGGCCGGGGTGGCGCTGGCCGCGGCGCTGCCCGAGCTGCCCTACGCGTGCGGGCTGGCGACCGCCCGGTTGCTGGCGGGCGACGTGTGCGCCGACCCGCTGATGCCGGTGGCGGGGGAGCTGCCGGTGCGCCGCCCCGAGGTCGAGGAGGGGCGGCTGGCGGCGGTGGAGGCCGACGCGGGGCCGTGGCTGGCGCGCGCGGAGGCGGCGCGGCGCGCGGGGGAATCGGCTGGGGAAGCGGCCGGGGAAGCCGCCGGGGAAGCCGCCGGGGAGCAGGGCCGGTGAGCGGTTTTGGCCGCGCTCGCGGTGGTTCGTGTGATACCGGGTAAGGCGGGGGAGAAGACCGCGCCGGGTGCCGGGAGCGGCGGCGCGGCGTTCCGGGTCCGCCGGTGCGGGGGTTCCGGTCGCCGCGCGGGGGCGTTGCGCGGCGTCTGGGGATGATTGCCCCATCGGTGCGGGTTGCAGGCGTGGGAGCCGGGTGAGGCCGCCGGGGGAGGGGCGCGGAATCCCGGTGCGGCAGGGGGGTCGCGGGGGCGGCGCCGCGGCCGCGGGCTGAGGGGGACGGGCGCGTCCCCGCCGCCGGGCCGACCGAATCGCGTCGGCCGGCTCCGCCGATACTGGTACACACGTGACGAACTAGAGAGACCGCATGAACCCGTCTACCGCCCTGGCGCGCGTCCTCGTCGACGAGCTGGCCCGTTGCGGGCTGACCGAGGCCGTCGTCGCGCCGGGGTCGCGCTCCACGCCGCTGGCGATGGCGCTGGCCGCCCATCCCGCCGTGCGCGTGCACGTGCGCATCGACGAGCGCTCCGCGTCGTTCCTGGCGCTGGGGCTGGCCCGTGCCGAGCGCCGGCCGGTGGCGCTGGTGTGCACCTCGGGCACCGCGGCGGCCAACTTCCACCCGGCGGTGCTGGAGGCCGACCAGAGCGGGGTGCCGCTGCTGATCCTCACGGCCGACCGCCCGCCGGAGCTGCGCGACACCGGCGCCAACCAGACGGTGGACCAGATCGACCTCTACGGGTCGGCGGTGCGGATGTTCACCGAGGTCGGCACGCCCGAGCCGGTGCCGGGCATGGTGGCCTACTGGCGGTCGCTGGCGTGCAGAGCCTGGGGCGCGGCGGTGGCCGAGCGGCCCGGGGCGGTGCACCTGAACCTGGCCTTCCGCGAACCGCTGGTGCCCGAGGAGCCCGCGAGCGCCGACCCCTGCGCCGACCCCGCCGCCGCGGGCTGGCCCGAGCCGCTGGCCGGGCGGGAGCGGGGGCGGCCCTGGATCGCCGCCGGGGGGCCGCCGACCGAGCCCCCGGCCGTGGAGCTGCCGCCGGTGGAGCGCGGCGCGATCGTCTGCGGCGACGGCGACTACGACCCCATCCCGTTCCTGGCCCTGGCGGCGGCCACCGGGTGGCCGCTGCTGGCCGAGCCCACCTCCAACGCCCGCCGCGCCGAGGCGGTGTCCACCTACCGCCACCTGCTGGCCTCGCCGGAGTTCGCCGCCGCCCACGAGCCCGAACTGGTCGTGAGCGTGGGCCGCCCGGGGCTGTCCCGCCAGCTCATGGCCTACCTGAAGCGGGCGCGCCGGCACGTGGTGGTGGGCCCGGCCCGCGGCTTCGCCGACCCCCAGCGCACCGCCACCGACGTGGTGCCCGCCGTGGCGCCGCCGGCCGGCGCCGACCCCGACACCGCCTGGGCGCGGTCCTGGCGGCGGGCCGAGGCGCGGGCGCGCGCGGCCCTGGACCGCGTGCTGGACGGCGAGGACGCCCTCAGCGAGGTCCGCCTGGCCCGCGACCTGGCCGCGCAGTTGCCCAACGGGTCGCTGCTGTTCGCCGGGTCGAGCATGCCCATACGCGACCTGGACGCGGCGATGAGCCCGCGCTGCGGCGCCCGCGTCATCGGCAACCGGGGGGTCAGCGGGATCGACGGCACGGTGTCCACGGCGGTGGGTGCGGCGCTGGCCCACCAGCGCGCCGGCGGCGGCGGGGCGTTCGCGCTGCTGGGCGACCTGGCGCTGCTGCACGACCAGAACGGCCTGGTCATCGGGCCGGGCGAGCCCCGCCCCGAGTTGTGCGTGGTGGTGGTCAACAACGACGGCGGCGGCATCTTCTCCGGTCTGGAGCAGGCCGGGCACCCCGACTTCGAGCGGCTGTTCGGCACCCCCCACGGGGTGTCGATGGAGCGGGTGGCGGCCATGGCCGAACTGCCCTACACCCGCCTGGAGTGGGCCACCGACCTGCCCAAGGCGCTGCTGGGCGAGGGCCTGCGGCTGGTGGAGGTGCGCACCGGGCGCGGGGAGTCCGCCGCGCTGCGGCGCCGTCTCCAGCAGGCGGTGGACGCGGCGCTGGCGGCCTGAGGGCCGTCCGGCTGAGCGGCGAGTGACGCGGGGCGTCTTTCTGGTGCCGACGGGGCACGGCACGGCCCGCCTGAAGGTGCCGGAGTCCGCCGGAGCGCGTGGGAGTCCCGCCCGGCGCTGCGCCGGTTGTGCGGGCGGTGTGCCGTTGTCGGCGTCCTGCTAGCGTCGGGGCGATGCGCTACGTGCTCCATCTCACCGGCCTGTCCCACTGGCGCGCCGGCACCGGTCCCCTCACCCCCGACTCCCTGGAGCGCGAGGGGTTCGTGCACGCCTCACCTGACGAGGCGACCGTGCTGGCCGTGGCCGACGCCCTCTACGCCGACGCGACCGAGCCCCAGGTGGTGCTGGTCGTGGACACCGAGCGGGTGGAGGCGCCGGTGCGCTGGGAGCCGCCCGCGCCCGCGCCCCCGCCCGGCGCGGCGGCGGACGCCCTGTTCCCGCACATCTACGGCCCCATCCCGCGCGCGGCCGTGGCCGAGGTGCGCTACGCCCGCCGCGACCACCGGGGCTCCTACGTGGCGGTGGAGCGGCGCGGCCCCACGGCCGAGCACTTGGACCTGCTGCCCCACCCCGAGGGCGGCTGGTACGCCGCCACATGGCGGGCACCGGCCGCCGTGCGGCCGGAGGGATACGGCGGTGAGCGGGCCACCGCCACCGCGATCCACTACCTGCTGCACCCGGGGGAGTCCTCGCGCTGGCACCGGGTGCGCTCGGACGAGGTGTGGGTGTTCAACCGGGGCGGACCGCTGGAGTTGGCCCTGGGCGGCGCGGGATCGCGGCCGTCGGCCGCGCCCGAGCGGGTGGTGCTGGGCACCGACATCGCGGCCGGACAGCGCCTCCAGGCGGTGGTGCCGGGCGGCACCTGGCAGTCCGCGCGCCCGGTGGAGCCCCGGGAGGCACGAGAGACCCGGGAGGGGCAGGAGCCTGGGGAGGGGCAGGAGGCTCCGGTGGCGGAGGAGGCGCTGGTGACGTGCGTGGTGTCGCCCGGTTTCGACTTCGCCGACTTCGAGGTGTGGGAGGAGAGCTAGCGCACTGGGGGAGTTGGGCCACTGGGGAAGGCCGCCGAGGGGGTCCGGGCGCGCGGTCACCGGTCAGCGCGCCGGTGGTGGGGGTGGGCGACGGGGCAGCGAGGCGAAGTCCAGCCCCGGGCCGCGATCACCGTTACTCGGGGCGGGTGGCCGAGGTGGGCGACGAGGCGGCGAGGCGAGCCGCAGGCCCGGGCCGCGATCACCGGTACTCGGGGCGAGTGGTCAAGGTGGGCGACGAGGCAGCGACGGCGGCGGAGGGTTTGGGCAGGACGTCATCGGCCGCGCGCCGGTGGCCGAGGTCGTCAACGAGGCACCGACGGCGGCGGGTGGCTCGGGCGCGCGGTCATCGGGCAGCGGGGCGGGTGGTCCAGGTAGCGACGGGGCGCCGAAGTGGGGCGCGGGGCCGGGCGCGCGGTCAGCGGCGCCTGGGCGGATGGTCGCGGTGGCGACGGGTGCGGCAGGGGCGGCGGGGGCGACTGACCGGGCGCGTGCCGGGGGTTCGCGGCGCGGGCACGGCTCGAAGTGGCCCGGCGGAGAGGCGGAAGGGATCAAACCCGCACCTCGTCTGCGCGCGGCGGGGCGTTTCCGGTGGGTTCTAGTTTTTGTCGCGACAGTGTGGTCTGTGATGGAAAGGGGGGCGGGGATGCCGGGGCGCCGGTTGAGTGTGGCCGAGCGCGAGGAGATCGCCGTGGGAATCGCCGCCGGTGAGAGCATCGCTGAGATCGCGCAGCGCA
>NZ_JAJAQC010000091.1 GCF_027604915.1 Streptomonospora mangrovi
TCGCCGCGCCCCTCCAGCAACTGGAGGGCCTGGACGATGCCGTTGGCCACCGCGTCGCAGGCGGTGATCCCGCCGAACACGTTGACGAACACGCTCTTGACGTCGGGGTCGCCCAGGATGATCTCCAGGCCGTTGGCCATGACCTCGGCCGAGGCCCCGCCGCCGATGTCCAGGAAGTTGGCCGGCTTGACCCCGCCGAACTCCTCGCCCGCATAGGCCACCACGTCCAGCGTCGACATCACCAGGCCCGCACCGTTGCCGATGATCCCGACCTGGCCGTCCAGCTTGACGTAGTTGAGCCCCTTCTCCTTCGCCTTGACTTCGAGGGGATCGCCTTCGGCTGCGAAGGCGAGGCTCTCCAGGTCCTGGCGGAACTCGGCGTTCTCGTCGAGGGTGACCTTGCCGTCCAGCGCGACCACGCGGCCGTCGCCGGTGAGGATCAGCGGGTTGACCTCGACCAGCGTGGCGTCGCGGCCGACGAAGACGTCCCAGAGCTTGCTGATGACCTCGGCGGCGCCCTGCGCGGCGGCCTCGGGCAGCTTGCCCTGGCGCACGATCTCGGCGGCGACGTCGGCCGGGGCGCCCTGGAGCGGGTTGATGGCGACCTTGGCGACGGCGTCGGGGTTGGTCGCGGCGACCTCCTCGATCTCCATGCCGCCCTCGGCGGAGCAGATGGAGAGGAAGGTGCGGTTGGCCCGGTCGAGCAGGAACGAGAAGTAGTACTCCTCGGCGATGTCGCTGGCCTCTTCGACGAGGACCCGGTGGACCGTGTGGCCCTTGATGTCCATGCCGAGAATCTGCTCGGCCTTGGCCTCGGCGTCGGCGGCGTCGTCGGCCACCTTCACCCCGCCGGCCTTGCCGCGCCCGCCGGTCTTCACCTGCGCCTTGACGACGACACGGGGCGTGCCCGCCGCCGCGAACTCCTCGGCGATGGCACGGGCCTCAGCGGCCGTGCTCGCCACCTTTCCCTGGGGTACCGGCACCCCGTACTCTGCGAAGAGCTGCTTCGCCTGGTATTCGAACAGGTCCACGAGGGTCCGTCCTTGTTGTTTTGCTGGCTGCGGTCGTGTGCGGACGTGGAGTCATGTCGCTCGCGGGGAACCGAACCGGATGCCGCCGCGTTGGTGATACGTCGAATGCCATCCGCAACATGCGGCAGCTTAGTCCTCCCAGGGCTTGACAGATGACACCGGGGCGCCGGTGACCAGTCAAAGCGAACAGGGAAACCCCCGGTGCGCCGGGTTCTCCGGCGGCGCGCCGGTGGGAATTCGTGTGAGGTCTCACATCGGGATTAACAGGACACCGGGCGCGCGCTAGGCCAACTGCTCCCACCCCAGGCGCACCAGCAGGGCCAGCACCACCACCACGAGCACCACGCGCACGAACCCCGACCCCCGGCGCAGCGCCATGCGCGCGCCGACCTGGGCGCCGGCCACGTTGCACACCGCCAGGCCCAGGCCCAGCAGCCACAGCACGTCGCCGTTGAGCGCGAACACCACCAGCGCGCCCAGGTTGGTGGCGGTGTTGACCACCTTGGCCGACGCCGAGGCGCTGACGAAGTCCAGGCCCACCACCGTGGTCAGCACCATGATGAGGAACGTGCCGGTGCCCGGCCCGATCAGGCCGTCGTAGAACCCCACGCCGCCGCCCGCCAGCAGCACCGCCACCACGATCCGGCGCGGGGTCAGCAGGCTTCGGTCGGCCACCGCGCCCATGGCCGGACGTGCCACCACCAGGACCAGCACCACCGCGAGCACGACCATGACGGTGGGGCGCAGCGCGTCGGAGGACACCGACCCCGCCAGCGCGGCGCCGCCGCCGGCGCCCAGCAGGGCCAGCAGCGCGGTGGGCCACATGATCCGCGGGTCGGGGCGCACCCCGCGCAGGTAGGTCACGGCGGCCGAGGCGGTGCCCATGATCGCGGTCAGCTTGTTGGTGCCCAGCAGCGGCGCCACGGGGGAGGTGGGGAACGCCACGAGCATGGCCGGCAGCATCAGCAGCCCGCCGCCGCCCACCACGGCGTCCACCCAGCCGGCGGCCATGGCGGCGGCCAGCAGCAGGGCCACCACCTCCACGCCCGGGTCGCCGACGGTGCCGGCGAGGTCCGCGAACCCCGGGAGGGCGGACAGGCCGGGCAGGTCGGCCAGGCTGGGCAGGTCGGGGAGTTCGGGGTAGGCGACCGGGGCGCCCGTAGGGCTCAACGCCGCCCGCCCGCGGAGCGGGGTGCGGAGGTGGGAGCGGGTGCGGCGGCGGGGCGGGAGGGGCGTGGCCGCGGACCTGCGGAAAACCGGACAAACGACACGAAAAGCAAGCCTAATCGGGGCGTGAGCGGCCCACGCCGCATCGGCCGCCACCGGCCGTGAGCGATGCCCCACACCCGCGCGGCGCGCGGGCGGGGGCGAGGGCGGGAGGCGGTCAGCCCGCGCCGGTGTGCACGGCGCGGATGTTGGTCCGCACCCAGTCGCTGATCTCGGTGGTGGGGGTGCCCGGCGTGAACACCTTGGCCACGCCCAGGCGCTCCAGCTCGGGGATGTCGGCCTCGGGGATGATCCCGCCGCCGAAGACGGTGATGTCGGTGGCGTCGTGCTCGGCCAGCAGTTCCATGACGCGGCGGAAGATCGTCATGTGCGCGCCCGAGAGCACCGACAGCCCGATGGCGTCGGCGTCCTCCTCCAGCGCCGCGCTGACCACCATCTCGGGGGTCTGCCGCAGACCGGTGTAGATGACCTCCACACCCGCGTCGCGCAGCGCCCGCACCACCACCTTGACCCCGCGGTCGTGCCCGTCCAGACCGGGCTTGGCGACGACCACCCGCACCGCTGATGACGCGCTCATGAGCGCCCCCTCCTGCCGTTGCGCGCCGCCACCGGAACCGGGGATCGCCCGAGGCGCCGGCGCGGACCGCGACTGTGGACCCGTCGGAAGGGTAACCCACATCACCTTCTGTTGAAGCGGCGCGGGCCGGGTAGGGCAGGGGCATGAGCGAAGACGTGTCCACCCTCGACCGTTTGTCGACCGACGAACTCCGCGACCGCGCCGTCGCCCTCGCCCGCCGCCGCTGGGACGTCAAGTTCTTCTGGCGGCTGCTGCGGCTGCTGCCCGCCGCCGAGGCGGCTGCGGGCAACCTGGAGGCGGGCGAGGCCGGCGTGGCGCAGGCGTCGGGCCTGTTCTACGACGCCCTGGCCGCCGAGGAGGACCCGGTCGTCCAGGACGCGCTGCGGCCGGTCTACATCGACTACCTCACCGAGCACGGTGGCCCGGCGGACACCGAGGCCGGGACGGAGACGGGGAGCGGTACCGCGACCGGCACCGGTACGGCGGCCGGGAAGCGGCGCGGCGAGCCCCCGATCTGAGCGCTTCGTTTCGCCCCTGCGGCCACCTGCGGCTATTCGCGGTGCAGCGTGTACCGGTTGAGCGAATCCGGGTCGCCGATCCAGTGGTAGAGGGTGGGCCGCTCCTCGGTCCCGCCGAACTGCCAGCCCTCCGCGCAGCCGCTGACGCGCAGATCGAGCTGCGGGGTCCCCGACGGCGACTCCCCCCGCGCCCACGAGCCCGAGCCGCCGCACCGGTCGGCGGCGTCCCCGCCCACGCTCAGGCCCTCGGCCACCGCGCTGCCGTCGGCCCGCAGGGTGAGGGTGCCGCCCCGGTCGTCGGCCCAGGTGCCGACGAGCTGGGCGGCGGTGGGCCGGGGCGGCTCGTACCCCTGGACCAGACCGGTCCCGTAGGCC
The DNA here is from genome assembly GCF_027604915.1 of Streptomonospora mangrovi. Taxonomy (GTDB): domain Bacteria; phylum Actinomycetota; class Actinomycetes; order Streptosporangiales; family Streptosporangiaceae; genus Streptomonospora; species Streptomonospora mangrovi. The sequence continues at coordinate 3,729 of NZ_JAJAQC010000091.1, forward strand.
GCCAGGCCGCCGACGAGGACCACCGCCGCCAGCGCCGGTCCGCACACGGACACCGCGGCGGCCAGCCCGAACCGGGCACCGGTGCCGCGCAGGACGGTCACGGCCCGGGCGAGCAGGACGGCGGGGACCAGGCCGAGGAGGACCGCGAGGAGAACCAGCGGGAGCACCGTCCACCCGCCGCCGAGAAGCGCCGCGGGCATCCCCACGCACGCGGCGGCCGCGGCGGCGAACGCCGCGCACACGGCCAGGCACCGGCGCACCGTCTCCGGGCGGCCGGCCCTGCGGGCCGACCGGCGCGACAGCCGCACGAGCGGGAGGACGACCGCCGCCGAGCCCACCAGCCCGGCCAGGCCGAGCGCGACCACGGTGATCACGGCCGCGACGAGGTACCCGACGTAGGCCGGGATTCCGGCGGCGACGTAGTACTCCTGCCGCAGTCCCGCCAGGAGGTAGCCGACCAGCGCCAGCGCGCCCTCCGCCGACAGCGCGGCGGCCCCCGTCAGCCACGCGGCCGTCCAGCCCGCGCCACCGACGCGCTCCGGCCCGGCGGGAACCGCCTCCCGCCGCACCACCGTCCCGTGCGCCATCCCCGCCACTTCCCTCCCGTGTTCGCTTCATCATGCCCCTGACCGGCGCGATCGCCGCACCGGGGGTCCCTCACGCGAGGCCGGCGAGATCGGCGAGGTCCGCGAGCGCCTCGGGAAATCCGGTGGAGCGGCCGCGCCCGCGAGCGGTAGCGTCCGGGGCGGCGCCGACCCGGACGGGCCGGGTGCCGATGCGCGCAAACGAGCGGAAAGGGCGGACCACGGCGATGTCCCAGCGGATGCGCGAGCGATGGCGGCAGACCCGGGACGCCTTCGAGAGCGGCGGCTACGACCACGACGGCCGCCGCGTCGACCTCCTCCCCCACCTCACCGCCATGCGCGCGGGCACCCGCCTGTACCTCCCCGAGGAGGCGCACGCGCTCACCCCGCCCGCCGCCGACCGCGCCACGGAGTTCGAGGTCACCGGCGAGTCCACGCTGGAGGCCGCCCTGCGCCTGGCGCGGAGCGGGCAGGGCGACCAGAGCGGCCGGAGCGATACGGTCGCCGCGCTCAACTTCGCCTCGGCCCGCAACCCCGGCGGCGGCGTGGCCAACGGCGCCCGCGCCCAGGAGGAGAGCCTGGCCCGCTCCAGCGCGCTCTACGACTCCCTGGTGCGCTGCCCGGAGTTCTACGCCCACCACCGCGCCCACCGCGAACTCCTCTACAGCGACCGCGTGGTCTACTCCCCCGGCGTGCCCGTGTACCGCCGCGACGACGGCTCCTGGTTGCCCGAGCCGGTGCCCGTCGCGTTCCTGACCGCCGCCGCGCCCAACCGGCGGATGATCGAGCGCAACCAGACCCACGACGCCCACCGCATCGGCGCCGCCCTCACCAGGCGCGCCCGCGCCGTGCTCGCCGTGGCCGCCGACCGGGGCCACACCCGCCTCGTGCTGGGCGCCTGGGGCTGCGGCGTGTTCGGCAACGACCCCGCCGAGGTCGCCGCAGCGTTCGCCGCCCACCTCCACGGCGAGTACGCCGGGGTCTTCGTCCAGGCCGTCTTCGCCATCCTGGACCGCGACCCCGCCGTCCGGGACGCCTTCCACGCCCAGTTCCCCCGCCGGCGACCGCAGACGGCCGGTGACCACAGCCGGTAAAGACCCGCGTGCGAACGGCGGGGCTCCATGGCCCGCGTGCCGCCGTCGGCCGCCGTCCCCGGTCCCCAGACCTCCATGTCCGATATCCGCTAGCGTGGGCGGAGTGGGGAGGCGACCATGGATGGCGTGATGGACGACGACCAGCGCTACCTGGCGATTCGCAGCGGCGACGCGCGCTTTGACGGCGTGGTGTACGTCGGTGTCACCAGCACCGGCATCTACTGCCGCCCGAGCTGCCCCGCCGTGACCCCCAAGCGCGAGAACACCCGCTTCTTCCCCACGGCCGCGGCGGCTCAGCGCGCCGGGTTCCGCGCCTGCAAGCGCTGCCGCCCCGACGCCGCCCCCGGCTCGCCCGAGTGGAACGTCCGCGCCGACGTCGTGGGCCGCTCCATGCGGCTCATCGCCGACGGCGCCGTGGACCGCGAGGGCGTCAGCGGTCTGGCCGCCCGCGTCGGCTACAGCGAGCGCCAGCTCAACCGGCTGCTCGTCGCCGAACTCGGCGCCGGGCCCCTCGCCCTGGCCCGCGCGCAGCGCGCGCAGACCGCCCGCGTGCTCATCGAGACCACCGGCATGCCCATGGGCGACATCGCGTTCGCGGCGGGCTTCGCCAGCATCCGCCAGTTCAACGACACCGTGCGCGAGGTGTTCGCGCTCTCCCCCACCGAACTGCGCCGCCGCCGTTCCGCCAGGTCCCGGCCCCCGGCGCGCGCGGCCGAGGCCCGCGCCGGCTCCGCCGGCCCCGCCGGACGGGTCGGCCCGGGCGGTGAGGCGCCCGGCACCGTCACGCTGCGGCTGCCGCTGCGCCCGCCCATCGACGTCGACCACCTCTTCGGCTTCCTCGCCCTGCGCGCCGTCCCCGGGGTCGAGGAGGTCACCGGCACCGGCGCCGCCCGCACCTACCGGCGCTCGCTGAACCTGCCCCACGGCACCGGCCTGGTCGAGCTGTCCCCGGGCGACACCCCCGACCACGTGTGGTGCCGCCTGTGCCTGGAACTCCTCCAGGACCTCGGCACCGCCGTGCAGCGCTGCCGGCGTCTCCTCGACCTCGACACCGACCCCCACGCCGTCGCCGAGGTGCTGGGCGCCGACCCCCTCCTCGCGCCGCTCGTGGCCGCCCGCCCCGGCCTGCGCGCCCCCGGCCACGTCGACCCCGCCGAGATCGCGGTCCGCGCGATCGTCGGCCAGCAGGTCTCGGTCGCCGCCGCCCGCACGGTGGCCGGACGGCTCGTGGAGCGGTTCGGCAAGCCGCTCACCGCCGCGAGCGGCGCCCTCACCCACGCCTTCCCCCGCCCCGACGACCTCGCCGGTGCCTCCCCCGAGGAACTGCCCATGCCGCGCGGGCGCGCCCGCGCGCTCACCGCGCTCGCCGAGGCCCTGGCGGGCGGCGGCCTCGACCTCGGCCCCGGCGCCGACTGGGACGACGCCACCGCCCGGCTGCGCGCCCTGCCCGGGATCGGCCCCTGGACCGCCGACTACATCCGCATGCGCGCCTTCGGCGACCCCGACGTGTTCCTCGGCACCGACCTGGGCGTGCGCCGCACCCTGGAGCGCCTGGGCCGCCCCGGCGACCGCCGCGCCGCCGAGCACGCCGCGCGCTCCTGGAGCCCGTGGCGGACGTATGCCACCCACCACCTGTGGGCGGCCGCCGCACCCGCGGCCGGGTCTGCCTCCGGACCCCAACCCCGACCCGAAGCCGAACCCGAACGCGTCTTCGCACCCGCACCCGTCTCCGCGTCCGCTCCGGCGGCCGCCACCGCTAAGCCCACCCGCAAGGAGCCCGGAAATGACAGCCGACAGCATGACCCAGGACGCGCTCCCGCTGGACCTGGCCGCGCCCCGGCCCGAGGCGGTCGCGGCGGTCGAGTTCACTCAGCCCGCTGAGGACGGGGAGCGGCTGTACGACATCGTGCCCTCACCGCTGGGCGACCTCCTGCTGACCGCCGAGGACGGCGGCGCGGTCCTCACCGGCCTGCACCTGGACCCCACGCGGTTCGCGCACGAGACCGACACCCGCTGGCGGCGCGCCCCGGCGGCGCTGGCCGAGGCCGCCGACCAGCTCGCCGCCTACTTCGCGGGCGAGCGGACCGGCTTCACCCTGGCCCTGGCCCCGGCCGGAACCGCCTTCCAGCGGCAGGTGTGGCGGGCGCTCACCACCATCCCCTACGGCCGCACCGCCACCTACGGCGAGATCGCGCGGGCCATCGGCCAGCCCAACGCCGCCCGCGCGGTGGGCATGGCCAACAACCGCAACCCGATCTCGATCGTCATCCCGTGCCACCGGGTGATCGGCGCCAACGGCGCCATGGTCGGCTACGGCGGCGGCCTGCCGCGCAAGCAGGCCCTGCTCCACCTGGAGCGCTCCACCCGCCGCCCCACGGGAGCCTGACCGCCGCCCGCGATCCGCGACATGCCGCCGCCCGGCCCGGCCCCGTCCAGGGACCGGGCCGGGCGGCTGCGCGGGCGCTGCCCCGGCCCGCTCTTCAGCGGACCGCCAGCCGCCACAGCGACGTCGTCTCGGCGGCGCGGGCGGCGTGCAGCGGGTCGGCGGCGTCCCTGGCCCGGGGATGGCGCGGCGCGGTGTCGATCCTGTCCACCACGCGCAGGCCCCCGGCCGCGATGGCGTCCGCCAGCTCGCCCCGGGTCCGCAGCCCGAGGCGTTCGGCCAGGTCGGACAGGACGAGCCAGCCCTCACCGCCCGGTTCGAGGTGCGCGGCCAGACCGGCGAGGAAACCGCGCAGCATGCGGCCGCCGTCGTCGTAGACGCCCAACTCGACCTCGGAGGTGGGGCGGGCCGGGATCCACGGCGGATTGCACACCACCAGGTCGGCGCGCCCCTCGGGGAAGAGGCCCGGCCCGGTCACCTCCACCGTCCCGGCCGGCCCCAGGCGGCGGACGTTGTCGCGCGCGCAGGCCAGCGCGCGCGGGCTGATGTCGGTGGCCACCACGCGGTCGAACCCCCGCCGGGCCAGGACGGCGGCCAGCACCCCCGTGCCCGTCCCGAGGTCGAACGCGGTGCGCCGACGCGCGCCCGGACGGGGGCCGCGACGGGTGCGGCGGCCGACCGGGCCGGCCGTGGCGTGAGGCCCGGGCAGGGGCGCCCGCGCGACCAGGTCGACGTACTCCGCCCGGGTCGGCGGGAACACCCCGTAGTGCGGGTGCACCCGGGCGCCGCCCAGCGCCGGGACCGCCACCCCCTTCAGCCGCCACTGGTGGGCGCCGATCACCCCCAGCAGTTCGGTGAGCGCCACGGCCGTCGGCTCCGCCGCCACCGACGGCGACCGGGACGGCGGCCCGTACGCCTCGGCGCACGCCCGCCGTACGTCGGGCGCTCTGCGCAGGTCAAGGGAGTGGTCGGCCTCCAGCAGCACCAGCAGCCGACCCAGCAGGCGGGCGCGGGCGGCGCGGTCCCGGCGGTGCCGCTGGAAGACCTCGGCGGGATCGTCGCCGCGCCGGGGCGCCGCGCGGTCGACCCGGCGGCGCAGCGCGTCCAGGAGGTGCCGGGCGCTGGGGAAGCCGCCCCGCCACAGCAGCGCGGTGCCCTGCCGGACCAGCCGGTAGGCGGTGTCGGCCCGCATGCGGTCGTCGGCGACGACGACCCGCGCGGGCGGGGGCGCGGCGCTCTCGGAGTGCCAGCGGGCGCTGCGGCGGATGGTGTCCTCGGTCCACCGGATGGTGGCGGGCACGGCCTGGGACGGGGACGGGAACGGCAGGGCCGGGGACGGCCCGGACGTGGAGGGCATGGGAGAACTCCTCGCGGTCGAAGTGCGGGTGCGGGTGCACGAGGGGCACTTCGGCGAGGAGCGGTGAGCAGCGAAGGACGCCCGCTCCGAGCGGTACGGGCGGGTGTGAGTGCGTCAGGCAGGCGGTGCTACCGCTCCCGCGCCGAAGCGCGCGGGGAGCGGTCGCCGAGAACCATGCCGAGGGGCGTCACGGGAGTCCTTTCGCGGAAGTCGACGTAGGGAGACCTACGAGGTAGGACGACGTGGGACGAACGTAGCAGGACGGCGCGCCCGCCGCCGAAGGCGGCGCACCGGACCGCAGAACCGAGCCGCGCGCCCCTCAGGCCGAGCGGGTGACGACGCTGAGCAGCACGGTGGCGATGGTCGCGCGGGCGCGTTCCGGGTCGGCCTCCCCGCGTGCGGCCGCGTGGCCGAGCGCGTCGGCGGCGCCCACGAACGCGATCGCGCCCTCCTCGCCGAGGTCCGCGTCGCCGTCGGCGCACCGGATGGCCTGGCGGCAGACGTCCACGTAGCGGCGTTCGCCCTCCCTCTTGGCCTCCTCCAGGGCCGGGGTGCCCACGAGCGCGGCCATCACCCCGCTGAGTTCGGCGCCCTGGGAGACGACGCACGCGACGTGGGCCGCCGCGATCGCGTCGACGCGCTGCCGCAGCTCGGGCGGGGTCCGCTCCAGCGCGGCACGCAGGTCGGCGAGGTGCCGCCGGTCGAAGTCCTCGTACAGCGAGAGGAGCAGCGCCGAGCGGGAGGAGAAGTGGTCGTAGACGACGGGCTTGGAGATGCCCGCCCGGCTCGCGAGGTAGGCGAGCGTGAGCGCGTCCGTGCCTTCGGAGGCGATGACGTCGCGGGCAATGCCGACGAGCTGTGCCCGCCGGTCGGCGCTGGAGAGTCGTCGCCCGGCCATGTCCGGCGGTCCTCCTTTCGAGTAACCTACTAGTAGTAGGTTGTCTATGAGTGAGCGGAGCCGTCGATGCACACCCTGCTGGTGGCCACGAACCCGGACCCCCGGTCCCTGACGCATCACGTGGTGGAAAGACTTGAGGCGGCGCTCCATCCCGGGTCGGTCGAGGTGGCCGACCTGTCCAAGGAGCAATTCAACCCCACGTTCACCCTGGCGGACCGCCGGGCGTACCACGAGGCGGGAGGCTACCCGCCCGACGTCGTGCGTGAGCACCGCCGCCTCGAACGGGCCACGGACCTGGTGCTGGTCTTCCCCGTGTACTGGTGGTCGATGCCCGCGCTGCTGAAGGGGTGGATCGACCGGGTCTTCGTCAACGGCTGGGCCTTCGAGTACTCCCCCACGTCGGGCCTGCAACCGAAGCTCCAGGGGCTCACCACGCACCTCCTGCCCATCGCGGGCGACGACTCCGCGGCGTTCGAGCGCCGAGGGTACAGGGAGGCGCTGCGGACGCAGATCGAGCGCGGAATCATCGACTACTGCGGCAGCCGACGCGGCGCCACGGCGTTCGTCTACGAGTCCGAGCAGCCTTCTTCGGAGGCGACGGCCCGCAGCGTCGACAACGCGGTGCGCCTCGTCAGCGAGGCCGTACACGCACGGGCAGCGGCGCCGACGCCGACGCCGACGCCGTCGTAAGCGTCGCGGCGAGGCCGAACACGGGTCCGGACGCGCGGTCATCGCCTTGGGGGGCGAGTACAAGCGCGCGGGCGGGGGTGGCGACAGGGCATCAAGGCGAAGCGCACCCCCGGCCCGCGACCATCGGACATCGGTCATCGGTGCGGATGGCCGAGGTTGCGAGGCGCGCAGCGGGGGCCACAGCCCCGTTTCCGCTCGGGGCAGGCGGTGGAATCCGGCACGCGGCCGTCGGCATGGTGTGCGCACAGGACCACCACCGGATCTTTTCCTTTAGCGAAATAAAAGAGTTGCGGCGGGGCGGGGGGGGGGTTCAGTCCGCCCCCCCCCCCCCCCCCGGGGGGGGGGGGGGGTGGTGG
>NZ_JAJAQC010000092.1 GCF_027604915.1 Streptomonospora mangrovi
CCACAAAAAACGGCGGGGCGGCGGCGGGGGGGCGGCCCCCCCCCCCCCCCCCCCCCGCCGCCGGTGGAGGGGGCGAGTGGATCGAAGGGACCGCATCCGCCGGGAGCCACCGCCACGCGGCGCCGCTCCCGCCCGTCTGCCCGGACGATCCGCCGCCGTCGCCGCCCCGAAAATCGCTCACCCCGCCCCTCGAAGGTCGCCCTGGTCGGCGGACGGGGCGTCCCACACCAGGGCGCAGGCGCCCGCCGCCGACGTGAAGGCTCCCTCCGGGAACACCGAACCGTAGCGGCGTTCGAACTCCGCACGGCTGAGGTAGCGGTCGCTCACCCGGTGGTCCAGCCACGCCCCGGAGGACAGCCGGTAGACCTCCCACGCCTCCGCCGGTCCGCGCCGGAGCGTGTTGCGCAGCAGTTTGCGGAGCAGGCCGCCGCGCAGCCACCACCGGGGCACGGACGGGCGCCGCGACACGACGTCGATCAGCACCGCGCGCCCGCCCGGCGCCACCAGGCGCCGGATGCGGCGCAGCGCCGCCTCCAGGTCGGCGACGTGGTGCAGGGTCCGCACGCTCAGCACGAAGTCGTAGCGGCCGGTGGGGCCGCCGTCCTCGGCGAGCAGGTCGCCGCACCGGTACACCACGTTGAGCCGGGACCGCTTGGCACGCGCGATGTCGAGCATCGGCCGGGACAGGTCCACCGCCTCGACATGGGCGAACCGCTCGGCCAGCACCAGCGTGTGCCGCCCGGTGCCGCACCCGAGGTCGAGGGCGCGCCCGCCGGAGGCGGCCGAGGCGTCGGGCAGCACGCCCGGGAGCCACGCGCCGACGCCGTCGTCGCCGGTCAGTTCGGCCAGCCGCTCGTACTCGGCGGCCACGTGGTCGAACGACTGGGCGCGCTCGCGAGCGGCGTCCGTCATGGGTGGACCTCCCTTGACGTGGGTGCGGACGTGCCGGGCGCCCGACCTTCCGGGTGGGTGGGCGCCCGAGCGAGCGGGCGGCGGACGGACCCGGCCGCCCGCCGCCCCAACCTCAGCCGGCGACCGGCGTGCGCGGCTGCGCCTGCGGCGGCGGAGCCGCGTCCGGCGCGGCGAAGACGAGGCGCGGATCGTTCCCGGAAGCGTACAGCCCGATCGCGAAGGCCGCCGTGGCCTCCACCAGCCCCGCGCGCTCAAGCCCTCCCGCGACCACGGGCGTCCCGCCGAGGTCGCGCACGAGCCCGCCGACGACGCCGAGGGCGTCGTCGGAGTCCCCGCACAGCGGCACGTGCGGAGCCCCGCCGCCGGACTCGTGCCCGGATTCACCGCTGGTGCCCCCGGCCTCGCCCTCGCGCGCCCGCCACACGTCGGCGGGGCACAGCGTGAACGCCTTCACCGGGTGCGCGCCGGGCGCCGCGTCGGCGATGCGGCGGGCCAGCGACGGTCCGCCGTCGTCGGTCGCCAGGGTGAACGCGGTGGTGGCCACCGGGTTCACGCAGTCGATGAGCACCCGCCCGCGCAGGGCGCCGTCAGCGGCGCCCAGGTCGGCGAGCACGCCCAGCACGGCCGCGTAGGGCACGGCCAGCAGCACGGCGGCGCCGAAGGCGGCGGCCTCCGCCGGGGTGCCCGTGCGCGCCGCCCCGCCGACCCGCGCGGCCAGCGCCTTTGCCCGCGCCGGACTCCGCCCGCCGAACATCACCTCGTGCCCGGCGGCGGCCCACCCCCCGCCCAGGGCCTCTGCCATCCCACCGGTACCGACGACTCCGATCCGCACGCCCCTCGACCTGCCTTCCGCTGCCGGGCCGACTCTCGGCGCCGGCCGTCTGGCAGGGAGCGTAGGGAGGTCGATGGGCACCGATCGGTACGCATCGGATGGGGTTTACTGGCGCTGACTCCGGTGTCCGGCCGAGCCGCAGGACCGGCAAGATGCCGAGGGCGCGGCGCGGGAGCGGGGGACGCGGGCAAGGCGGGCGGGAGGGATCCGATGGGCGGAACGGACCGGACGGACAGGGCGGGAGCGGTGCACGGCGGCAATGAGTTCGAGCCCCCGGCCTCGGAAACTGCCGGGTCCGGGATCCGCCTGGACCAGCCGTTCCTCGCCGACTGCCGCGCCCGGCTCGCGTTCGATCTGTTCACCCACACCTGGAACAGCGTCGTGCTCCTCGGCCTGCGGACCGGCCCCCGCCGCCCGCGCGAGCTGCGGGACGAGATCGGCGGGATCAGCGCCAAGGTGCTCAACCAGACCCTGCGCCGCCTGGCCGACTCCGGCCTGGTGGAGCGGAGGGCCTACGCCGAGGCGCCGCCGCGGGTGGAGTACGGCCTGACGCCCCTCGGCGAGACGCTCATGGAGCCACTGGCCGCCCTCGCCACCTGGGCCGCCGAACACGGGGACGCGGTCGCGGACGCCCAGGAGCGCGCCCGCGAGAGCCGGGAAAGCCGGGAGGGTCCGGCGGCGGACCTGGGCGGGATGGTCGGAGATCCGGCCGGAGGGCGCGCGGCCACAGGGTAGCCGAAAAGGGCGGACAGCCCTTCAGGTCGGCCCATCAGCTCCGCACCGGGTCGTCACCGCCCTCCTCGGCGTCCTCCACGCCCTGGTGCTTGGCCCGGAGGAACGGCCGCACGTCGGCGAACGACTGCGGCCGTCCCGGGAGCCGACTCGCGCCGGGGGCGCGCAGCGCGTCGAGGATGAGCGTGATGTAGCGGTTGGGCATGTCGCCGCGCCCGTCGTTGGGGAATGCGTGGGGTGAGGTGAGGATCCCCGCCAGGAGAATGAGGACGTCGCCCACGTCGACGTCGCCGCGCAGCGAGCCCTCCGCCTGCGCCCGCCGCACCAGCTCCGCGAGGATGTCGGCCAGGCCGACGCTCGCCTCCCGGCTGTCCGCGCTGCGGAGGAGGGAGTACCCACCGGGGGAGGAGAGGGAGAACCTCAGGCTCAGCCGCAGTTCGAGGGAGTGGTGCAGGAACCGCGTGAGCGCGCCCCAGGCGTCCGGCTCCTCTGCGACGGCGGTGCGCACCCGCTCTAGGACGGCCTGGAAGGTGCTTTCGGCGATTGCCGTGACCAGGCTCTCCCGGTCCGGAAACCGCCGGTAGAGGGTGCCCACGCCGACACCGGCTCTGCGCGCGATGTCCTCCATGGGGACGTCCAGCCCCCGCTCGGCGAACAGTGATGTGGCGGCCTTGATGATCAGATCGCGATTGCGCCGCGCGTCAGCGCGCAGCCGACCGGTACCTCGGGGAGTTCCCGCTGGATTGTCCATACATCCCGCGCATCAGAGAGGGCGATGTCGCGCTTATCTTCGCACGGGGCCAGGGGCCGGGGGTCGCAGAGGGACCAATCGGCGGGAGGGACTGGCGGGAAGGCAGCGGAGGGACCCGATTTGGGGCATAAAAAAATGAGGGGACCCCCAAAGGAGTCCCCCCACTAAGTGAATTGCGGCAGCAACCTACTCTCCCACCCCACAACAGGGCAGTACCATCAGCGCAAAGAGGCTTAACGACCGGGTTCGGAAAGAGACCGGGTGTGACCCTCCCACCATAACCACCGCAAACCCAACC
>NZ_JAJAQC010000093.1 GCF_027604915.1 Streptomonospora mangrovi
GGCCACCGCCCACGGCCGGAGCCGTACGGCCCGCCGACCCCGCGCGTCCGGGCGGAGGCGCAGGTGGCGCCGCGTGCGCCGCCGCGCGCGGCACCGGTGTACGGCTCCCGCCACGGGGTACCGTTCGCGGCACAAGGCGGTGGTCCGAGGCCGCGCGGTCCTGACGGCGCCGATCCGCCGGCCGATCCGCCGGCGGATCCGGTCGCCGTGCCGCCGGGCGCCCGCGCGAACGCGCCGCTGCGGGCCCGGCGCCCGACCACGCACGCCGATCACCCGATCACGCCGACCACGACCGGGCGCGGCTCCGCTCGCCCGCGCCGAATCCGGAGACCGATCATGGGCGAACGACCCTTCTCCCGGGAGACCGCGACACAGCCGCACACCACCACGCAGCGCCCGGCGCGGAGCGCGGCACGCCCAGGCCGCCGGCTGCGGGTCCTCATGGGCACCGACACCTACCCGCCCGACGTCAACGGCGCCGCCCTGTTCACCGCCTGCCTGGCGCGCGGGCTGGCGCAGCGGGGCGTGGACGTGCACCTGCTGTGCCCCTCGCCCGAGGGCGCCCCCGGGGTGGAGCGCGTCGAGGGTGTTGTCGAGCACCGGCTGCGGTCGATGTCCTCGCTGGTCCACGCGTCGGTGCGGCTGGCGCTGCCGCCCGGCGCCCCCGGCCACCTCGACCGCCTCATGAAGCGGCTGCGCCCCGACGTCGTGCACCTCCAGAACCACTTCATCGTCGGTCGGCTGCTGCTGGGGGCGGCCCGCCGCCACGGGGTGCCGGTGGTGGCCACCAACCACTTCACGCCGGAGAACCTGTTCGCCTACCTGCACTGCCCGCCCGCGCTGCGCGGCGCGCTGGGCGCCTACGCCTGGCGCGACCTCGTGCGCGTGTACTCGGCGGCCGACCACGTCACCACGCCGACCCGCATCGCGGCGCAACTGCTGGTAAACAAGGGCTTCCGCCGCCCGGTGGAGGCGGTCTCGTGCGGCACCGACCTGCGCCGCTTCCAGCCGCTGCGCGGCGGGGAGGCGGAGCGCGCGGCCGCGCGCTCCGCCGCGCGCCGCAGGCTGGGCGTGCCCGACCGCCCGACGCTGGTGTTCGTCGGCCGCCTCGACGCGGAGAAGAACATCACCGACCTCATCGAGGCGCTCCCGCACATCACCGTGGCGGACGCACAGTTGGTGGTGGCGGGGTCGGGCTCCCAGCGTCGGCGGCTGGCGGCCCTGGCCGCCGAGCGCGGGGTGGCCGATCGGGTGCACCTGCTCGGGCACGTGCCCAACGCCGACCTGCCCGACGTCTACCACTCCGGCGACGTCTTCACCATCGCCGGTACCGCCGAGTTGCAGAGCATCGCCACCTTGGAGGCGATGGCCGGCGGCCTTCCGGTGGTGGCCGCCAACGCGCTCGCGCTGCCGCACCTGGTGCGGCCGGGCCACAACGGCTACCTGTACCAGCCGGGGGCCGCCGCCGATCTCGCGAAGTACGTCAGCGAGATCCTGGCCGCCCCGGAGGAGCGCGCCCGCATGGGCGAGGCCGCCCGCCGCAGGGCGGCCGGACACGACCACCAGGCCTCGTGCGCCCGTTACGAGGAGATCTACCGCGACCTCGCCCGCCGGAGGACGCCACCGCCCGAGCGGTAACCCCGGCCGCCTGTCGCCCTCGGTGAGCCGTCGCGCACGTTCGCCACCGGTGCGCGGTGCGACGGTCGCGGACCAGGCGGGCAAGGGCCGTGTTTATCAGGGCTTCACCTGCCGGCCAGCACAATGCCCAGGCCAGGGTGGTACTCAGGAGCGCGGGCCGCGTGGGGTGGGGGATGGGTGGCCCGAGGGCGCCCGGCTGCGGGCGCTCGGCTGGAAGGCGTGCGACTGTGGGGTGTCCCGGCGTCGCTGTGGGTGGTCACCCGGCCGCCGATGGGGGCGCCCTGCGTGCGGTGCCGACGCGTGCGGCATGTCAGACTCAGCCCCAGTGCCCACGGGCGCGCGGTACCGATACCGGGCCGGGAGGCTTTTCCCGGACCCGCTCGGCGCCGCACTTTCGCGGACACGCCTTCGCTCGGCCTTGCCCTGCTCTGCTTTGCTCTGCTTTGCTCCGCCCGCCGTCCGCGCCTCCCGGCGCCGGCGGCGGTTTTGCCCGCGCGCCGCACCGGCCTCCCGCCGGATGCGGACGCCGGCGCGACCCGATCGTCGTCCGTGGTCCCGTCGCCGACCACACACGTGCACCGCTAGGAGGGCGCGACCGCTCATGACGTGGCCAGTGGTTATCGCCATCGCGGGTGCGCTCGCCGTCGCGGCCGGAGCCGCGTTCCAGGAGCGGGCCGTGGTCGCCGCGCCCCGCACGGGCGGGCAGTTGCGGCTCCTCGGTTCCCTGCTGCGCAGCAAGGGCTGGTGCCTGGGCACCTTCATGACCGGCTCGGGCGTGCTGGCGCACATGGTCGCGCTGGGGCACGCCCCGCTGATCATCGTCCAGCCGATCGGCATGAGCGGCCTGCTGTTCGCGGTGATGCTCTCGGCGTTCTTCCGGCGGCAGCGGCTGACCACCGCGCAGGTCTTCGGGTCGCTGGCGGTCACGGCGGCGCTGATCGGCCTGCTGGCCACGATCCCCGACCACGCCAGTTCGCCGGTCCTCACCGGCGCGGAGTCGGTGCTGCTGCCGCTGGGGTGCGCGGCCGCGATGCTGCTGGCCGTGGTCGCCGCCCGGTTCACCGGGCCGCTCACCGCCGCCTGGGTCCTGGCGCTGGCGGGCGGGGTGGCCTACGGCGGCACCTCGGCGCTGGCCCGGGTCATCGGGTCATCGGCGGTGCGGGACCTGTCGGCGGTGCTGCACCCGCTCACCGTGGTGGGGCTGGTGATCGGGCTCAGCGGCGCGGTCATCGTGCAGAACTCCTACCGCACCGGCCACTTCGCGCTCGCCTACTCGGTGCTGCTGATCTCCGACCCCCTGGCCGCGACCGTGATGGGGGTGGCGTTCTTCGACGAGCGACTGCCCACCGGACTCCTCGACGGCACCGTGGCGCTGGCCGCCGCCGTGCTGGGCGCGGTGGGCGTGGTGACGCTGGCGCGCAGCAGCGGGCCGCCCAAGCAGCGCAGCGCCGAGGCCGCGCCGAGGGGTGCCGCCGTCGAGGCAGCCCCGGCCGGTCCCGGCGTCGAGGAGCCCCGAGGCGAGCGGCCGGCGGCGCACCCGCGCACGCGCGGCGCCGCGCCGCGCGGACCCGTGCGGCGGCCGGCCAACCCCGCCGTGGAGTGAGGCCGCGCGTCCGGCCCGCAACACTCGCCCTCCCTTACTCCGCTGCGTCCGGCGAACGGGCCTCAGGCGGCAGCGGCGGGAGCCAGAAGCCCACCACCGCGCCGCCGTCGGGGCGGTTGTGGGCCAGGACGCGGCCGCCGTGGGCGGTGACGATGTCCTGCACCATGGACAGCCCCAGGCCCGAGCCGGGCAGGCTGCGGGCCGAGGTGGCGCGGTAGAACCGCTCGAAGATGTGCGCCAGCTCCGCCGGGTCGATGCCCGGGCCCCGGTCGCGCACCTCCACCCGGCCCTCGCGGACCACGATCTCGATGGGCTCGGTGCCCTCAGGGTCGAACTTGGCGGCGTTCTCCACCGGGTTGGACAGCGCCCGCTCCAGCGCGGTGGGCCGCCCCATGACCACCGTGTCGTCGGCGTCCACCACCACCTCCCGCCCGGTGCGGCGCCGGGTGCGCTCGGCGACCCGCTCGGCCGTCTCGCCCAGGTGGAGTTCGCGCGGGCGCTCGTCCTCGCGGCTGTCGGTGGCCAGCTCCACCAGCTCGTTGACCAGGTCGGTCAGCTCCCGCGTCTCGCTCTGGAGGTCGTCGATCAGCCGCTCGCGCGCCTCCGGCGACAGCCGCTCGAACCGCTTCATGACGCTGACGTTGGTGCGCACGCTGGTCAGCGGGGTGCGCAGCTCGTGCGAGGCGTTCTGCACCAGCCGGCGCTGCTCCTCCTTGGCGCCGGCCAGCCGCGCCAGCATCGCGCTGAAGGCGTTGCCGAGCCGGCCCACCTCGTCGCGGCCGGCGGCGCCGTTGTCGCCGCCGGGCATCGGGTAGTCCAGGCGGCCGGTGGCGCTGACGTACTCGGCGGCCTCGGTGAGCCGCACCAGGCGGCCGGTCACACCCCGGCCCACCAGCCAGCCCGCCACGGCGGCGCCGATCAGCACCGTCACGCCCACGCCCAGCATCTGCCACCCCAACTGGTCGAGCATGCGCTCGGTGGGGGAGAGCCGCTGCCCGATCTGGAGCGCGCCCTGGCCATCGCCCAGCGACACCGTGGCGATGCGGTACCGCTCGCCGTCGGCGGTGTCCTCACGGGTGCGGACGACGCCGGGCTCCTCCTCCAGCGCGATCGCGCGGTCCTCCTCGCCCGTGGGCAGGAACCGCACCTGCTCGCCGGGCCGGATCGGCAGCGACACCCCGCCGTCGGGGCTGACCATCTGGTAGGTGAAGGAGTTGGAGTGCAGCAGGGTGAGCGTGCGGTCGCCGTAGCCGGGCGGCTGCGCGGCGCCGCGCAGTTCGTCGGTGAGGTTGGAGACGGTGGCGTCGAACTCGCTCTGGGCGTCGGTGCGGATCATGAACGCGGCGGTGTTGTAGGCCAGCGACCCCACCACCGCGATGACCACGGCGGCCACCAGCGCGAACAGCACGGCGAAGCGGGTCCCCAGCCGCCACTCGCTCAGCGGCGGCACCCCCGGTGCCGGACGGGGCATCGCCGGTCACCTCGACGTCTGCGGGCGCACCGTGTAGCCGACGCCGCGCACGGTCTGGATCAGCGGCGGGGTCCCCTGCGGCTCCAGCTTGCGGCGCAGGTAGCTGATGTAGACGGCCAGGTTCTTGGACTCCGGGCCGAAGTCGTAGCCCCAGATCCGGTCGTAGATGGTGGCGTGGTCCAGGACGATCCCGGCGTTGCGCACCAGCAGTTCCAGCAGGTCGAACTCTGTCTTGGACAGCACCACCTCGGTGCCGCCGCGCCACACGCGCCGCGCCCCGGGGTCCATCCGCAGGTCGCCGACCTGGAGGAGCTGCGCGCCCTCGCCGTCCTCGGCGGGCGCGGCGCGGCGCAGCAGGGCGCGCAGTCGCGCCAGCAGCTCGTCGAGTTCGAAGGGCTTGGGCAGGTAGTCGTCGGCCCCGGCGTCGAGCCCGGCGACCCGGTCGGGGGTCTCCACCCGGGCGGTCAGCATGAGGATGGGCGTGCGGTCGCCCTCGGCGCGCAGCACCCGGCACACGCCCAGCCCGTCCACGCCGGGCATCATCACGTCCAGCACCAGCAGGTCCACCGGGTCGCCGTGGACGGCGGCCAGCGCCTGCACGCCGTCGGCGACGGTGCGCACCTCGTAGCCCTCCAGTTGGAGCGCCCGCTCCAGGGAGTCGCGGATGGCGCGGTCGTCGTCGGCGATGAGGACACGGCTGGCTCGGCTCATGCCAGCAATGGTGGCCCATGAGGGTTAGCCGCTGGTAAGAGCAACACGAGGGCGCGTTGTGCGCCGCCTCAGGCCGCGTCGGCGGCGCGCCGCTCCCGCGCGACCACGTACAGGCCGCAGGCCAGCAGCACGGCACCGGAGAGCACGCCGCTGACGGCGGGGGTCCAGGCGGCTGCGGGGGTGGCGAGCAGGGCGAACCCGGCGGCGCCGAGGGCGGTGAGGCCGACCCCGGGCACGAGCACGCTGGGTTGGCGCCACACCGCCGCCAGCGCCACGAAGTGCAGGCCGACGACGACGGCCACCCAGGCGACGTTGGCCGCCGGCGGCGCGCCCAGGGCGCGCAGCACCGGGAAGCCGCCGAAGAGCAGCAGCGCCTCGGCCGCCACGACCGCCAGGTACCCCCGGCCGAACATGGCCCGGCCCGGCGCGGTGGCCGGCGGTGCGGTGCGGGCGGCGAGCACGCCCAGGACCACGGTGGCGGCCAGGCAGGCCACCGCCAGGGCGCGCAGCCCGGCGCCCACGCCGGCGGGCAGCGGGGCGTGCGCGTTGACCAGGACGAAGACCGTCCCGAAGGAGGAGCCGACGAGGACGCCGGTGAAGCGGGCGAACAGTCCGCGCACGCCGGGGCCGCTCACGCCTGGTCGGGGCGGGCGGGGCCGGAGCCGCCGGGGGCCTCGCCGGGGCCGTCGGAATCCCCGGAATCCCCGGGCTCCCCGGCCTTCCCGGGCTCTTCCGCGTCGCCGCCGCGCTTGGCGGCGGCGGCAAAGGAGACGCTGAAGACGATCCCGATGGCGATGCCGAAGACGGCCCCCAGCGCGAGGTTGTCCAGGGCCACCCCGAGGGAGATCCCGATGGCCACGCCGAGCGGGATGCCCGTGCCTACCGACCTGCTGTTCAACTGCCGCTCCGCTCCCCGGCCGCGCCGCCCGCAGGCGGCCGGGGCCGGTCGTTCGTTGGTGACCCCCCTCTGACGTGCCGCGACGCCGCGCGGTTCCGGGGCGCCGGCGCGGGCCTCACAGGTCGGTGCCCCAGTCCTGGGGCTCCAGGTCGGTGCCGTAGAGGCGGGCGGGCGCCGAGCGGGTGAGCCGGAAGCCGGCCGCCCGGTAGATGCGCAGCGCCGAGTGCAGCACCGACACCGTCGACAGCGTCATGCGCCGGTAGCCGGCCTCGCGGGCGAAGGCCATGCAGGTGTCGACGAGGCGGGCGCCGATCCCCAGGCCGCGCGCCGAGGGCTCCACGAACAGCAGGCGCAGCCGGGCCGTCGCGGCGTCCTCGCGGACGCAGGCCACGCAGCCCACCCGCTCGCCGTCGAGTTCGGCGATCCACAGGGCCTCGGCATCGGGGTCGGACCCGGCGCCGAAGTCGGCGACGATGCGGGCCACCGACGCCTCGAACGTCCGGTCCCAGCCGTACTCGGCGTGGTACAGCGCGCCGTGGCGCTCCACCACCCACCCCAGGTCGCCGGGGCGCGGCGCGCGCAGCAGCACCCGGGGCGGCGGCGCCGCGCCGCCGGCGCGGCGGGCGGGCGGGGCGTCGAGCAGGTGGCGCGCCGTGGCCAGGGCGGTCACCAGCCGCTGCCGGTCGGGCGGGGCGAGGTGGGCGACCAGTTCCTCGATCTGGGCGTTGGAGCGGTCGTCCAAAAGCGCGGCGGCGCGCATCCCCTCGCCGGTCAGCTCGACCACCTGGCGGCGGCCGTCGTCGGGTGAGGGGGAGCGCGCGACCAGGCCGTTGCGCTCCAACCGGGACAGCACGCGGCTGAGCTGGCCGGGGTCCATGTCGAGGTCGCGGCGCAGCGCCAGCGCCTCGGTGCGGCCCCGGCGGCGCAGCTCGTAGAGGATCCGGCCCTCGGTCAGCGACCAGGGGGAGCCCAGCAGCGTGGGGCGCAGCACCCCGACGCGGCGGGTGAAGAACCGGTTGAACGCGCGGATCGCCGCGACGTCCTCCACTGGGACGCGCGGTGCGGCGGTGGTGCCCATGGCTGCCCCCAGGCGAGCTGCCCCGGCCGGCGGCCGGCCCGGCGTCCGGTCCGACCAGGGATGTTTGACTGTGGCAAACGAATGTACAGCGCGCCGCGCCCCGGTGGAAGGGGGCGGGCGCGCCGCGCGCCCGCACCCCCGCCGCCGGTCGGCCGGGTCCGGTCCTACCGCCCCGAGGGCTCCCCGCCGGCGGCCGGGGTGGGGCGCATGCCCGCCGCGCGCCCCTTGCCCGCCACCACCAGCGCCATCTTGCGCGACGCCTCGTCCAGCATCTCCTCGCCGAGCATGACCGCGCCGCGCCGCTCCACGGTGGTGGCGTGCTCGTAGGCCGCCAGGATCCGCTCGGCGTGGTCGTAGTCCTCCTGGCTTGGGGCGTAGGCGGCGTTGGCCGCCTCCACCTGGAGCGGGTGCAGCACCCACTTGCCGTCGAAGCCCAGCGCCGCCGAGCGCGCGGCCGAGCGGGCGAACGCCTCGACGTCGCGGATCTGGAGGTAGGGGCCGTCGACAGCCTGGAGGCCGTTGGCGCGCGCCGCCATGAGGATCCGCATCAGCACGTAGTGGTAGGCGTCGCCGACGTCGTAGCCCGGCGGTTGCTCGCCCACCACCAGCGTCTTCATGTTGATGGAGGCCATGAAGTCGGCCGGGCCGAACACCAGGCTCTCCAGCCGGGGCGAGGCCGCCGCGATGGCGTCGACGTTGACCAGGCCGCGCGCGTCCTCGATCTGGGCCTCGATGCCGATGCGGCCCGGCTCCAGGCCGGTGGCCGCCTCGATCTGGGTGAGCAGGGTGTCCAGCCAGCGCACGTGGTCGGGGCCGGTGACCTTGGGCAGCACCAGGCAGTCCAGGTGGGCGCCGGCGCCCTCCACCACGGCGATCACGTCGCGGTAGGTCCAGGGCGTGGACAGGTCGTTCACCCGCACGGTGCGCACCTTGGCGCCCCACCCGCCCTCGGTGAGCGCGGCCACCACGGTGGCGCGCGCCGCCTCCTTCTCCAGCGGCGCCACGGCGTCCTCCAGGTCCAGGAAGAACGCGTCCACCTCCAGCCCGCGCGCCTTCTCGATGAACCGGGGGTTGGACCCCGGCACCGCGAGCACCGAGCGCCGCGACCGCGATGCCACCGCACCCATGTCCGCCTCCTTCGCCTCGACCTGGTCTCTTGGGGCCGAAGCCCCGAGGGGCCATCCTCGCAAAGCGCGGCACGGGCCGGCCGGTCGGCCGCCCGTCAGCAGTGCATAAGGTGCATACCAGGCACTGGGTGCCACGGGGAGCACTGAGGGCGCCGGCGGGCCGCACCGGCACGCGCCGCGCCCGGGGGAGGACGACCATGACCGCACCGGAGGACACCGCGCCCACGGCGCACCCGACCACCGCGCACTGGGGCACCTACGACGTGCTCGTGTCCGGCGACCGGGTGGTGGGGGTGCGCCCCGGCGCCCACGACCCCCGCCCCTCGCCGCTGATCGGCAACGTCCCCGCCGCCCAGCACCACCCCACCCGGGTGGCCGCGCCCGCCGTGCGGCGGCGCTGGCTGGAGGGCGGCCCCGGCCCCGACCCCCGGCGCGGCGACCCCGGCGACGAGTACGTCGAGGTCGAGTGGGACACCGCGCTGGACCTGCTGGCCGCCGAACTCGACCGCGTCCGCCGCGAGCACGGCAACCGCGCGATCTACGGCGGCTCCTACGGCTGGGGCAGCGCCGGGCGCGTGCACCACTCCCAGAGCCAACTGCACCGCTTCCTCAACACCATCGGCGGCTACACCCGCTCGCGCGACACCTACAGCCACGCCGGGGTCGAGGTGCTGCTGCCCCACGTCCTGGGCCGCCCCGGCCTGGCCGAGGTGCTGCACAGCGCGCCCACGTGGGAGGCCATCGCCGAGCACACCGACCTGGTGGTCTCCTTCGGCGGGCTGCGGGTGTCCAACACCCACGTCAGCTCCGGCGGGCGGCACCGCCAGGTCGCCGCCGAGGGCATGCGCGCCGCCGCCGAGGCGGGCACGGAGTTCGTGTCGATCAGCCCGCTGCGCGACGACACCCCCGACGACATCGGCGCCCAGTGGGTGAGCGCCGACCCCGGCACCGACACCGCCGTCCTGCTCGCCCTGATCCACACCCTGTTCACCGAGGGCCTGGCCGACACCGCCTTCCTGGACCGCTACACCGTCGGCGCCGACGTGCTGGCCCGCCACGTGCTGGGCGCCGACGGCGGCACCCCCGCCTCGGCCGAGTGGGCGGCCGGGATCAGCGGCGTGCCCGCCGGCACCCTGCGCGAGCTGGCCCGCCGCATGGCGCGCGGCCGCACCCTGGTCAACGTCGGCTGGTCGGTGCAGCGCACCCGCTTCGGCGAGCAGGCGCTGTGGGCGGGCATCGCCCTGGCCGCCTGCCTGGGCCAGATCGGGCTGCCCGGCGGCGGGTTCGCCTCCGGCTACGGCTCGGCCGGCAACTACGGCGCCGGCTCCACGCCCGGCGGGCTGCCGCGCCTGCCCCAGGGCGAGCGGCCCCTCGACAGCTTCATCCCGGTCGCCCGGGTCGCCGACATGCTGCTCAACCCCGGCGCGGAGTACGACTACGACGGCACGCGCGCGACCTACCCCGACATCCGGCTGGTGGCGTGGTCGGGCGGCAACCCCTTCCACCACCACCAGGACCTCTCCCGGCTCACCCGCGCCTTCGGCCGCCCCGACACCGTGGTCGTGGTCGAGACCCACTGGACCGCCACCGCCCGCCACGCCGACATCGTGCTGCCCTCCACCACCACCCTGGAGCGCGACGACATCGGCGCCAGCCGGGGCGACGCCACCCTGCGCGCCATGCCCCGGGCGGTGCCCCCGCACGGCGCGGCGCGCGACGAGTACGACATCTACACCGGCCTGGCCCGGCGCATGGGCGCCGCCGAGCGGTTCACCGAGGGCCGCACCTCGGCGCAGTGGCTGCGGCACGTCTACGAGGAGTGGCGCGGACGCTACCCCGCCGGCGCCGGCCTGCCCGACTTCGACGCGTTCTGGGCCGCCGGCAGCGTGGCCATCCCCGACCGGCGCGACGACACCGCCCTGCTCGCCGGGTTCCGCGCCGACCCCGACGCCCACCCGCTGGCCACCCCCAGCGGGCGCGTCGAGCTGTACTCGGCTACCGTCGCGTCCTTCGGCTACCCCGACTGCCCCGGCCACCCCGTGTGGCTGCCCGCCGAGGAGCGCCTGGGCTCGGCGCGCGCCCGCACCTGGCCGCTGCTGATGGTGGCCAACCAGCCCGCCGGGCGGCTGCACAGCCAGCAGGACATGGGCGCCTACAGCCGCTCCCTGGAGGTGGCCGGGCGGGCGCGGCTGCGCATGCACCCCGACGACGCCGCCGCGCGGGGCGTGGCCGACGGCGACGTGGTGGTGGTGCACAACGACCGGGGCAGCCTGCTCGCGGGCGTGGCGGTCAGCGACGCGGTGCGGCGCGCGGTGGTGCAGCTCTCCACCGGCGCCTGGTACGACCCCTCCTCCGACGAGGTGACCTGCGTGCACGGCAACCCCAACGTGCTCACCGCCGACGTGGGGTCCTCCGCGCTCAGCCAGGGCACCACCGGCCAGCACGTGCTGGTGGAGGTGCGGCGCTACCACGGCACCCCGCCGCCGGTTCGGGTGTTCGACCCCCCGCGCATCACCCGGCGCTAGCGCGCGCCGGGCGCGCCCGGCGGGGCGGGGCTGCCGGGTGAAAAGCGGCGCCGGCCACCCCGGCTCCCACTTCCACCGAGATCAGGGGATAGGTTAGCCTCTACTAAGTTTGCGCGGATAGCTCGGAGGAAGCGTGGTGTTTGTGCACGTGGCCGTTGCGGCCGCCCGCCCCGGCGGGGTGCGATGAGCCTGGAGCGGCCGTCCGCCGTCGCCGGAACCGAGGGCGCCGACCAGGCCGCCCCCGACTCCGTCGTCGCCGCGCACGCGCTGGACCGCCGCACCCGCGCGGCCGCGCGCACCCACCTGCTGCGCGCCGGCGGCCTGCTCGCCCTCCTCGCCGCCCTCCTCTTCTGCGCCGTCCTCAGCATCGCCGTCGGCGCCAAGGACATCCCGCTGCCGGTGGTGTGGAACGCGGTGTGGAACCCCGACGGCGGCTACGACACCAGCGTGGTGTGGGAGCTGCGGATGCCCCGCACCGTGCTGGGGGTCTTCGTCGGCGCCGCCCTGGGCCTGGCCGGCGCCCTCATGCAGGGCCTCACCCGCAACCCCATCGCCGAGCCCGGGATCCTGGGGGTCAACTCCGGCGCCGCCGCCGCCGTGGTCGTCGCCATCTTCGTGTTCGGCCTGACCAGCCCCACCGCCTACGTGTGGTTCGGGTTCGTCGGCGCCGCCGTGGCCGCCGTCCTCGTCTACGCCCTGGGCTCGCGCGGGCGCACCGGCGCCACCCCCGTGCGGCTCGCGCTCGCCGGCACCGCCGTGGCCGCCGTCCTCCAGGGGCTGGTCTACGGCATCACCGTGATCGACGAGTTCGTCTTCGACCAGATCCGGTTCTGGCAGGTCGGCTCGCTGGTGGGCCGCGACCTGGAGCTGTTCCTGCGCATCTGGCCGTTCCTCGCCGTGGGGATCGTCCTGGCGCTGGCGCTGGGCCCCGCGCTCAACACCATCGCCCTGGGCGAGGACCTCGCCGCCGCCCTGGGGGCCCACATCAACCGCACCCGCACGCTGGTGGCGCTGGCGATCGTGCTGCTGTGCGGCGGCGCCACCGCCGCCGCCGGCCCCATCTGGTTCGTCGGCCTCATCGTGCCGCACGTGGCCCGCTCCATGGTCGGCCCCGACCAGCGCTGGATGCTGCCCTACTCCGCGCTGCTCGCGGCGATCCTGCTCACCGGCGCCGACATCGTCGGCCGGGTGCTGCCCGCAACGGGCGAGCTGGAGGTCGGCATCATCACCGCGCTGGTGGGCGCCCCCGTGTTCATCATGCTGGTGCGGCGCAGAAGGATGGCCCAGCTATGACGTTGACCCCCGCCCGCGCGCGCGGCGCCGACGGCACCGCCGACACCGCCGGGGCGGCCCGGCGCGCGCGCCCGGCCCCCGTGCTGCGCCTGGCCGGCGGCCGGGTGTCGGTGCTGGTCCGCCCCCGCACCGCCGCCGTCTACACCGGCCTGCTGGCCGCCACCGCCGCCGTCTTCGCGGTGTCGCTGGCGGTGGGCGACTACAGCATCGCGCTGGACCGCGTGCTGTGGGCGCTCGTCGGCTACGGCGAGCGGCTGGACCTGTTCTTCGTGCGCGACGTCCGGCTGCCGCGCGCGCTCGCGGCGGTGCTGGTGGGCGCGGCGCTGGGCATCGCCGGCGCGGTGTTCCAGAGCCTGTCGCGCAACCCGCTGGGCAGCCCCGACATCATCGGGTTCACCGGCGGCGCCTCGGCGGGCGCGGTGGCCACCATCCTGGTGCTGGGCGGCACCACCCTCCAGGTCTCCCTGGGCGCGATCGTCGGCGGCGTCGCCACCGCCGGGCTGGTCTACCTGCTCGCGCTCAAGCGCGGCGTGCAGGGCTACCGGCTGGTGCTCGTGGGCATCGGCATCAACGCCATGCTGCTGGCGGTGCGCGACTACCT
The DNA here is from genome assembly GCF_027604915.1 of Streptomonospora mangrovi. GTDB lineage: Bacteria > Actinomycetota > Actinomycetes > Streptosporangiales > Streptosporangiaceae > Streptomonospora > Streptomonospora mangrovi. The sequence continues at coordinate 12,946 of NZ_JAJAQC010000093.1, forward strand.
GATGACCCGCGCCGAGCTGACCGAGGCCATGACCGCCCAGGTGTGGATGATCGGCAGCATCAACGGCACCGCGTGGGGCCAGGCGCTGACCATCGCCGCATCGTGCGCGGTGCTGATGCCGGTGGTGCTGCTGCTGGGGCGGCGGCTGCGGCTGATGGAGATGGGCGACTCCACCGCCCAGGCGCTGGGCGTGCCCGTGGGCCGCACCCAGGTCATGGCGCTGCTGGCGGCCAGCGCGCTGACCGGCGCGGCGATCGCGGTGGCCGGCCCCATCGCGTTCATCGCCCTGGCGGCGCCCCAGTTGGTCCGCCGCCTGGCCCGCACCAGCGGCACGGCGCTGATGGGCGCCGCGCTCATGGGCGCGCTGCTGCTGGCGGCCGCCGACCTGGTGGCGCAGCGGGCGCTGGCGCCCACCCAGCTTCCCGTCGGGGTGGTCACCGCCGTCATCGGCGGCGGCTACCTCGTGTGGGTGCTGTACCGAGAATGGCGGACCGGGAATGCCTGAGTCCGGCGACGCGAAGCAGCGAGGAGCAGCGATGTCCGAACCGTCCCGGTTGTGGGGGGAGAACCTGACCCTGGCCTACGACCAGAGCGTCATCTCCCGGGACCTGGGGATCTCCATCCCGGACAACTCCTTCACGGTCATCGTCGGCCCCAACGCCTGCGGCAAGTCCACCCTGCTGCGGGCGCTGTCGCGGATGCTCAAGCCCAGCCAGGGCGCCGTGCACCTCGACGGCCGGCTCATCGGCTCCTACCCCTCCAAGGAGGTCGCCCGGCGGCTGGGGCTGCTGCCGCAGAGCTCCATCGCCCCCGACGGGATCACCGTGGCCGACCTGGTCGCGCGCGGGCGCTACCCCCACCAGAAGTTCCTCAAGCAGTGGTCCCGCTCCGACGAGCAGGTCATCACCGAGGCGATGGAGGCCACCGGGGTCACCGACCTCGCCGGGCGGATGGTGGACGAGCTGTCGGGCGGGCAGCGCCAGCGCGTGTGGCTGGCGATGGTGCTGGCCCAGCAGACGCCGCTGCTGCTGCTGGACGAGCCCACCACCTACCTCGACATCGCCCACCAGATGGACGTGCTCGACCTGTGCGCCGAACTGCACCACGAGCGCGACTACACCCTGGTGGCGGTGCTGCACGACCTCAACCACGCCTGCCGCTACGCCACCCACCTCATCGTGATGAAGGACGGGCAGGTGGCGGCCGAGGGCGACCCCGCCGAGATCGTCACCGAGGACCTGGTGGAGGAGGTGTTCGGGCTGCCGGTGCGGGTCATCCCCGACCCCGAGACCGGCACCCCGCTCATCGTGCCCGCCGACCGGGGCGGGCGCATCGCCCGCCGCACGGCCGGCGCCGGGCCGCGCCCGGCCGCCCAGGAGGTGGGGCGCCGCAGCGCCTAGATCGTTGATGGGGGTTTTCTGAATCTCCTGCGGACATGGCGAAGGGCGTCGAGGATCGGTGTGTGACGACCAACCTTGACGCCCTTCTGACCGCACTCTACGTCCATCTGGACGACCACGTCCTGCCTTCGCGCGAACAACCCGT
>NZ_JAJAQC010000094.1 GCF_027604915.1 Streptomonospora mangrovi
CGAGGCAGTGCCTCGTGGCCGTCGCCGTCCGCTCGGGATCCGCGCCCGCCCCGGCCCGCTCCCGGGGCGGGCGCGGGCACCGGGCTCAGCCGGCCTGGAGCCGGCGCATCTCCACCGCGAAGTCGCGGGTGGCCAGCCACAGCTTGTAGACGATGAGGACCTCGAAGGCGGCCAGCGCGGCGCAGGACAGCACCGCCACCGGCACGATCAGCGTGGCGCCGGGCAGGGCCAGGGACAGCAGCGCGGTCAGCGGCGCCACCACGCACACGAACATCTCGAACTCGATGCCGCTGAACAGGTGCGGGCGCACCCGGCTGCGCAGCAGCGCCGCGCGCACCCCGGTGTACCAGCCGAAGCGGCGGGTGAAGCCCTGGTGGACGTCGATGACCCGGGCGCCGGACTCCGCGGAGCGGGCGTGCACCTGCTCGGCGTCCAGTTCGGGGTTCTCGCGCAGCACCTCCTCGACGAACACCACGTTGCCCGCGCCGCCGGGCTCGGGCTCACCGGCCGCGCCGGGCTCGGTCTCGGTGGACTCGGGGTCGGCCGCCGCCGGCGCCGGGGCGCCGCCCTCGGCGGCGGCGCGCAACTGCTGGCGCATGGTCTGGCGGGTCTTGGCCACCTGCGCGCCGTTGAGGTAGCGCAGCAGGTCCAGGAAGGTCACCACCGGCGCCAGGATGAGGTAGACGACTTCGCCGGTGGCCGCCCACTGGCCGATGAGCAGCGCCAGCATGCAGCCGAAGAACCGGATGCGGTCGAACACGAAGTCGACCCAGGCGCCGAACACCGAGCCGTTGCCCTTGAGCCGGGCGATCTTGCCGTCCATGCAGTCCAGCACGAAGCTGAGGTGGAACAGCAGCGCACCGGCGACCAGCCAGGGCCAGGAGCCCAGCGCGAAGCAGACCGCCGAGGCGGCGCCCAGCACCCCCGCGCCGAACGTGATCTGGTTGGGCGTGATGCCGGTGCGGTTGGCGGTCCACACCACCAGCCGGGCCGCCAGGGGGTCGACCAGGAACACCGTCCACCAGGCGTCGCGGCTCTTGTAGGTGCGCTCGCGGACGTCCGCGAGGGTGAAGCTCGTCATCTCTCAACTCCTGCGAGGCTCCCGCCGGCGCCGCGGGCCCGCGTGGCGCGGACGCGGCCGGCGCGGGCGTCGGGCACGCGCTCAGACGGGAGGGGAGGCCGGTCCGGACAGCAGATCCTTGCAGAACGGACGGAGTCTGGGCGACTCGGCGCGGTCTCAGCGGTCATAATTGTCGAGTAAGGGGGGTTGCGGGCGGTTTCCACCGTGTCGTCCGGCGCCCCGCCAGGCTCCGACCGCGAGGTAGAGGCGTGCGCTTCCTGAACGACCACATCCCGGCCCACGACCTGACCTACAGCGACGTGTTCATGGTTCCCCGGCGCTCGGCCGTGGAGTCGCGGCTGGACGTCGACCTGCGGTCGCACGACGGCACGGGCACGACCATCCCCATCGTAGTCGCGAACATGACCGCGGTCGCCGGGCGCCGGATGGCCGAGACCATCGCGCGGCGCGGCGGGATCGCGGTCCTGCCCCAGGACATCCCCCTGGACGTGGTGGCCGAGGTCATCGGCTGGATCAAGCAGCGCGACCTGGTCCACGACACCGCCATCACCCTCACCCCCGAGAGCACGGTCGGCGAGGCGCTGAACCTGCTGCCCAAGCGCGCGCACAACGCGGTCATCGTGGTCGACGACAAGCGGCGGCCCGTGGGCGTGGTGACCGAGGCCGACTGCACCGGGGTCGACCGGTTCGCCCAGGTGCGCGACGTGATGTCGCGCGACCTGCTGACCGTGGCCGCCGGCACCGACCCCAAGGAGGCGTTCGGGCAGCTCCACGACTTCCGGCACCGCCTGGCGCCGGTGGTGGACCCCGACGGCGCCCTGGTGGGTGTGCTCACCCGCACCGGCGCGCTGCGCGCCACCCTCTACGACCCCGCCGTGGACTCCGCCGGGCGGCTGCGCGTGGGCGCGGCGGTGGGCATCAACGGCGACGTCGCCGGCAAGGCGGCTGGCCTGCTGGAGGCCGGCGCCGACGTGCTGGTCATCGACACCGCACACGGCCACCAGGAGAAGATGCTGGCCGCGCTGCGCACGGTGCGCGCGCTGGACCCGGGCGTGCCGCTGGTGGCGGGCAACATCGTCACCGCCGAGGGCACCCGCGAGCTGATCGAGGCCGGCGCCGACATCGTGAAGGTTGGCGTGGGGCCGGGCGCCATGTGCACCACGCGGATGATGACCGCCGTGGGCCGCCCGCAGTTCTCCGCCGTGCTGGAGTGCGCCGCCGTGGCGCGCGAGGCGGGCCGCTCGGTGTGGGCCGACGGCGGGGTGCGCCACCCCCGCGACGTCGCGCTGGCGCTGGCGGCCGGGGCGTCCAACGTCATGATCGGGTCGTGGTTCGCCGGCACCTACGAGTCGCCCGGCGACGTGCTGCGCGACGCCCAGGGCCGGCTGTACAAGGAGAGCTTCGGGATGGCCTCGGCGCGCGCGGTGCGGCTGCGGACCTCCGAGGACTCCCCCTACGACCGCGCGCGCAAGGCGCTGTTCGAGGAGGGCATCTCGACCGCCCGGATGTACCTGGACGAGGAGCGGCCCGGGGTCGAGGACCTGGTGGACGAGATCGTGGCCGGCGTGCGCAGCTCCATGACGTATGCCGGGGCGACCTCGCTGGAGGAGTTCCACGAGCGCGCCACCGTGGGCGTGCAGAGCGCCGCCGGCTACAGCGAGGGCCAGCCGGTCCCCACGAGCTGGTAGCCGCGAGGGGCGACCGGCGGGTCCGCCGGAAGGCGCACCCGCCGCCCGGACCCGCCGGCCGCCCGAGGGACCGGAGCGCGCCCTGCCCGATCCCTCGACCTCGCCGCCTGGCCGCCGCGGTCCCCGTAATCCGCCGCGCCGACCATGGCCACCACACTAGGCGCGCGCGGGGCCGCCGGCATCGGCCCGCTGACGTATTCCGGCCTCCGTCCCAGGGCGGTCCCGGTGTCCTCCTGTGGTCGTAGCCCGCCCGCCCCGGGCGGGGGGCGGGCCGACACGCCGGGCGGGCGGACCGGGTTCGCGCGCGGGGGTCGGATAGCGTGGCGCCGAGGCCGCGCGGCGCGGCCGGCCCCGTCGTGAGGTGGAGCGGACCGTGGCGTTGATCTACCCCCTGATCCCCATCGCCGCCGGGCTGGCGATGGTCGGCTACCTGCTGGCGCACCTGCGCCGCACCGCGTTCTTCCAGCGCCACGGCGCGCGGACCCAGGGCGAGGTCGTGGGCTACACCGAGACCCGCTCCAGCGCGGCGATGGTGGTCCGGTTCACCACCCACGACGGCCGCGAGGTGCACGCCAGCCACGACAGCACCGGCTGGACCGCCTCGCGCAGCGGCGACACCGTGACGGTGGCCTACGACCCCGCCAACCCCGAGCGCGCCCGGGTGGTGAAGGCGCCGTGGCTGAGCGGGTTCGTGCCGGGCCTGGTGGGGGTGCTGGGCGTGCTGCTGGTGGCCATCGGGCTGGTGCTGGGCTACTTCGCCTGGTAGCGGGCGCGCCCGCCGCGCCGGGGCGGCGGGCGGCGGCGCGGCGGGTCAGGGCGCGGCGGGCGCCGGCTCCGCGCGCCGGGTGTAGCGCATGAGCCGGTCGGGCAGGCCGCCCAGCAGGGCGGCGCGCGTGGTGGTGCGGGTGCCGGCCACCAGGTCGAACAGGCCGGCGCGGTCGCGGCGCACCACCGCGGTGGAGCCGTGCAGCGCGGCCACCGCCAGGGTCCACCAGGGCAGGCCGGCCACCAGCAGCCCGCCCACCGGCAGCCACACCAGCGCGGCCCGCGCCAGCACGCGCGGGCGCCCGGCCGGGCGCGGCGCGCCGGCGCCGGCCAGCGCGAGGTAGAGGGCGGCCCGGCCCGGTGTGGCGCGGTCGCGCCGCAGCAGCGGCACCGCCACCGCGAACACCGCCGCCAGCGCGGCGAACAGGGTGTCGCGCAGGGGGTCGGCGGCCAGGGCGACGGCGCGGCCGGGCACGGGGAGCGCGGTGAGCAGCGCGGCGGCGGCGGTGGCGGCCGACCAGCACACCGCGACGTCCAGCAGGTGGCCCAGCAGGCGGCGGCCCAGGGCGGGCGGCAGGGCGTCGGCGAGCGCGCCCGGCCAGGAGCGCGGCAGCACCCGGTCGGCGGCCAGCCCCAGCAGCCAGCCGGCCAGGCCGCCGGCCGCGCCCAGCAGGACGTCGTCGAGGGCGGCCGTGCGGTAGGCGCAGGGGTAGGCGCCCAGCAGGGCGGTGTACTGCACCGCCTCGACGGCGGCGGCCACCGCCGCGCACACCGCCACGGCGGCCAGGACGCCGCGCCGGTAGCGGTAGCGCAGCAGCAGGCCCAGCGGCACCAGCACGCCGGCGGCCAGCGCGGCGTGGGCGGGCGGCAGCGCGGTGAGGGCCGCCAGCGGGCGGGGGTGGGCGGGGGCGCCGCCGTCGGGCGCGCACAGGCCGTCGGTGCCCGGCGGCAGCGGCCACACCGCGTAGGCGGCCAGCCCGATGCCGGTGGCCAGCACGGCGGCGGTCACCTGCCCGGGCCAGCCGGCGAGCCGGCCGTAGCGGCGGTGCTGGCGGCGCAGGAAGCCGGCCGAGCCCAGTGCGATGGCGAGCGCCGCCCCCGCGAACGCCAACTGCGCGGCGGCGGAGCCCCCCGTGAGATCCCCTCCCATAGGTCCCAGAGGGTAACGACACGCCCACGCTCAGCGCAGGCGAACGGGGAGATTCGCGGCAGGCGGCAGAAACGCGAAGACACCCGGCACGAGGGGCACCCCGGGCACGGGCCGGACCGGTGCGCGCCGGGTGCGGCGGGGGTCCCCGCCGCCGGCTGCGGCGGGGACCCGCTGACCTGGTGCTAGGCGCGCTCGGGCGTGCGGCCGGCGATGAGGTCGGCGGCGCGCTCGGCGATCATGATCGTCGGGGCGTTGGTGTTGCCGCGCACCGTGGTGGGCATGACCGAGGCGTCCACCACGCGCAGGCCCTCCACCCCCTGGACCCGCAGGTGGGAGTCCACCACCGAGCCGATGGCGCAGGTGCCCACCGGGTGGAAGATGCTGGAGAGCACGTGCCGGGCGAAGCGCAGGATCGAGGCGTCGTCGTCGCCCTCGGGCGCGCTGATCGGCTCGCCCCGGTGGGCGGCCAGCGCCGGCTGGGCGGCCACCTCCAGCGAGGCGCGCACCGCGCGCACCACGGTCTGGCGGTCCTCCTCGGTGGTGAGGTAGTTGTGCAGGATCCTGGGCTTGGCGGCGGGGTTGGGCGAGCGCAGGAACACCCGGCCCCGGCTGGTGGGCCGCAGCAGGGTGGGCGCCACCGTGAAGGCGTGGTGCACCGGGATGCCCAGGCCCTCCTCGACCAGCATGATCGGCCCGGCGTGGATCTGGATGTCGGGCGCCTCCAGGTCGGGCCGGGTGCGCAGCAGGCCGGCGGCCTCGGCGATGTTGGAGGTGAGCGGGCCGCGCCCCTCGGTCATCAGCAGCGCCTGGTTCTCCGGCGTGGCCGCGGTGGACAGGCTCTCCACGTCGGTGCGGTAGACCAGCCCGAAGAACACGTGGTCCTGGAGGTTCTCGCCGACGGGCAGGTCGGCCACCGGCGCGATCCCGAAGGCGGCGAGTTCGGCGGCGCGCCCGATGCCGGAGAGCTGGAGCAGCTTGGGGCTGTTGTAGGCGCCGGCCGACACGATGACCTCGCGCTCGGCGCGGACCTCGCGGGGGCCGCTGCCGTCGTCCACCACGACGCCGACCGCGCGGCCGTTGTCGATGACGACGCGGTGGACCAGGGTGCCGGTCAGCACGGTGAGGTTGTCGCGCTCCTCGGCGGCGCGCAGGTAGGCGTCGGCGGCGCTGTAGCGCAGGCCGTTGCTCTGGGTGACCTGGAGCCAGCCGAAGCCGTCCTGGGAGGCGCCGTTGAAGTCGGGGTTGCGCGCGTGGCCGGCCTGCTCGCCGGCCTCGATGAACGCCTCCATGAGGGGGTGGCGGGTGCGCAGGTCGCCGACCTTGAGGGGGCCGCCCGCGCCGTGGTGGTCGTCGGCCCCGCGCTCGTTGTCCTCGGCGCGCTTGAAGTAGGGCAGGACGCCGTCCCAGTCCCAGCCCTCGGCGCCGGCCTTCTCCCAGTCGCGGTAGTCGGCGGGGTTGCCGCGCATGTAGATCATGGCGTTGATGGAGGAGGACCCGCCGAGCACCCGGCCGATGGGCAGGTTGCGCCTGCGGCCGTCCAGGCCGGGCTCGGGCTCGGTGGCGTAGTCCCAGTCCAGCGGGGTCTTGAACAGGGTGGGCCAGGCCATGGGCACCCGGATCTCGGGCGCGGTGTCGGCCGGTCCGGCCTCGATGAGCAGCACGCGGGTACCGGGATCCGCCGAGAGCCGCGCGGCGAGCACGCATCCCGCCGAACCCGCACCGACGATCACGAAGTCGTACAAGCGATTCTCCATAGTGGCATTGAGGCAGGTCAGAGGCCCGGCCGCCCGGCACTCCGCAAGGCGCTGGGAGCACGGAGGGCGTGAGGGCACTGCCAAATTAGCGGAGCAAAGCTCCATAGGGCCGGAAAACGCTCAATATGACACACACGCACACCGCCGCAGGTGGCGGGGGCGCGGGCGGCACCGGCGGGCGGGACCGCACCCGCCAAACCCCCCGAACTCGGGATCGCCCTATGATCGTCCGGCACGCTATCGTGTGCGGGCAATTACCGCTTTTCGCCAGTGAGTGCGCATAGCAGTACAGTGACCGCGTGCTGTGACCTACCGGGGCGCGGCGCGGCCTCACTTGAGCGAACCCCCGCCTGGCCGTGCCTGCCCCCACGGCCGCACCGCCCCGCTCCCGGCGGAGCGCGGACGCCGTGGGATCGCGGCGCACCCCCGCACCAGGCATCCGCGTCCGTTCCGCTGCCCTACCCCTGATGCGCCCGAGGAGTTCCGTGGAGTCAGCGAAAAGAAAGCGGAGGGCGAGTATCCGCCGCCGCTCGCGCAGGGCGGTGCTCCTGCCCGCTGCGGCGTTCGTCGCCCTCTGGCTCACCGTCAGCAGCTACCTGGTCCTCAACGCCGTCCAGATGGTGGGCGCCGCCCGGGCCCTGGACGAGTTGTCCACCCCCGCCGCGGTGTCCCTGGTGTCGGTCATGGACGAGCGCTCGCAGACGGTCGCCTACCTGGAGAACCCCGAGGAGTTCCGCGGCCAACTGGAGGAGACCCGCCGGGAGTCCGACAAGCTCACCCAGGAGGTCTTCGACCGGTTCGAGCCGTTCCGCAACCTGGCCTCCGACGCGATCCGGGAGCGCATCGCCGACTTCGAGACCCAGTACCGCGGCATCGACGACATCCGCGCCGAGGTGGACGAGGGCACCGCCTCCCGCGAGGAGGTCCTGCGCGACTACAACCGGGTCATGACCGTGGCGGCCAACCTGTTCGACGAGCAGTCGCGGGGCCACCCCGAGCCCACCGCGATCGGCCCCGGCCTGAGCGCCACCAACACCTTCCGCGTGGTCGACCTGCTGGCCCAGAGCGACGCCCAGCTCACCCGCAGCTTCGCCAACGGCAACCTCACCCACGAGGACCAGCACGAGTTCACCCGGCTGAGCAGCTCCTACCACGCCATCCTGGACTCCATCCGGCCGTTCATGAGCGACGCCCAGACCGCCAAGCTCGAAACGCTGATGGAGAGCCGCGACTACCAGCGGCTGGTGGAGTTCGAGCAGCGCATCGTGGACCGCGAGATCTCGGTGTCCACCGACCCGCTCACCGGTGAGGAGGTCCGCGACACCTCGGTCCCGGTCGGCGAGGAGGAGTGGCGCGAGGTCTACGTCCCGGTCAAGGACGCCCTCACCGACATCGGCGCCAGCGAGTCCTACCACGCCGCCGACCTCCAGACCCAGGCGGCCACGCTGGCGCTGTCCCTGGCGCTGGGCGGCACCCTGGGCGTGGCGCTCCTGGGCTTCGCGGCCATCTCCATCGCCGTGCGCACCACCAACGACGTCGTGGCCCGGCTGGGCCGGCTGCGCGACGAGACCGACCAGCGCGCCAACGAGTTCCTGCCCAACCTGGCGGAGCGGCTGCGGCGCAACGAGCCGGTGGACTCCACCGCCATCCCGCCGCTGACCGCCAGCGACGACGAGATCGGCGAGGTCGCCACCGCGTTCGACAAGGCCCAGCGCTTCGCCGTGGACGCGGCCGTGCGCCAGGCCGAGCTGCTGCACGGCATCAACCGGGTGTTCCTCAACATCGCCCACCGCAGCCAGACGCTCATCCACCGCCAGTTGCGCCTGCTGGACCGCCTGGAGCGCGAGCAGGAGGACCCCGAGCAGCTCACCGAGCTGTTCAAGCTGGACCACCTGGCCACCCGCTCCCGCCGCAACGCCGAGAACCTGCTCATCCTCGGCGGCGAGAACCCCGGCCGCACCTGGCACCGGCCCATGCCGCTGGTGGACGTGCTGCGCGGCGCCATCTCGGAGTCGGGCGACTACACCCGGGTGGACCGCCAGCAGATCGCCCGCGTGGCGCTGAAGGGCCCGGCGGTCGCCGACGTCATCCACCTGGTGGCCGAGCTGGTCGACAACGCCACCACGTTCTCCCCGCCGCACAGCCAGGTCCGGCTGAGCAGCGAGCAGGTGCCCAACGGCGTGGTCGTGGAGATCGAGGACCGCGGGCTGGGCATGCAGGAGGACGAGTTCGCGGCGGCCAACGAGATCCTGGCCAACCCGCCCGAGTTCGACGTCATGCGGCTCAACGAGAAGATGCGGCTGGGCCTGTTCGTGGTCTCGCGGCTGGCCAAGCGGCACGACATCAAGGTCCAACTGCGCTCCTCCCCCTACGGCGGCGTGCAGGCGATCGTGCTGCTGCCCGCCGAGCTGATCGCCACCGAGCAGGAGGCGAAGGCCGCCGGCGCGGGCGCCGCCGACACCGGTGAGCGCGCCCTGCCCGGCGCCAACGGCGCGGGCGGCCCCAACGGCTCGGGCGGCCCGAACGGCGCGGCAGCCGGGACCGGCGGCGAGCGCGCCGGCACCGCGCCGCGCGCCGACACCTCCGCCGGGGACATGCTGGCCGGCCGCGCCGCGCCGGCCGACGCCGAGGACGACGACGCGGCCGCCGGCCCGCCGACCACCGGCGCCCTGCGCCGCGGCGACGGCCTGAGCCCCGAGGCCGGCCACACCGCCACCGGCCTGCCGCGCCGCGCCGCCCCGGGGTCCACGTCCGCCGGCGCGGGCGACGCCGACGTGCTGAGCGGGCCGATGACGGGCGGCCGGGGCACCCGCGCCCGCCGCGCGGCGCCCGCCCCCGCGTCCGCGCCCGCGTCCGCGTCCAACGGCGCCCGCACCGCACCGGGCACGGGCACCGGTTCCGCCCCGGGCGCCAACGGCTCCACCGGCACCGGAGGCGCCGGCGGTACCGGCGGCGACTCCCGGCCGCCGCTGCCCAAGCGCAATCCGCAGACGCACCTGGCCCCGCAACTGCACCAGACCCCGCCTTCGGCGTACTCCACCCCCGCGGCCCCAGCGACGGAGGAGGAGGACCGCTCCGAGCGGCTCCGCCGCAACATGGCGGCGTTCCAGCAGGGAACGCGCCGCGGCCGCCTGGAGGGGCAACAGCGCCAGAACGATTCGGATAAGGACTCCCGACCGTGACGAACAACGCCGCCAAGGACCTGAACTGGCTGCTGGACGAGCTTGTGGAGCGGGCCGTCGGCGCCAGGTACGCCATCGTCCTCTCCGCCGACGGCCTGCTGATCGGCCGCTGCAACGCCCTGGACACCGACGAGGCCGAGCACCTGTCGGCCGTGGCCTCCGCCTTCCAGAGCCTGGCGCGCGGCACCGGCCGCCAGTTCAACGGCGGCAAGGTGCTCCAGACCGTGGTGGAGATGGAGCACGCCTACCTCTTCGTCACCGGGTCGGGCAGCGGCGCCTGCCTGGCGGTGATCGCCGAGGAGACCTCCGACGTCGGCCTCATCGCCTACGAGATGAACGTCCTCGTGGAGCAGGTCGGCCGCTTCCTCGACGCGTCGCCCCGCCACCCCGGCGCCGCCGCCTCCACCGCGCCCGGAAGCGGCCCCCGATCCGGAAGCTCCTCCCGATAAGGAGACGCGAGCATGGCTGACCAGCAGGAACCAGGGCTGGAGGGAGCGGCCGACGACCCCTTGGTCCGGCCCTACGTCATCGCCCAGGGGCGCGAACGGGGCAACGCCGTCCAACTGGACATGATCAGCGTGGTCATCGCGGCCCGCGCCGACGTGGACGAGATGGCGCTGGAGCCCGAGCAGGTGCGCATCCTGGAGCTGTGCGGCCGCCCCCAGTCGGTGGCGGAGGTCTCGGCCCACCTGGACATCCCCGTCGCGGTCGTCAAGGTCCTGCTCGGCGACCTCATCAGCCGGGGCTACGCCCTGGCCCGCGCCCCCTACACCCAGCAGAGCCCGGTGAGCCGGGACATACTCCAGGCGGTACTCGATGGAATCCAACGTCTCTGAGCACGGCGGGCAGCGCATCCCCTCGGCGATCAAGATCCTCATCGCCGGCGGGTTCGGGGCCGGCAAGACCACCCTCGTGGGCTCGGTCAGCGAGATCGCGCCGCTGAGCACCGAGGAGGTCATGACCGAGGCCAGCATGGGCGTCGACGACCTCGCCGGGGTCGAGGCGAAGACCACCACCACGGTGGCGCTGGACTTCGGCCGCATCACGATCAACGACGACCTGGTGCTGTACCTGTTCGGCACGCCCGGCCAGAAGCGGTTCTGGTTCATGTGGGAGGAGTTGGCCCTGGGCGCGCTGGGGGCGGTGGTCCTGGCCGACACCCGCCGCCTGGACACCTGCTTCCCGGCGGTGGACTTCTTCGAGCGCCACCAACTGCCGTTCGTGGTGGCGGTCAACTGCTTCGACGGCGCCGACCGCTACACCGAGGACGAGGTGCAGCAGGCGCTGAGCCTGGGCGCGGACGTTCCGGTGCTGCTGTGCGACGCCCGGGTGCGGGAGTCGGGCAAGGCCGTGCTGGAGGCGCTGGTCCGCCACGTCGCCGACCGGATGGCCACCCCCGTCTAGCGGTCCCGGCCCGCTCCGCCCCCTCGTCCGGCCGCCCGCCCCCCGGGGGGCCGCTAGCGCGGCAGCCGCCGCCACAGGGGGCGGGGCAGCAGCCGCATGCCGGCGAACACCAGGCGCAGCACCCGGGGCACCCACACCACGGCCGCGCCGGTGCGCAGGCCCTCGGCGACCGCGTCGGCGACCTGGCCGGCGGTGGCCGGGAACGGCGCGGCCGACACGTGGGCCGACATCCGGGTGGCCACGTAGCCGGGCCGCACGATCATGACGCGGGCGCCGCTGCCGTGCAGGGAGTCGGCCAGGCCCTGGGCGAACCCGTCGAGCCCGGCCTTGGCCGACCCGTAGACGAAGTTGGCGCGGCGCACCCGCACCCCGGCCACCGAGGAGATCACCACGAGCGTGCCGTGGCCCTGCTCGCGCAACCGCGCGGCCACGGCCAGGCCCGCCGAGACGTGGCCGGTGTAGGTGGCGGTGGCCGCCTCGGCCGCGGCGGCGGGGTCGGCGTCGAACTCCGCCTGCTCGCCGAGCACCCCGAAGGCGTCGACCACGACGTCGAGGTCGCCGGCCAGCGCCACGGCCGCCGCCACCACGCCGGCGTGGGTGTCGGGGCGGGCGGCGTCGAAGTCCACCGGGTGCACCTCGCGGGCGCCGGCCGCGCGCAGCCGCTCGGCCACGGCGGCGACCTCGGTGGAGTCGGCGGCCTCACGGGCGGCCAGCACGACCCGGCGGGCGCCGTCGCGCACCAGCCGCTCGGCCACGGCCGCGCCGATCTCGCTGCGTCCGCCCAGCAGCAGCACGGTGCCGACCGCGCCGACGGCGTTGCGCATGAGTCCTCCTGTGTGGATCGGGTGTCGTTTGTGTGCCTGGGTGTGGCTCGGGGTCACCCTGGTGCCGCCCGGACCGCCGGGCCGGCGCGGGGCCGGCTCCGGGCGGGCGGCGGCCTCCTCCGCCCGCGCCGCGCGCCCCGGCTCGGCCCGCTCACAGCTCCAGGCGGCGGGCGAGGTCGGAGGTGAGCACGCCCTCGGGGTCGACCCGGGCGCGCACCGCGCGCCAGGCGGCCAGCCCGGGGTACATGGCGTGCACCGTCTCGGGGTCGGCGCGGCTGTCCTTGGCCAGGTAGATCCGCCCCCCGGCGGCCAGCACCCGCTCGTCCAGCCGCCGCAGCAGCCGGGCCAGCCCGGGGAACTCGGCGGGCAGGTCCAGCGCCAGGGTCCAGCCGGGCATCGGGAAGGACAGCGGCGCCGGGGTGCCGGGGCCGAACCGCTTGAGGACGGTGAGGAACGACGGCGCGCCCGCGGCGGCGAGGGCGGCCACGACGCGGCGCAGCTCGTCCTCGGCGCCGAAGGGCACCGCGAACTGGTACTGGACCAGCCCTCGCGGGCCGTAGAGCCGGTTCCAGCCGCGCACGGCGTCCAGCGGGTGGAAGAAGCCGGACAGCGGCTGCACGCGGCCGCGCTCGCGGCGGGGCGCGCGGGCGTAGTAGGCGGTGTTGAACGCGCGCACGCTCAGCGGGTTGAGCAGTCCGGGCGGCACCAGGGGCGGCGCGGCGGCCAGCGCGCGCGGCGCGTAGGCCAGGGGCGCGCGCCGCCGCGCGGGCGGCAGGTCGCCCAGGCGGGCGTGGTGGGCGCGGGTGAGCACGCCCCGGCCCAGCGCCGCGCCGCGCGCCAGCAGGTCGATCCAGCACACGGTGTAGCGGTAGCGGTCGTCGGTGGCGCTCATGGCGGCCAGCGCGGCGTCGAGGTCGGGCACGCGGTCGGTGTCGACCCGCATGGCCGAGGTCTCCACCGGCAGCACGTCGAACGTCGCCTCGGTGACGATTCCGGTCAGGCCCATGCCGCCGACGGTGGCCCAGAACAGGTCGGGGTCCGCGGCGGGCGAGGCGGTGCGCTCGGCGCCGTCGGGGGTGACGATCCGCAGCGAGCGCACATGGGCGCCGAAGGAGGAGTCGGCGTGGTGGTTCTTGCCGTGGATGTCGGCGCCGATCGCGCCGCCCACGGTGACGTGCCGGGTGCCGGGCACCACCGGCGGGAAGTACCCGTGGGGCAGCAGGGCGGCCATGAGGTCGGCCAGGCTGGTGCCGGCCGAGGCGGTGACGGTGCCGGCGGCGGGGTCGAGCCGGTGGCCGGGCGCCAGGTGGGCGCAGTCCAGCACCACTCCCCCGGCGCACTGGGCGGCGTCGCCGTAGGAGCGGCCCAGGCCCCGGGCGAGGACGCCCCGGCGGCGCGCGGCCGGGCGGGCGGCGGCCTCGCGCAGCACCGCGGCGGCCTCGGCGGCGGTGCGCGGGCGCACCACGGTGGCCGCGCTGGGCGCGGTGCGGCCCCATCCGGTGAGCAGCGCGGGGCTCCCCCCGCGCGCGCCGGCCGGCGGCTGGGCCATGTGTCCTCCTCGGGCGGCTCGTGGTCGGGCGCGCGTCAGCCCCAGTAGACGCCGAGCGCGATCAGCGCCAGCAGCGCGGCCGCGCAGAGCTGGAGCGGGCGGTCGCGCAGCGCGATCTCCTCGGGCTCCTCGCCCACGCCCCGGTCCACCAGCAGGTGGTAGCGCAGCACCACCGCGATGAACGGCACGATGCTCAGGCCGTGGACCACGCGGTGCGCGGCCTCGACGGGGGCCTCCAGCGCCCACAGGCAGTAGGTGACGATCATGGCGGCCGAGGCCATGGTCCGCACCTGCGTCAGGTAGCTCAGACTGTAGCGGGCCAGGGTGTCGCGCGTGCGGGCGCCGCCGGGGGTGCGCAGCTCGGCCTCGCGCTTGCCGGTGACCACCAGTAGCGCGCCCAGCGACACCACGATGAGGAACCAGCTCGTCAGCGGCACCCCGATGGCGGCGCCCCCGGCGACGGCGCGCAGCACGTGGCAGCCGGCCACCGCCACCAGGTCGGCCACCGTGACGTTCTTCAGCACCAGGGTGTAGGCGCTGGTCAGCGCCAGGTAGCCGACGAGCACGGCCAGCAGCGGCCCGTTGCCGGCGGCCAGCGCCACCGCCGGGACCGCCGCCACCAGCACCGCGCCGACCGCCACGGCGGCGCGCACCGAGACCTCGCCGGCGGCCACGGGGCGGTGGCGCTTGTGCTCGTGCAGCCGGTCGCGCTCGGCGTCGCGGGCGTCGTTGAGCAGGTAGGTGCCGCTGGAGGCGGCGCAGAACAGCGCGAACGCGCCCGCGCTCCAGGCCAGGGCGCCGGGGTCGGTCAGCAGCCCGGCGGTGCCCGGCGCCGCGAAGACCAGCAGGTTCTTCAGCCACTGGCGGGGCCGGGCCGCGCGCAGCAGCGCGCGGGCGGTGCCCGCCGCCCGGCGGCCGGCCCTGGGCCGCGCGGACGGGGCGGGGGCGGGCGCCGGCCCGGCC
>NZ_JAJAQC010000095.1 GCF_027604915.1 Streptomonospora mangrovi
GCGCGGCCGGCGGGGTCCTCGCCGCCGCGGGCGCGGCGACGGCTCCGGGGCGCGGGCTCCTCGTCGGGTTCGGCGGCGTCGTCGTCGCGGGTGCCGGCGGCCGGTGCGGCGGCCGAGGCGAACCCGGCCTGGGCGGCGAAGTCGGGGTAGCGCTCCAGCGCGCCGGTGTCGTGGCGGTCGCGGCGGTGGCCGCCGCCCGCGCCCTCGGCGGGGCGGGCCGCGCCGGGGTCGGCGCCGGAGGGGTCGGGGTCGGCGCCGCGCCGGCGGCGGCCGCGCGGCGCGGGGTCCTCACCGGGGGGCGGGCCGTCCTCGCCCCGCCGGCGCCGGCGGGGCGCGGCCGCTTCATCCTCGGGGTCGGCCGCGGGGAAGGGGCCGGTCTCGGCGCGTCTGCGCCGGCGGCCCCGCCCGTCGTCGGCGTCGGGGTCGGCCGCGGGGAACGAATCGGTCTCGGCGCGTCTGCGCCGGCGCCCGGAGCGGGCGTCGTCGTCGGTGTCGCGGGGCCGCTTGCGGCGCACCGGCACGGAGTCGAAGTCCAGCGTGCGCGGCGGCACGGGGTGGAAGTCCTCTTCCTCGCCGGGCGCGGGCCGGGTCCAGGCCAGGTGCTCCTCGGCCTCGTCCACCCGGCCCCGGCGGCGGCGCCCGCGCGGCGCGGTGGCGGTGTCCTCGGGCAGGGCGGCCGAGGGCGCGGTGGCGGGGCCGGCGGCCTCGCCCGGCGCCTCGGGCGCGCGGTGGCGGGGCCGGCGCGGGCGCGCGTCGGCATCGGCCTCCACCGGGCCGGCCGGGGCGCCCGCCTCGGGGCTCCAGCGGCGCGGCCGGGTGGGGAGGTCGGCCTCGGCGTCGAAGGCGCTGGGCCGCGTGGGCAGGTCGGTGCCCGGCGCGGTGCGCGCGGGTTCGGCGCGCGCGGGCCAGGGGTCGGTCAGCGGGTCGACCACCGGGCGGGCGGGCGCCGAGGCGCGCGGCCAGGGGTCGGTGAGGGGGTCGGCGACCTGGCGCGCGCCCGAGGGCGGGCCGGAGCGCGGCCAGGGGTCGGTCAGCGGATCGGCGCCGCCCTCAGGCGGGCGGCGCCGGCGGCCCCGTCGGCCGGGGCCGGTGTCGGAGTCGTCGTAGGGGGTGCGGTCGCTCATGCGGTCTCCCCGATGGTCTCACCGGGCGGGCGGCCGGTGTGCCGCTCGGTGTCGAGGGCGCTCTGGAGAAGTACGGTCGCGGCGGCCTGGTCGATGACGGCGCGCCGGGCGCGGCCGCCGCGCGCGCCGCGGGCGCCCAGCGAGGCGCCCTGGCGCAACTGGTCGGCGGCGGTGACCGTGGTCAGCCGCTCGTCGACCAGCCGCACCGGCACCGGCGCGATCCTGCGCGCCAGGGCGGCGGCGAAGGAGCGGGACCTGCGGGCGGCGGGCCCCGCCTCACCGGACAGGGAGGCGGGGTAGCCGACGACGACCTCGCACGCCTCGTGCTCGGCCACCAGGTGGGCGATGCGGTCGAGGTCGCCGGCGCCGCGGCGCACGGTCTCCACGGGGGTCGCCAGCAGGCCGCTGGGATCGCTGCGGGCGATCCCGATACGGGTGCCGCCGGGATCGACCGCGATGCGTACTCCGTGCCTCAAGAAACGGGCTCCCCCGCGCGGGGGCAGGGAGCGGCGGCCCGGAGAAGGAGCCGGATCATGGGGTGTCCTTTCTCGCCGCGTGGGGTCACGTGGTCCGGGCGACCTGCTGCTCGACCGCGGCCAGGGCGGTGTCGACGGCCGCGGGGTCGCTGCCGCCGCCCTGGGCGAGGTCGGGCTTGCCGCCGCCTCCGCCGCCGAGGGCGCGGGCGGCGGTGCCCACGAGGTCGCCGGCCTTGAGCCCGTGGCGCTGGCCGGCCTTGTTCACCGCGATGACCACGACCGGGCGGTCCTTGGGCACGGCGGCCACGGCGACCACGGCCGGGCGGTCCTCGCCCAGGCGGCCGCGGACGTCGGTGGCCAGGCGGCGGAGGTCGTCGGCGGTGGTGCCGTCGGGCGCGCGGTGGCCCACGAACAGCGCCTCGCCCCGGGTGGCGGCGGAGCCGGCCAGTCCGGCGGCGGCCTCCAGCACCTGGGCCGAGCGCATCTTCTCGATCTCCTTCTCGGCGGCGCGCAGCCGCGCGACGATGGAGTCGATGCGCTCGGGCAGTTCCTCGCGCGGGGCCTTGAGCTGCTCGGAGAGCTGGCCCACCAGCAGGGACTCCCGGGAGAGCCGGCGGAAGGCGTCGATGCCCACGGCGGCCTCGACGCGGCGCACGCCCGAGCCCACCGAGGACTCCCCCAGCAGCTTGACCACGCCCAGTTGGCCGGTGGCGCCGACGTGGGTGCCGCCGCACAGCTCGCGGGAGTAGTCGCTCATCTCCACGACGCGGACGCGGTCGCCGTACTTCTCGCCGAACATCGCCAGCGCGCCCATGGCCAGCGCCTCGTCGATGGAGGTCTGGAAGTCGCGGACCTGGATGTCGTCCAGCAGGACGGTGTTGACCTCGTCCTCGACCTCGGTCAGCTCCGCGGTGGTCAGCGGCTTGCTGGCGGTGAAGTCGAACCGCAGCCGGCCGGGCTGGTTCTCCGAGCCGGCCTGGCCGGCGGTGGGGCCCAGCGCGTTGCGCAGCGCGGAGTGGATGAGGTGGGTGGCCGAGTGCGACCGGGACACCGAGGCGCGGCGGTCGGTGTCGATGGCGGCGCGCACGCGGTCGTCCACGGCGATGTGGCCCTCGCGGACGGTCCCCCGGTGCACGAACAGCCCCGGCAGCGGGCGCTGGACGTCGTCCACGTCGACGGTGCCGCGGCCCTCGGCGGTGACGGTGCCCTTGTCGGCGAGCTGGCCGCCGCTCTCGGCGTAGAAGGGGGTGCGGTCCAGCACCAGCTCGACGTCCTGGCCGGCCGAGGCGGCGGTGGCCGACTCGCCGTCCACGATGAGCCCCAGCACGCGGGCCTCGCTCTCGTGGTCGGTGTAGCCGAGGAAGTCGGTGGCGCCCGAGCCGTCGAGCAGGCGGGCGTAGACGCTGATGTCGGCGTTGCCGAGCTTCTTGGCCTTGGCGTCGCGCTTGGCGGTCTCGCGCTGCTCGGCCATCAGCGAGCGGAAGGTGTCCTCGTCCACGCGCAGGCCCTGCTCGGCGGCCATCTCCAGGGTGAGGTCGATGGGGAAGCCGTAGGTGTCGTGGAGCTGGAAGGCGTCGGCGCCCGAGACCGTGGTGCCACCGACCGCGCGGGTCTTCTCGGCGGCGCGGTTGAACAGCGCGGTGCCCGAGCGCAGGGTGTCGGCGAAGTTGCGCTCCTCGGCGTCGATGACGCTGTGGATGGCGTCGGCGCCGGTGCGCAGCTCGCCGTACATGTCGCCCATCGCCTCGATGGCGGTGTCGGTGAGGTCGTGCAGGTAGAGCTTGTCGTCGCCGGAGAGCAGCCGCAGGTTGCGGATGGAGCGGCGCAGAATCCGGCGCAGCACGTAGCCGCGCTTCTCGTTGCCGGGGCGCACGCCGTCGGAGACGAGCATGGTGGCGGTGCGCATGTGGTCGGCGACCACGCGCAGGCTGACGTCGGCGCGGTCGTCGGCGCCGTAGGAGGTGCCGGTGAGTTCGGCGGCGCGGTTGAGGATGCGGCCCAGGGTGTCGGTCTCGTAGATGTTCTCGACGCCCTGGAGGATCGCGGCCATGCGCTCCAGGCCCATGCCGGTGTCGATGTTCTTCTTGGGGAGGTCGCCCAGGATCTCGAAGTCGGTCTTGGTCTCGCCGGGGCCGCGCACGGACTGCATGAACACGAGGTTCCACACCTCGAGGTAGCGGTTCTCGTCGGCGACGGGGCCGCCCTCGGCGCCGTAGTCGGGGCCGCGGTCGAAGTAGATCTCCGAGCAGGGGCCGCAGGGGCCGGGCACGCCCATGGACCAGAAGTTGTCCTCCATGCCCCGGCGCTGGATGCGCTCGGCGGGCAGCCCGACGGTGTCGCGCCAGATGGCCTCGGCCTCGTCGTCGTCGAGGTAGACGGTGGCCCACAGCCGCTCGGGGTCGAAGCCGAACCCGCCCTCGGCGACCGGGGAGGTCAGCAGCCGCCAGGCCAGCGGGATCGCCTGCTCCTTGAAGTAGTCGCCGAAGGAGAAGTTGCCCAGCATCTGGAAGAAGGAGGCGTGCCGGGCGGTCTTGCCGACCTCTTCGATGTCCTTGGTGCGCACGCACTTCTGGGCGCTGGTGGCGCGGTCGAAGGGCGGGGTGCGCTGGCCGAGGAAGTAGGGCTTGAACGGCACCATGCCGGCGTTGACCAGCAGCAGGGTGGGGTCCTCGGCGACCAGGCTGGCCGAGGGCACCACGGTGTGCCCGTTGTTCTCGAAGAATGCGAGGAAGCGGCGAGCGATTTCTGCCGTCTCCATCAGCGGCCGTCCTTCGGGTCGGGGGCGCCGATCGCGCCACGGGGTTGGCTGGCTCGGCCCGCGATTGAGGTGGGGCCCGCGCCGTACTGGCGTCGCAGCTCGGCCTCGCGCCGCTCCATGGCGTCCTGGACGTCTTCGTTGAACTCGCGGAGGGCGGCGCGGTAGTCGGCGACGTGGTCCTCGACGCGGTCGGCGATTCCCGCCGGACTCCAGGCGCGGGCGGTGCGGTTGAGCTTGTGCACAACATACCCGCCGAGGGCGGCACCTGCGACTAGATAGAACAGGCGGGGGATCACCGGCGCTCCCTTCTGCGGCGGCGCCCGCGCACCAGCGCCAGGGCGCGGCGCTGGCCCAGGACCCGGCGCACCCCGTAGGAGAACGAGGCCACCTTGACCAGCGGGCCGGTCACCACCGAGCGGGTCAGCGCGGTCACGGTCGACACGTCCTCGGTCGTCGTGGCGAGGTTGGCGGTGATCTCCTCGACCCGGTCCAGCGAGGCGCCGGTGCGCTCGACGGTGCCGGCCAGGTCGTCCAGCAGCGGGCGTGCGCGCTCGCCGAACTCCGCGACGACCTTCGTGGTCTCAGACAGCAGCCGGGTGAGCTTCACGAGGGCCACGCACATGAACGCGACCAGTACTGTCCAGACCACCGCCGCGATGAGCGCGGCGACCTCTCCTGCGGTCAGCATGCGGGCTCCGTAGGCGAATCGGGGTGGTGCGATCTCCAGCGGCGGTACCGGGGAGTCCGCCTCAGATGTCCGGCGGCGGCCCGCTCGTCTCGGCCGATGCGCCGGTCGCGGAGATCCGAATACGCCGACCCTACCGTGTCCCCGGGGGGTGTGGCCCGCGCACCGCCCCGCGCGTTGCGTGGCGGTGCGGCCACCCCGCGCGACCCCGCCCGGCGGCGCGTCGACGCGGCCCCGCCGATGCCGCAGAATCGGGGGCGAGCGATCCGCCACGGTCCGCCGGCGGCCCCCGCCGGCGCCCCCTCCCGTGCAGACAGGAATTCCATGAGTCCCTCCGCCGAGCGCGAGATCTCCGTCCTGGTCCCCCCCGGCCTCGCCCCCCTGGCACCGGGCGACCCCTCGTTCGTGGGCCCCTACCTGGTGATCGGGCGGATCGGGGCGGGGGCCACGGGCACCGTGTTCGCGGCGGTGGACCCCCGCACCACCGGGGAGCCGCTGACGGCGGTGAAGGTGCTGCACCCCTGGTCGGTGGAGGACGAGGCCACGCGCGCCCGGCTGCGGGAGCGGCTGGCGGCGCTGGCGGGCGTCGACGGGCGCTGCTACGTGCCGCCGGCCGTGTTCGACGCCGAGGCGGCGCAGCCGTGGCTGGCGATGGGCTTCGTCTCGGGTGTGCGGCTGGACACGTTCATCGCCGAGCACGGGCCGCTGGGCGAGGGCCGGCTGCTGGCCCTGGCGGCGACCCTGGCCGAGGGGCTGTCGGCGCTGCACCGCCGCGACATCGCCTACGGCGACCTCAAGCCGGCCAACGTCGTGCTGTGCGCCACCGGCCCGCGCGTGCTGGACTGCGCGCTGCCGGGCCACGGCGAGCTGCTGCGGCGCACGGCGGGCGAGTGGACGGCGCCCGAGCGGCTGGCGGGCGGGCCGCCGACCACCGCCGCCGACGTCTACTCCTGGGGCGCGCTGGTGGTGTTCGCCGCCACGGGGCGGCCCCCGGTGGCGGGCGCCGCCGGTGGTGGCGACGGGGGCGCGGCGCCGCCGGTGGAGGCGGCGCGGCTGGACCTGGACGGGGTGCCCGAGGAGCTGGCGCCGATCGTGCGGCGCGCGCTGGCCGGCGACCCCGGCCGGCGCCCCTCGGTCCGCGAACTGCTGGGCGCGGCCATCGCCGCCTGGGAGGCCGTCAGCGGGGACGGCGGGCCACCGGTGCAGGGCACGGCCGTCACGCAGGTGCTCAGCCGGGAGTGGCGCGGCATCCCCGACCCCGGGCTGCTGCCCCGCGTCATCCACCTGGACGACGGCCGGCGCCGCAGACCGGGGCGCGCGGGCCTGGTGGCGGTCGGCGCGGCGGTGGGGCTGGCGCTGGTCGCGGGCGGCGCCTACGCGGCCTACACGGCGCTGAGCGGGCCGGCCGAGCCCGCACCCGCGCCCGCGCCCTCGGCGTCGCCCTCCTCGGGCGCCCGGCCGGAGTCCGGCGAGCTGGTGGTGCGGTTCGACCCGGCCGAGCAGCCCGGCGGCGCCGAGGGGCCGTGGGTCTACACCCGGGTGGAGCCGGCGCCGGACGCGCCGGCGACCCCGGCGGCCACGGTCGCGCCCGAGGAGTGGAGCGCCCAGTGGGTGCCGGCGGGCGGGGACGCGGCCGGCGAGACGGTGATCACGCCCGAGACCGAGGTGCTGTGCGCGCAGTTCTGCGTGCCGGGGCCCGGCCACATCGAGGACGGCCGGGGCACCTACCCGGTGACCGGGCAGGACTTCGTGTCCTACCTGGAGTGGGGGCGGCCGGTGATCGCCGAGCTGGAGCTGGCCGAGCCCGAGGGCGAGGGCCCGCCCGAGGCGGTGCGGATCACCGAGCTGTACCCCGCGCCGCCGGCCTGAGCGGGGCCGGCGGGGGCGGCCCGAGCGGGACCGGGGTCAGCGGCGGGTGCCGCCGCCGGGGTCCTCGGCGCCGCGCAGGACCTCCTTGATGCGCTGGAGGACCTCGCCGTAGCGCCGCTCGGCGCCGTGGGTGGTGGGGATGTAGTACTCCCGGCCGGCCACGGAGTCGGGGGCGTAGCGCTGGGCGGCGACCCCGCCGGGGTGGTCGTGGGCGTACTTGTAGCCGGCGCCGTGGCCGAGTTCGCGGGCGCCCTTGTAGTGGGCTTCGCGCAGGTGGGCCGGCACCGGTCCGGCCAGGCCCTTGCGGACGTCGGACATGGCGGCGTTGATGGCGGCGACCACGGCGTTGGACTTGGGCGCCAGCGCGATGTGGATGACCGCCTGGGCGAGGTTGATGCGCGCTTCGGGCATCCCGATCAGCTCCACGGCCTGGGCGGCGGCCACGGCGGTCTGGAGGGCGGTGGGGTCGGCCATGCCGACGTCCTCGCTGGCGTGCACGACGATGCGCCGGGCGATGAAGCGGGGGTCCTCGCCGGCCTCGATCATCCGCGCCAGGTAGTGCAGGGCGGCGTCGGGGTCGCTGCCGCGCATGCTCTTGATGAAGGCGCTGATGACGTCGTAGTGCTGGTCGCCGGTGCGGTCGTAGCGCACGGCGTGGCGGTCCACGGCGCGCTCGACGTCGGCGAGGGTGATCTCGGTGCGCCCGCCGGCCACGAGGGCGGCGGCCTCCAGGTAGGTCAGGGAGCGGCGGGCGTCGCCGCCGGCCAGGCGCACCAGTTGGTCGGCGGCCTCGGCCGCCAGGGTGTGGCGGCCGGCCAGCCCGCGCTCGTCGGTCAGGGCGCGCTCCAGCACGCCGCGGACGTCGTCGTCGCCCAGGGACTCCAGGGTGAGCAGCAGCGAGCGCGACAGCAGCGGGCTGACCACCGAGAAGAACGGGTTCTCGGTGGTGGCGCCGATGAAGCTGACCCAGCGGTTCTCCACGGCCGGCAGCAGGGCGTCCTGCTGGGTCTTGCTGAAGCGGTGGACCTCGTCGACGAACAGCAGGGTGCGGGTGCCGCGCATGCCCATCTGGCGGCGGGCGTCGTCGATGACGGCCCGGACGTCCTTGACGCCGGCGCTGACGGCCGACAGCTCCACGAAGCGGCGCCGGGTGGCGCGGCTGACGACGGTGGCCAGGGTGGTCTTGCCGGTGCCGGGCGGCCCCCACAGGAACAGCGACATGGGCGCGTCGTCCTCGACCAGGCGGCGCAGCGGGCTGCCCTCGCCCAGGAGGTGGGCCTGCCCGACGACCTCGTCCAGGGTGCGCGGGCGCATCCGTACGGCCAGCGGCTCCTGGGCGCGCTGGGCCTCGGCTCCGGCGTCGTCGAACAGTGTTTCGGACACCCGTCCAGCCTAAGCGAGCGCGCCGGGGCACGGCACGCCGTCCGGGTCAGCCGCAATCGGCCATGCGGGCGATGAGCAGCGCGATGTCGTCGTTGCGGCCGGCCGGCGCGAGTTCGATGAGGGAGGTGGCCGCGGCCTCGACGTCGCCGGCGTGGGCGCACAGGTCCTCGGCGACCAGGCGCAGGCCGTCCTCCATGACGACCTCGGAGTTCTCCACGAGGCCGTCGGAGCACATCAGCAGGGTGTCGCCGGCGCGCAGCCAGCGGGTGGTGACGGGGTACTTGCTGTCGGCGTCCACGCCCACCGGCGGACCGGTCTCGGGCTCCCACAGGTCGTAGCCCGAGGGGGTGGCGATGACGGCGGGCGGCTGCCCGGCCCAGGCCGCCTGCATCTCGCCGGTGTCCAGGTCCAGCACGAGGTAGCCGCAGGTGGCGAAGACGATCTCGCCGGTCTCGGTGAGCAGCCGGTTGGTCTCGGCCAGCACGACGCCGGGGTCGACCTGGTTGGTGGCGTAGGCGCGGAAGGCCACCCGGATCTGGCCCATGGCGGCGGCCGCCTCGACGCCGTGGCCCTGGACGTCGCCGACGACCAGGCCGACGCGGCGCCCGGGCAGCCGGATGACGTCGTAGAAGTCGCCGCAGACCCGCCAGCCGGCGCGGGAGGGCAGGTAGCGCACGGCGATGCGCAGGTCGGGGAACTCCGCGATCTGCGGGGGCAGCATGCGCTGCTGGATGGCGTCGGCCAGCGCCTGCTCCTCCTGCTGGCGGCGGACCCGCTGGAGGGCCTGGCCGGCCAGGCCGGCGAGGGTGAGCATGAGGGCGCGCTCGTCGGGGGTGGCGTGGTGGGGTTCGCCCCAGGCGACCTGCCACACGCCCAGGGCGACGCGGCGGTCGCCGAAGATGGGGATGGTGGCCCAGGACTGGGCGCTGGTGCGGTGCAGGACCTCGGCCACGCCGGGGAAGCGCTCCAGGATCTCGGCGCGGCTCTCGAAGAACCGGGGCTGGCGGTCCTGGACGACGGCGCCCATGGGGTGGGAGATGTCGGCGGCGTCGTGGCCGTCGGCCATGCCCATGGGTTCGACGGGGTCGGCGGTGGCCGGGGGCGAGGCGCGCAGGCGGCCGTCCTCGACCAGCATGACGCTGGCGCCGGCGCCGCCGAAGATGGGCGCGAACTCGTCGGTGAGCAGGCCGGTGACCTCGTCCACGGTGGTGGCCGAGACGAGCTTGGCGGCGAGGTCGGTGACCTGGCGGCCCTGGGCGGCCTCGATGCGTCTGCGGTCGGCCAGGCGGCGGATGAGCTGGACGTGCTCGGTGACGTCGTCGATGATGCCGATGAGGCGGGGCCGCTCGCCGCCGACGTAGCGGGCGCGGGCGTGCAGGGAGCGCTCGTCGCCGACGTCGTCGAACATGCGGAACCGCTGCTCGTAGTCGCGGCCCTGCTGGCTGGCCTCCATGGCGTCGCGCACCCGGGCGATGTCGTCGCGGTGCACCCGGGCGAGCACCTCTTCGAGGCCGCGGGCCTTGCCCACGAGCAGCCGGCCCAGGGGCGAGGGGCCGAACAGCTCCTGGAGGCGGCCGGTGCGCAGGTCCAGGGTCCACAGGGCGGTGTCGGCGTTCTCGGTGCGCAGTTCGCTGATGACGCGGAGGGTCTCCTCCTCGCGCAGGGGTTCGCGGAACACGATCGCGACGC
Source organism: Streptomonospora mangrovi (assembly GCF_027604915.1). Lineage (GTDB taxonomy): Bacteria > Actinomycetota > Actinomycetes > Streptosporangiales > Streptosporangiaceae > Streptomonospora > Streptomonospora mangrovi. The sequence continues at coordinate 9,985 of NZ_JAJAQC010000095.1, forward strand.
CGGCGGGCGTGCCCTCGGGGCCGCCGGCGGGCAGGGCGCGGGCCTCGGCCACCACGCGGTGCGGGATCCCGCCGTAGGAGGTCACCACCAGGCCGCGGTGCGGCGCCAGGGCGTCGTCGAGGGCCGCCCGGTGCAGGGCCCACGCGGCGTCGGGGTCGCCGCCGGCGACCGCCTCGGGCCAGGGGCGTCCGAGGACGCCGCCGGGGTCCTGCCCGGTGAACTCGGCGAAGGCGCGGTTGGTGAGTGTGACGCCGCCCGCGCGATCGGCGACGACCATGGCGGCGGGAGCCGAGGCGAACGCGATGTCGGGCCGCTCCGCGAAGCCGTCGGTAGAGCCGGTTGCACCGTTCACAAGTCGATCATCCCTGTATCTTTACGAATGTCCCATTCACGCGGCCGCGCGCTCCTCCCTCGGACATCCGATTCGGCTCAGTCTAGCGACCGGCCCCCCAGTCCGCGCAGGTGAAGCGCTCCTCGTGCGCGGCCGCCGCCACCGCCCCTTTACCCCCTCCGCTCCCGTGCGCCAATTGCGGCACAGGAAACCAATAGTCAACACGGGTGCCGGAAATACAACCGAATCGCGGACATGTCGCGCCGCATTTTCCCGGAAATCGTTACGGTGGCGTGACCACCGCTGACCACCTTCGGACAGCGCGGCGAAAAGCCCTGAAAAATCCCGTTTCCAGAGGCGGCCGCCTGATCCGGCCATGGCCCGAGGGAAAAGTCCGGATTAAAATTCAGTCATGCGTGAATCAACGGTCAGCGCCGAAACCGCCATCCGCGAAGCGCTTATCCTGCGCAACTGGACCTGCCGCCTGTGCAGCTACTCCAACCCCGACAGCGAGGACATCTGCTGCCAGCGCTGCGGTGCCGTCAAGAAGTAGTCCGCTCCCCCGACACACCGGCGCCCCTGCCGCGAGGCCCGGCCCCGCACCGCGCGGCCGCGCCCGCACCGCCGGTCCGCCCTGAAAGGCCCCGCGTCTGGAAAGCCCCGCGTCCGCCCGCTCCCGCGTCCCCGGGCGTCCGCGGCCCCGTGCCGTGTCCCGCCGCGTCCCCGCGGTCCTGTCCGCCCGCGCCGGCCGGGCCCGGCGCCCGCACCGCCCGACCGGCCCGGCGTCCGCGCGCCGCGGCCGGCGGCGGGCCGGGGTGCGCGCCCCGGCCCGCGTGCCAGGCCCTACCGGTCGGCCTGCCGCGTCTCCCCGGCCGACCGCGCCTTGGCGGCCTTCTCCGCCTGCTCGGCCTCGGGGTCGTGGTCGACCCCGGCCTCGGCGCGCTGCGCCGGGGTGATCGGGGTGGGCGCGCCCGTCAGCGGGTCGCCGCCCGAGGCGGTCTTGGGGAACGCGATCACCTCGCGGATGGACTCCCCCCCGGTCAGCAGGGTGATGATCCGGTCCCAGCCGAACGCGATGCCGCCGTGGGGGGGCGGGCCGTACTGGAACGCCTCCAGCAGGAACCCGAACTTGGCCTCGGCCTCGGCCTTGCCGATGCCCAGCACGTCGAACGCCCGCTGCTGCACCTCGCCGCGGTGGATACGGATCGAGCCGCCGCCGATCTCGCTGCCGTTGCACACCATGTCGTAGGCGTAGGCGAGCGCGTTGCCTGGGTCCTGGTCGAAGGTGTCGACCCACTCCGGCTTGGGCGCGGTGAAGGGGTGGTGGACCGGGGTCCAGCCGCCCTCGCCGTCCTCCTCGAACATGGGGGCGTCCACGACCCACAGGAACGACCACTTCGAGGAGTCGATGAGCCCCAGGCGCTGGCCGATCTCCAGCCGGGCGGCGCCCAGCAGCTCCTGGGAGGCCCGCCGGGTGCCGGCGGCGAAGAACACGGCGTCGCCGGGGGCGGCGCCGGCCGCCTCGGCCAGGCCGGCGCGCTCCGCCTCGGAGAGGTTCTTGGCGACCGGCCCGCCCAGGGTGCCGTCCTGCTGGACCAGCACGTAGGCCAGGCCGCGGGCGCCGCGCGCCTTGGCCCAGTCCTGCCAGGCGTCCAACTCCTTGCGGGTCTGGGACGCCCCGCCGGGCATGACCACGGCCCCCACGTAGGGCGCCTGGAAGACGCGGAAGGGGGTGTCGGCGAAGAACTCCGTCAGCTCCACCAACTCCTGGCCGAACCGCAGGTCGGGCTTGTCGGAGCCGAAGCGGGCCATGGCCTCCAGGAACGGCATGCGCGGCAGCGGCAGCGGGATCTCATAGCCCAGGACCTCGCGCCACAGCCGCGCCACCAGCGCCTCGCCCACGGCGATGACGTCCTCCTGGTCGACGAAGCTCATCTCGATGTCGATCTGGGTGAACTCCGGCTGGCGGTCGGCGCGGAAGTCCTCGTCGCGGAAGCAGCGCGCGATCTGGTAGTAGCGCTCCATGCCGCCCACCATCAGCAGTTGCTTGAACAACTGGGGCGACTGCGGCAGGGCGTACCAGTGGCCGGGCTGGAGGCGCACCGGCACCAGGAAGTCGCGCGCGCCCTCGGGGGTGGACCGGGTGAGGTAAGGGGTCTCGACGTTGACGAACCCGTGCTCGCGCAGCACGTCGTGGACCGTGTAGGTGGCCTGGGAGCGCACCCGCAGCGCCGAGGCGAGTTCGGGCCGGCGCATGTCCAGGTAGCGGTAGCGCAGCCGGGTCTCCTCGGCGATGTCCTGGGAGCCGTCCAGCGGGAAGGGCAGGGGCGCGGCCTCGCTCAGGACCTCGATCCGCTCGGCCGCGACCTCGATCGCGCCGGTGGGGATGTCGGGGTTCTCGTTGCCCTCGGGCCGCACCCTCACCGTGCCGGTGACCTTGACGCAGTACTCGGCGCGGAGGTCGTGGGCGAGGTCGTCCTCGCGGACCACGACCTGGACCACGCCGGAGGCTTCGCGCAGGTCGAGGAAGACGACTCCGCCGTGGTCGCGGCGGCGGGCCACCCAGCCGGCGAGGACGACGGTGGCGTCGGCATGCTCGGCGCGCAGGGCACCGGCGTCATGCGTGCGGATCAACGGGGTTCTCCTTCGGGTCTTCGTTCCTACTCATCTTGCCTGACGTGCGCGGGGTCCGGCTCCCGGCGCGGCGCGGCACCGGCGCGCGGGCGGCCCCTGGCCGCGGCCGCGGGCGGGGGCCGCGGCGGAGGCGGTGCCGCGGGCGCG
>NZ_JAJAQC010000096.1 GCF_027604915.1 Streptomonospora mangrovi
CCCCCGCTGCGTCCGTCGGGAGGACCCGTCCCGGCTCCGCAGGCGCCCGGAGGCGCCTGGGTGGCCGTGGCAAAGGAACGGACTACCGCCTCAGCGGCGCGGCAAACCTCGCGAATCGGATTTTCCTCCCGTTGTGGCGGATTCCGATCGCGGATCCGCGCCGCCGCGCGGGCGCGGCGGGTGCGCCGGACCGGTGCCGCTGTAGGGGCGGCAGCGCGCCAGCACCGCCTCGGCCGCCGCCACCACCTCGGCCGTCCCGATCTCCAGCAGCCCGGGGTCGGTCTCGGCGCCGTGCGGGTCGCCGGTGCGCCCGCGCCACAGCGCCGCGTGGCGCGGCGCGTCGATGCGCGGCCCCCACCGCGCCGGATCCACCGGCCCGAACAGCACCACCGAGGGCGCGGCGTAGGCGGTCGCCAGGTGGGCCACTCCCGTGTCGCCGCACACCACCAGCCGGGCGCCGGCCACCGTGTGCGCCAGGGCGCGCAGCGTCGTGCGCCCGGCCAGCACCCGGTCGGTCCCCAGCCCGGCGAGTTCGGCCACGCGCAGCGCGCGCTCCCGCTCGGCCGGCCCGCCCGTCACCACCACCTCGTGCCCCAGGCCGGCCAGGTGGCGGGCCACCGCCGCGAACCGCTCGGGCGGCCACCGCCGCGACTCCGAGGCCGCCCCCGGGTGCACGACCACCGCGTCGGGGTGGCGCTCTGCCCCCTCCCCGTCGGGGCGCGGGGGCACCGGCAGCCGCAGGTCGGTGGGGTCGGCGGCGATCCCGTACCACGACAGCAGGCGGCACCACACGTCGGTCTCGTGCAGGCCGGCCGGCCAGGACGGGCCGGCCGTCGACTCCGCGACGTCGGGGTGGGCGTGGGTCCACAGCGCGCGCGGCCCCAGCGCCAGCAGCGCGCGGGTGGACTGCGGCCCGCGCCCGTGCAGGTTGACCGCGAGGTCGGGGGGCGCCGCTGCGGGCCAGTCGGGGACGGCGGTCCCCGCCGCCGGGGCCACGCCCCAGCCCGCCAGCCCCGCCAACTCCAGCAGTTCGGCGTGGCCCGGCGGCGCGGCGAGGTAGGGGCGCCGGCCCGGGAAGGCCCGCTGGAGCGCGCGCAGGGCGGGCACGGCGGTGAGGAAGTCGCCCAGGCCCAGGGCGCGCATGACCAGCATGCGGCCGCCGTCCTCGGCGGAGGCGGGGGTGCCGTGCGGCTCCGGGGTGTGCGCGGTGGTGCCGATGTCGCCCATGGGGTGGCGGCTACCGCCGCGCGCGGGGCTTGAAACACCGGGGGAGCCCGCGGCCGAGGAGGCGGCGGGCCGGGAAGGACGCCGGCCCGCCCGCGTCGGGGGTCGCACGCGGTTTCACCGGGCCGGGCGCGGCCGGGTTGGGATCCGCGCGGGCGGGCGGCGTCGCGGGTCGCGGCGGGCGGACCCGCCGAACACCCGCTGAGGTCACGGCGGCCTCCTATCAGACCGCCGCGAACGCCCCGTGCCCGGGCACCGGGCGTTCGTCTTTCCGGCCGTGCCTCCGGCGCGGACCGCCGCCCTCAGGCGGCGGGGGAGCGGCAGGGCGCCGCGTGGACGCGGCCGGCGCCGGGGAGCCGGGAGTGTGCGGCCCGCCGCTGGGCGGCGGGCGGCCCGCCCCGGGCGGGCGGGGTGGCAGGGGGTGGACGGGAGGATCCCCCGCGCGCCGCCCGCGCTGCGGCGGTCACCGGCCTCGTCGGGGCGGCGGGCTGCGGCGCGCGGCGGGGGATCAGGTGTTGGACGTGCTCCCGCTGATCTGGGACAGGACCGATGAGGGGTCGCGCTCCACGGCGAGGTCGCCCAGCGAGACGATCCCCACCACGCGGTCGCCGTCCACGACGGGCAGCCGCCGCACGGCCTGGTCGCGCATGCACTCCAGCGCCCGGTCGAGGCTGTCCGTCGGCCCCACGGTCGTGAGGTCGCCGCTGACGGCCTCGCGCACGGGGGTGCTGTCGACGTCGGCGCCGTCGGCCACGCAGCGGACGACGATGTCGCGGTCGGTCAGCACCCCCACCAGCCGGTCGCCGTCGGTCACGACGACGCCGCCGATGTCGCCGTCGCGCATCTCGACGGCGGCCTCGCGGATCGACGTGTCCGGCGAAACAGTGTGGGGAGGAGCCGTCATTACCTCCTTGACCTGCTGAGCCATGGTCACCACCTCGCTTCGGTGCTCGGGATCGTGGCTCCGGTCAGTCGGGCGGCGGCCGACGCGGTCCTCCGCGCCCGGTCCACCGCACGTGTGCACCTCTACCAGGCCGCGAGCCCTTGAAACCCGGCGATGTCGCTCCCCGGGCCCGCGCGCGCGGCCTGCGAGAATGCGCCAGGAGGAACACTGTGAGGTTGACCCGCTTCGGAGGGTAACAGTGGGGTCGGTGGGCTCGCCCGGGACAGTCGGGTGCGGACGCCCATGGCCGGATCGCAAGGCGCGTTTCGGGAGGACACGGTGGCCATCTCTGACGACGACCCGCGCCTGAGCCGCATCGAGGAGTGGCTCGCCGTGAACGACCCCGCCTACGTCCGGCGCGTACGCCGCTACTCCGAGCGGCTCGCCGACCGTCCCGCCGCGGGGGCCGCCGAGCCGGTGCCGTGGGCGGCGGTCGCCCTGCTGTGGGCAGTGGTGCTCGCCGCCGCCCTCGCCCTAGTCCTGACCACCGCCTTGACCGTGTGACCGACGCGGACCCCGCCGTGCCCGTCCGGAACGGCGACTCCGCTCTGAGCCTGACGAAACGGAGCCCGGATGACCCAGACCACCGACCCCGCGCGCGCGAGGTCCGCGCGCGGCGGTCCGATCGCCAGCGGATCGGTCATCGTCCGCTGGATGTCGTCGACCGACCACAAGGTCATCGGCTACATGTACATCATCACCGCGTTCGCGTTCTTCGTCGTGGGCGGCATCCTGGCGATGCTGATTCGCGCCGAACTGCTGTGGCCGGGGATGCAGGTGGTCACCCGCGAGCAGTACAACCAGTTGTTCACCATCCACGGCACGGTGATGATGCTGTTCTTCGCGACCCCGCTGTTCGTGGGGTTCGCCAACGTGATCATGCCGTTGCAGATCGGCGCCCCCGACGTGGCGTTCCCCCGCCTCAACATGTTCAGCTACTGGCTGTTCCTCTTCGGCGGACTGATGGTGGTGGCCGGCTTCCTCACCCCCACCGGAGCCGCCAGCTTCGGCTGGTTCGCCTACACACCGCTGTCCAACGAGGTGCGTTCCCCCGAGTTCGGCGGTGACCTGTGGGTCATCGGACTGCTGGTGTCCGGTCTGGGCACGATCCTGGGCTCGGTCAACTTCGTCACCACCATCGCGGTGATGAGGGCGCCCGGCATGACGGTGTTCCGCATGCCGATCTTCACCTGGAACACGCTGTTCACCGCGATCCTGGTACTCCTGGCCTTCCCGGTGCTCACCGCCGCGCTTGCCGGCCTGGGCGCCGATCGGATCCTCAACGCCCGCGTCTACGATCCCGAACACGGCGGTGCCATCCTGTGGCAGCACCTGTTCTGGTTCTTCGGCCACCCCGAGGTCTACATCATCGCGCTGCCGTTCTTCGGGATCGTCACAGAGATCATCCCCGTCTTCGCCCGCAAGCCGATCTTCGGCTACAAGGGCATGGTCGGGGCCACGATCGCCATCACGGGACTCTCGATGACCGTGTGGGCCCACCACATGTTCCCCACGGGGGCCGTCCTGCTGCCGTTCTTCTCCTTCATGTCGTTCCTCATCGCCGTACCCACCGGGATCAAGTTCTTCAACTGGATCGGCACCCTGTGGCGCGGTCAGCTCACCATGGCATCACCGCTGCTGTTCGCCATCGGGTTCCTGGTGACGTTCCTGTTCGGCGGGCTGACCGGGGTCATCCTGGCCTCGCCGCCGCTGGACTTCCACGTCCACGACTCCTACTTCGTGGTGGCCCACTTCCACTACGTGGTGTTCGGCACCGTTGTCTTCGCGATGTTCGCCGGCTTCTACTTCTGGTGGCCCAAGTTCACCGGCAGGATGCTCAACGAGGGGTTGGCCAAGCTGCACTTCTGGTTGTTGTTCATCGGCTTCCACGGGACCTTCCTGGTCCAGCACTGGCTGGGCGCCGAGGGCTTCCCCCGCCGCTACGCCGACTACCTGCCCAGCGACGGGTTCACCGAGCTGAACATGGTGTCCTCCGTCGCCTCGTTCGTCCTGGGTGCCTCCACGCTGGTCTTCTTCGCCAACGTCTGGTACTCGGCGCGGCACATGCCCAAGGTGACCGTGGACGATCCGTGGGGCTACGGCGGTTCGCTGGAGTGGGCGACTTCCTGCCCGCCACCCCGGCACAACTTCCTCACCCTGCCCAGGATCCGCAGCGAGCGTCCGGCGTTCGACCTGCACCATCCCTACACCCCTGCCCAGCCGGAGGAGGAGCGCCCGGCCTGACCGGCGTCGTGACCGGCTGGGCGGTCCCGGGGCGCACACCCGCCGGGACCGCCCAGCCGCCCGGAGGGCCGCGCGGGCGCGGGTCAGACCCGCAGCCACACCGCCGTGTCGCCCGGCAGTTCACCGTCCTCAACCGGGGCGCTGGCCAGCTCCACGGACGCCCCCGGTGGCAGCGGCACCGGCGCCGCGCCGGTGTTGACGACCACCAGCCACTCCGGGCCGCGCCGGAACGCCAGCACGTCGCCCTTGTCGAGGTCGGCGTCCCACTCCAGGGGCGCGTCGGCGGGCAGCGAGCGGCGCAGCCGGATCGCCGCGCGGTACAGCTCCAGCGTGGAGCCGGGGTCGCCGGTCTGCGCCCGCACCGACAGCTCCCCCCAGTGGGCGGGCTGGGGCAGCCATCCCGGCGCCGGGCCGAACCCGAACGACGGCCCCGTGCGCTCCCAGGGGATGGGCACGCGGCAGCCGTCGCGGCCCTTGGAGGTGTGCCCGCTGCGCTCCCACTTGGGGTCCTCCAGCACCTCGCGCGGCAGGTCGGCGACCTCGTGCAGGCCCAGCTCCTCGCCCTGGTAGAGGTAGGCCGAGCCGGGCAGCGCCAGCTCCAGCAGGGCCGCCGCCCGCGCCCGGCGCAGCCCCAGTTCGGGGTCGAGCGGGGGCCGGGTGCCGTCGCTGAGCAGCCAGGCGTGCAGGTCGGTGCCGTTGGGCAGGCCCAGGGCCGAGGCCGGGCGCACCACGTCGTGGTTGGACATCACCCACGTGGCGACCGTGCCCACCTCGGCGGCGTCGGCCAGGCTGGTGTCGATCACCCGGCGGTAGCCCTCGGCGTCCCAGCGGCAGCGCAGGAACTCGAAGTTGAACGCGGTCTGCAACTCGTCGGGGCGCAGGTAGCGCACCAGCCGGTCGCTGGGCAGCCACGCCTCGGCCACCGCCATGCGCGGCGGGTCGAACTCCTCGAACACCCGGCGCCACTCGCGGTAGACCTCGTGGACCTCGGGGCGGTCCCAGTAGGGGTGGTCGGGATTGGTGGCGACGTCGTCCAGGCCGCTGCCCTCGGGCACCGGGACGACCTCGCGCAGCGGCTCGCTCAGGTCCTTGACCAGGCCGTAGGCGACGTCGATGCGGAAGCCGTCGACCCCCCGGCGGCTCCAGAACCGCAGGATGTCCAGAAACTCCGCGCGGACCTCGGGGTTGTCCCAGTTGAGGTCGGGCTGCTCGGGGGCGAACAGGTGCAGGTACCACTGGCCGTCGGGCACCCGGGTCCAGGCCGGGCCGCCGAAGCGCGACTCCCAGTTGCTCGGCGGGAGGTCGCCGCCGGGGCCGCGGCCGTCGCGGAAGACGTAGCGCTCGCGGGCGGGGGAGCCGGGCGGTGCGGCCAGGGCCTCGGTGAACCAGGGGTGCCGGTCAGAGGTGTGGTTGGGGACGATGTCGATGATGACACGGATGTTGCGCGTGTGAGCGGCGGCCACCAGTTCGTCGAAATCGGCCGGCGTGCCCAGCCGGGGGTCGACCCCGCGGAAGTCGGCGACGTCGTAGCCGCCGTCGGCCAGCGGCGAGGGGTAGAAGGGCGACAGCCACAGGGCGTCCACCCCGAGGTCGGCGAGGTGGTCCAGGCGGCGGGTGACACCGGGAAGGTCGCCGATCCCGTCGCCGTCCGTGTCGGCGAAACTCCGCGGATAGATCTGGTAAATGACGGCGTCGCGCCACCACAGGTCGCTCATGATCTCCCTTTGCTACAGAGGGTAGTCGTCAGTGGGCGGGCGGGTGCGGGTACGGGTGGGCGGTGTCGAGGAGGGCCGTGGGGGCGGGCGGATCGGACAAGGGGCCGGGGCGGCGGCGGTGCCGCGCGGCGCGGCCGCGACAGGGCGAGGGGAGGCCGACGGGGCGGCGCGGCGCGCCCGGCCGGACGGGTTTTCCGCCGGGATGCTAACCAAATTACGGCAAATCTGGCAACGGTCCCATGTGCGGAATCGCTGGCTAGAGCAGCCTAATGCGTATGTGACTGGTTTAGTGTTGACTTCGCCACATAAGAACTGGCAACGTTTGCGGCCATCTTCGACGGCTCGTCGTCAAAGGAGAGAAGGCATGCACCTGTCGCGGAGAGGTCTCCTCACCGGCGGGGTGGTCCTCGCGGCCACCGCCCTCGCCGGCTGCGGAGGCGACGCCCGCCCGCCGGTCACCGCCGCCGACATCGCACCGCCCACCGAACCGGTCACCATCGACTGGATGGCCCCCGAGCTGCTCACCAACGACGGCAAGGACCTGCGCCGGTCCATGGTGCGCACATTCCAGGAGCGGTTCCCCGAGATCACCGTCCGCCTGGTCCAGGTCCCTCCCACCACCGACGTCCGCCGCACCACCCTGACCACCCAGATCGCCAGCGGCGCGGTCACCCCCGACGTCTACCTCGGCGACTGCGCCTGGCCCGCGCAGTTCGCGCACAACTCCCTGGCCATGCCCCTGGGCCGGGTCGCCGACGACGAGGAGTTCTGGTCCAAATACCCCGAGGAGGTCGTCTCCTCGATCTCCTACCAGGGCCAGGTCTACGCCTTCCCCTGCTACCTCGACCTCGCCTTCCTCTACTACCGGGCCGACCTGCTCGACAAGCACGGCCTCCAGGTCCCCGCCACCTGGGAGGAGCTGCGCCGCACCGCGCTGCGGCTCATCGACACCGGCGACGTCCGCTACGGCCTGGTGTGGCAGGGCATGTCGGGCGAACCCCTCACCTGCAACGTCTCGGAGTTCGTGGCCGACGCCGGCGGCGCCCTCATGGACCCCGACGCGCGCCGGGTCCGCGCCGACTCCCCCGAGGGGCGCCACGCCCTCACGTTCATGACCGAGCTGATCTCCTCGGGGGTGTCGCCCGAGGCGGTGGGCACCTTCGCCGAGGAGCAGACGCTGACCGCCTTCGCCGGCGGCCAGGCCGCCTTCCTGCGCAACTGGTCCTACGCCTGGGGCTCGGCCAACGACCCGGCGTCCTCCCTGGTCGCGGGCAAGGTCGACGCCGTCCTGCGGCCCACCTTCGACGGCGCCGGCGCCGCGCGCCACTCCACGCTCGGCGGCTGGCACAACTTCGTCAACCCGCACACCGCCCACCCCGGCGCGGCCGTCGCCTTCGCCCGGTGGGTCGCCGAGGAGGAGGCCCAGACCCTGATGGCCGCCACCTCGCCCTACCTGCCCACCCTCAGCAAGGTGCTCTACAACCCCGAGATCGCCGGCCGCGACAAGCCCACCAACCGCCTCTCGGCCGACGCCGACATCGTCCTGCGGCCCTTCGGCTCCCCGCACTACCCCGCCATCAGCAAGGCGGTCTACACCGGCGTCAACCGGCTGCTGGTCGACGGCGCCGACCCCGGCGCCGTGGGGGACACGCTCACCGAGGTGGCCCGGGGAATGGCACTGGCACGAGACGGGGTGGCGCTGTGAGGACGACGACCGGAAAGACCACCGGCATCCCGGCGCAGCGCCCGCCCAGCGAGACCGGGGGAGACCCCGCGCGCGGGCGCGGCCGCCGGGCGGGCGCGCCGCCGCGCCACGACGCCCAGCGCCGCCGCATGGCGCGCACCGGGTGGACCTACACCGCGCCCTCGCTGGCGGTCATCGGCGCGATCACCCTGTTCCCGATCGTGTTCTCGCTGGTCCTCAGCTTCTCCGAGGTCCGCATCGGCTACGGCGGGTTCGTGGTCGAGCGCCTGACGCTGGACAACTACCTCGCCCTGGTGCGGTCCTCCGACTGGTACTACGCGCTGGGGTTCACGGTCTTCTACACGGTGGTCACCGTGGCCGCCGAGGTCGTGCTGGGGGTGCTGGCGGCCCTGGTCATGGAGCGGCTGTCGGCCTCGCGCGGCTGGATGATGGCGCTGATGCTCATCCCCTGGTCGATGATCACCGTGGTCTCGGCCCGGCTGTGGGCCTACATGTACGACTCCAGCTACGGCGTCATCACCTGGCTGCTCCAGAACGTCTTCGGCGCCAACCCGCTGATCCTGGGCACCCCGGCCTCGGCGATCGGGGCCATGGCCGTGGCCGACATCTGGAAGACCACCCCGTTCGTGGCGATCATCGTGCTGGCCGGGCTGGTCATGCTGCCGCGCGACGTCTACGAGTCCGCCGAGGTCGACGGCGCCGGGCCCTGGACCATGTTCTGGCGCATCACGCTGCCGCAGTTGCGCCCCACCATCGCCGTGGCCGTGCTGTTCCGCATCCTCCAGGCGTTCGGGGTGTTCGACCTGCCGTTCGTGCTGACCGGGGGCGGGCCGGGCATCGCCACCCAGTCCCTGGCGGTGATGGGCTACAAGGTGCTCTTCCAGGACCTCAACATCGGTGCCGGCGCGGCCATCGCGACCTCGACCGGCCTGCTGGTGGCGGGCGCGTGCCTGCTGTTCCTCAAGGTGTTCCGAGCGCAGGTGGGCAAGGAGGACGTGGCATGAGCGCGCGCGACCGCAGTCTGCTGCACCGGGTGTTCAGCCCGGTGACCCTGGGCGCCGTGGTGCTGGCGCTGTTCACGGCGCTGCCGCTGTACTGGATGGTGGTCAACTCGCTGAAGCCGGTGACCGAGGTCGGCGCCATGCCGCCGACCCTGTGGCCCGGCGAGGTCACCGGCGACAACTACGTCAGCGCGTTCGTCGACCAGGGGTTCGGCCGCTACATCCTCAACAGCCTCGTGGTGTGCCTCAGCTCCACGGTGGTGGTGGTGAGCCTGGCGACGTTCGCGGGCTACGCGCTGGCGCGCACGCCCATGCGCGGGCGTGGCCCGGTGATGATCGCGCTGCTGATGGTGTCGGTGTACCCGCCCATCGCCGTGCTGGTGCCGCTGTATGTGATGGCGCGCGAGGTGGGCATGCTCAACTCCTATCCCGGGCTGATCATCCCCTACGTGGCGTTCAACCTGCCGTTCGCCATCTGGATCATGCGCAACTACATGCTGGCGGTGCCGGGCGGGCTGGAGGACGCCGCCCGGGTCGACGGCGCCTCGGCGACCCGCACCGTGCTCTCGATCATCCTGCCGCAGGTGCGCCCGGGGGTGTTCACGGCGGGCGTGTTCACCTTCACCGCCACCTGGACGGAGTTCCTGATGGCGCTGACGCTGAACTCCCAGGACGCCTACCGCACCATCCCGGTGGGGATCGCGCTGATGGGCACCGTCTTCGAGGTCCCCTACGGCATGATCTTCGCCGCCGCCGTGGTGGTGACCGCGCCCATCGCCGTGCTGGTGCTGATCTTCCGCAAGTCGGTGGTGGCCGGGCTGACCGCCGGGGCGATCAAGGGCTGAGGCGGGCCGGGGGCGACCGGCGGGGGCGCGCCCGCGAGACCGGGACGGACGGTCTCGCGGGCGCGGTCATGGGAAGCGGCGGTCGGGGGCGCCGCCCGCGCGGGCGGCGGCGCGCGGCGGGGCCGGCGGC
>NZ_JAJAQC010000097.1 GCF_027604915.1 Streptomonospora mangrovi
GGCCGGCAGCGCCCAGTCGTGGGGCGCGGGCGGCTTGCAGGGGTCGGCCCGCCGGCCGCCGCGGCCCCCGGCGCCCGCAGCGCCGAGGCGGTGACGGGATCGTCCTCGCCGTGGGTGTCGGTCGACACCGGCGCGCCGCGCCCGCCCCGGGCGCGCCCGCCCGCCGGGGCCGGGGCTCCCGCGTGATCGCGGCGGGCGCGCGGCGGCTAGGATCGGCGCCGTGCCCGACCGCGTCGACGCGCTGCTGCGCGACCTCACCGGCGAGGATCGCGGCGCGCGGCGCGCCGCCGCGCCCCTCCTCGCCGACCTCGGCGCGCCGGTGGTCGAGCGCCTGCTGCCCCTGTGCGCCGACGGCGCCTCGCGCTACTCGCCGGCGGAGTCGGTCCTGCACCGCATCGGCGAGGCCGCGCTGCTGCCGCTGCGCGAGGTGCGGCGGCGCGGGCCGGGCCGGCTGCGCCGCACGGCCCTGCGGCTGCTGGTGGACCTGGGCGGCGCCGAGTGCCTGGCGGAGGCCGACCGGCGCGCCGTGGAGCGGCTGGTGCGGATCCGGCTCGCCGAGGAGGGCGACGTGCGCCTGCCCTCCGACGCCGGCCGCTGGCTGGCCTTCCCCGCCGACCGGTTCGACGACGCGGTCGCGGCGCTGGACCTGCACGGCCTGACGCCCGCCACCGTGGCCATGGGCGTGGCCGCCGCCACCGCAGCCGAGAACTCCCGGGAGTTCCGGGACGCCCAGGGCGCCACCGCCACCGCCTACCGGGTGTTCATCACCCCGGAGTTCGAGAACTGGCAACACGAGGGGCCGGGCCGGATGTGGCGGCTGGTGTGGGGCGACTCCTTCGTGGACGAACTCGACGGCTTCACCCTGGCCGACCGGCTCAGCCGGCGATGCGGCGAGGCCCACTTCTACGGCATCGACCCCTACCACTCCGCCGAGAACTGGTACGTGTCGCGCGAGGGCCGGGGCGTGCGCGGCTACAGCACCTACGCCGACCCCCCGTTCTTCGGCGACCCGCTGCCGTTCGAGGCCGGCGAGGACGAGGACTCCGAGGGCACGGTGCACGCCTCCACCGCGGCGTTCTTGCTGTCGGTGGAGCCCGGCCCCATGTCCGCGCACGGGACGCGCGGCCACGGGTGGCTGGCCACCACCCGCCCCGAGGTCCCCCTCGACCGGTTCCGCGGCGCCCTGCCCGTCTGAGGCGCCGGCGCTCAGGGGGTGCCGGCGGGCACCTCCTCCTGGGGGGCCGACTGCTGCTGCCCGCTGGGCGGGGGCGTGCGCGCCGGCGCCGGGGCGCTGAAGTACAGCGCGGTCAGCATGGCCAGCAGCACCAGCGCGATCAGCCCGCACACCAGCCAGGCGAACGCCTTGGTGGCGCTGAACCCGGGGTCGGAGTCCTGGTCGGCACCGAAGTCGGCCAGGTGCCGGGCCAGGCGCGGGTCCTCCTCGCCGAGACGCCGCTCGATCTCGGCGAGGATCCGCCGTTCGTTCTCACGCAGTGACATGGCACCCTCCTCGCCGCGCGGACGGCCGCCGCCCGGGTGGTCCGCCGCGGCCACCCGGTCCCTGGTAATGGTTCTATCCGCCGGGGGCCGTGCCAGTCGTGCCCGGCGCCGATTTCGTGTCCGAACACGAGAGCGCCGCCGCGCCGCCCGCCCTCGGCCCCCGCTACAGGTACAGCCCGGGGCGCCGCTCGGCGGGGGCGTCCTCGGCGGTGGCGGGGACGTCGGCGGCGGTCAGCTCGCGCAGCACGTCGGCGTCCAGCCGGTCCAGCCCGGAGATCCGGGCGGCCTGGTTGGCGGCGGTGCGCGCGAACACCGCCTCGGCCAGCCGCCCGTTGGCGAAGTCGGGGCGGCGGGGGGTGCGGGCCAGGCAGGCGCGGACGGCCCGCTCGGCGCCCGCGCCCAGGCGGAACCCGGCCTCGCGGGCGCGCTCGGCCACGATGGCGAACAGCTCGTCGTCGGTGTAGTCGGCGAAGTGCAGCCGCTTGGCGATCTGGGCGGCCAGGACGGGGTGGTAGTCCAGGAAGGAGCCCAACTCGTCCTGGGGGCCGGTGAGCACGACCACCAGGTCCTGGGCGTTGTCGGCCATCATCCGGGCCAGGGTCTCCACGGTCTCGGCGGCGCTGACCTGGCCGGGCCGGTTGGCGCCCAGCTCGTGGGCGTCGGCCACCAGCAGCACCCCGCCCAGCGCCGCGCGCACCGCCTCGGCCACCGGTTCGGCGTCACGGTCGTAGGCGGGCGCCGACAGGGTGCGGCGGTCGGCGCGCACCAGGTGGCCCGAGGACAGCAGTCCCCGGTGGCCGTAGACGGCGCCCAGGACGGCGGCCACGGTGGACTTGGCGGTGCCGGGGTTGCCGGTGAAGGCGAGGTGGCCGGGGGCGGCCGCGGCGTGGATGCCGGCGTCGCGGCGGGCCTGCTCCACCCGCGCGCGGGCGTCCAGGGCGCGCACCTCGCTCTTGACGCGGGCCTGGCCCACCAGGTCCGCCAGGGCGGCCAGCGGGTCCTCGGGCAGGGCGGCGCCGACCCGGGCGCTGGCGGTGGCGGGGATGTCGGCCGGGCGCAGCTCGCCCAGCGCGTCGGCGCCGTGGTCGGTGCCCTCGGTGACGCGGCGCGCCTGGAGGGCGATGGCGCGCTCCAGCAGGTTGCGCACCACGCGGGCGTTGCCGAAGGACGCGTCGCGGGGGGCGGCGCGCAGCACCTGGCGCACGCGGGCGGCGGTCTCCTCGCCGACCCGGAAGCCGGCGTCGGCGGCCATGACGCGGAAGATGTCGGTCAGCTCGTCGTCGGTGTAGTCGGCGAAGGCCAGGTGGCGGGGGAACCGGGAGGCCACGCCGGGGTTGGACGCCAGGAAGCGCGTCATCTCGCGCTCGTAGCCGGCGACGACCACCACCAGGTCGTCGCGGAAGTCCTCCATCATCTTCAGCAGGGTGGCCACGGCCTCGTGGCCGAAGTCGTTGCGGGAGCTGGACTCGGTGAGGGTGTAGGCCTCGTCGATGAACAGCACGCCGCCCACCGCCGACTTTACGACCTTCTCCACGCGCGGCGCGGTCTGGCCGATGTACTCGGCGACCAGGTCGGCCCGGCTCACCTCGACCATGTGGCCCGAGGCCAGCAGGCCGAGGTCGGCGTAGATGGCGCCTAGCATGCGGGCCACGGTGGTCTTGGCGGTGCCGGGGTTGCCCAGGAACACCATGTGGCGGGTGGGCGAGGCGGCGGGCGCACCGGCGGCCTCGCGCAGCCGCTCGGCGCGGGCCTCGGCCGCATACAGCCGGATCTCGCGCTTGACGGCGCTGAGCCCCACGAGCCGGTCCAGCTCGCGCAGCGGCCCGGCGGCGGGGTCGGTCTCGGCGGTTGCGGCGGGCGGGGTGTCGGGTGCGGGGGTGCCCGGCGCGGCGGCGTCCTCGGTCTCCTCGGCAGGCGCGGCCCCCTGGGCGGTCGGCACGACGGCCTCGGCCGCCTCGGCGGGGCCGGCGCCCGGCCGCGGCGCGGCGGTGTCGGGGATGTCCTCGGGCAGCAGCAGCGCCAGCGCCTCGGCGTCGGCGGCCTCGCCCAGGGCGGCCACGCGGCGGGCCTGGAGCGCGGCGGCGCGCTCGGCCAGGCTGCGCACGGTGCGGGCGTTGCCGAAGGAGGGGCCGCGCGCGGTGCGGCGCAGCAACTGGTCGACGCGGGCGCGGGTGCCCTCGGCGAGGGTGAAGCCCATGGAGGTGGCGGCGGTGGTGAACACGTCGGTGAGCTGGGGACCGGTGAAGTCGGGGAAGTGCAGCCGGCGGGCGAACCGGGCGGCCAGGCGCGGGTTGGCGGCCAGGAACCGGCCCATGTCGCGCTCGGGTCCGCTGAGCACCACCACGAAGGCGTCACCGCGCTCCTCCAGGTGCTTGAGCAGCGCGTTGATGACGTCGGCGCCCAGCCCCTTGCCCGAGTCCGACTCGGTGAGGGCGTGGGCGTCCTCGACCAGCAGCACCCCGCCCATGGCGCTCTTCACGATCTGCTCCACTCGCGCGGGGGTCTGGCCGATGTACTCCCCCACCAGTTCGGCGCGGCCCACCTCCACCACGTGGCCCGAGGACAGGGTGCCGGCGGCGGCGTAGAGGGAGCCGAGGATGCGGGCGACGGTGGACTTGGCGGTGCCGGGGTTGCCGGTGAAGACCAGGTGGCGGGCCGGAGGGGTGATGGTGACCCCGGCCTCGGTGCGCAGCCGCTCCACCCGCGCCTCCTCGGCGTAGGCGCGGACCTCCCGCTTGACCGAATCCAGGCCCACCAGTGCGTCGAGTTCGGCCAGCGGCGCGGCCAGGGAGCGCGCGGAGTCGTCGGTGCCGTCCTCGGCGGTGCCGGAGTCCTCGCCCTTGGCGTCGGGCACCCCGGTGGGCACGCCGACCAGGCGGCGCGGCGGCCGGCCGTAGCGGCGCAGGTCCTGCTGGAAGCCGACGACCGGCAGCGGGATCCCCACGGTCGGCTTTTGCAGCACGTCGTCGTCGGCGGAGGCCAGCGCGGTGGCCACGCGGGTGCCCATGTCCAGCCAGGCGCGGCAGGCGTCGGCCTCGCCGGCCAGCACGGCCTGCCACAGCCAGGTGCGGGCGCGCCGGCTCCAGGCGGTCTGGTTGTAGGTGGCACGCTCGGCGGTGAGGCGCTCGACCTGCTCGTCGAAGTCCGGGCGGTCCAGCACCACGCTGGCGATGGGCGGGAAGCTGGGCAGCTTCAGGCCGATGGCCAGGTCGCCCAGCACGTCGGCGATGTCGGGGACGTCGTGGGCGACGGCGGACAGACGCTCGTGGGCGGCGCGGAACCCGGCGAAGGCCCACCGCAGGAAGTCGCCGGGCGGGGCGAACTCGGGGACGACGGCCAGCACGTCCTCGCCGGCGGCGGCCATCCACACCTTGCGCAGCTCGCGCGGCTTCTCGGTGAGGTCGACGGCGCGGGCGGCGGGGTCGGCGGCGCGGGTGCGGTGCAGCTCCAGCAGCACCGCCCGGCGGTCGTCCCAGGGGGCGATGCCCTCCACCGCCTCCAGCACCTCGTAGATCAGCGCGAGCGCGGTCTCGCGCTCGGCGTCGCCGCGCGCGGTCTCGAACAGCTCATAGGAGGGCGGCAGCCGCAGGTTGTCGAAGATCCACTGGGTGTGGTCGGTGGTGACGTTGGAGTTAGGCAGGTGGTCGCCGACCAGGATGGCGGGCATGCGGGCGTAGTAGCCGGCGTTGACGCGGATCGCCCCGGAGAGCATGACTACCTGCTGGAGCACCTCGTTGGCCATGCGGTCGCGGGTGCCGGCGCGGAAGGGCTCGGCGCGGGGGTCCTCCATCAGCTTGGTGATGCGCCCGCTCAACTCCTCGACCAGGCCGTCGGGCACGCGCCACGGGCCGTAGGAGTAGACGTCCAGCACCGGCTCGTCGGTGAGGAGCAACTCCAAGTGCTCGGGAAGGCGGATGGCCGTCAACCTGGCTCCTTAACGCTGGATGGGGGGCGGGGCCGCCCGGAGGCGGCGTGCTGTTCTCCATGGTGGGGGCGCGCGGGCGCGTGGGGTCCGACGGGGCGGGGCCCCGGCCGGTTCCGGTCACCGCCGGCGGGCGGTGCCTCAGCGGCTGGAGAGGCGCGCCTCGGGGCTGGGGGCGCTCTCGGCGCGGTAGTCGTCCAGGGCGGTGACGTGGTAGCGCACCGCTCCGTCCACGGGGTCGGTGTCGGTGAACTCGGGGGCGTCGCCGGCGCCGGTGACGGCCAGCAGGTTCTCGGCGCCGGCCAGGTCGCAGGGGTCGTCGCCCTCGCCGGCCACCCGGTAGACGGCGTAGAAGCGGGCGCCTTCGGCGGGCTCCCAGGACAGGCGGACCTCGCCGCCGGTGCGCTGGGCGTCGAGCCGGGTGACGGCCTGGGGGGCGCGGTCGCCGGCGCCGTCGGCGGCGGGGGGCAGGGCGGGGCGCTCGTAGTGGTCGGCGCGCACCCGGTCCATGGCCTCCTCGGCGCGGCCGGTGAGGTCGCTGATGGAGAAGTAGACGTCGCCGCCGACCTCGGGGTGCTCGGCGTTGAAGTCCAGTTGGCGGCTGAGCGCGTCGGCGCCGCGCCATTCGGGCTCGCCCACCCGATAGGCGGCCTGGCCGATGTAGAGGTCCACGCCGGTGCCGGCGACCTGCTCGGACCACCAGGGCACCAGCTCGGCGTAGTCGGCGGCGGCGAACCCCTGGTGCCAGTAGAGCTGGGGCACGACGTAGTCGACCGTGCCCTCGCGGATCCAGGCGCGGGTGTCGGCGTACTGGGCGTCGTAGGACTCCAGGCCCTGGGTGGCCGAACCCTCGGGGTCGCTCCCGGCGTTGCGCCAGATCCCGAAGGGCGACACCCCGAAGCGCACCCACGGCTTGGTGTCGCGGATGCGGCCGTGGATCTCGGAGATGAGCGTGGTGACGTTGTCGCGCCGCCAGGCGGCCCGGCTGTCGAAGTCTCCGCCGTGGCGCCGCCAACTGCGGTCGTCGTCGAACTCCTCGCCCTCGGCCGGGTAGGGGTAGAAGTAGTCGTCGAAGTGGACGCCGTCGATGTCGTAGCGCTCCACCACGTCCAGGACGACGTCGCCCACCCAGTGCCGCACGTCGGGGTTGCCCGGGTCCAGGTAGCCCTCCTCGCCGTACTCCACCAGCCAGTCGGGGTGGCGGCGGGCGGGGTGGTCGGCGGAGAGGTTCTCCAGGTCGGGGTCCTGCCAGCCGACCCGGTAGGGGTTGAACCAGGCGTGCAGCTCCAGGCCGCGGGCGTGGGCCTGCTCCACGGCGTAGGCCAGCGGGTCGTAGCCGGGGTCGCCGCCCTGCTCGCCGGTGAGGTAGCGCGCCCAGGGCTCCAGCTCGGAGTCGTAGAGGGCGTCGGCGGTGGGGCGCACGTGGAAGAACACCGCGTTGAGGCCCATGTCGCGGGCGCGGTCGAGCTGGTCGTCCAGCTCCCGGCGCTGCTCGCGGGCGCTGAGGCCCGGCTGGGAGGGCCAGTCGATGTTGCGGACGGTGGCGATCCAGGCGCCGCGCAACTGGCGCTTGGGGTGCTCGCCCTGGGGCGCGCAGTCGGTGGGGATCGGCTGGGGGCGCTGAGCGTGAGGGGAGGGCGAGGCGCCGTCGCCGCCGGGGGCGGACGGCAGGCAGCCGCCCAGCAGGGGGACAGCGGTGATCAACGCCACGGCTCCGAGCAGCCGTCGCATCCGTGCTTTACCTCCGGTTTGGCAGAACGAGCCCTTTTCCTGGCATTCCGGCACAGCCTATGGCGGCCCGGCGGGTCGTCGGACCACGGCGGCGGCGGGCGGCCGCGCCCCAACGGCACGTGAGGGGATTTACGGGCTTTTAAGATGGGCGGTTGTGACAGCCGCTCTGGACCAAGCGCCCGAACTGGACGTGCGCACGCGCGCCCTGCCCCGCGACATCGACCCCCTGGAGCGGCTGCCGGCCACCGCGCCGCTGGCCTGGCTGCGCGAGGGCGAGGGGATCGCCGCCTGGGGCGAGGCCGCCCGCATCACCCTGCCGCCCGAGTCCGGCGCCGTGGGCACCGCCCGCTTCACCGGCGCGGCCGCCGCCCTGGAGGGGGTGTGGACCCGCACCCGCGTCAGCGACGAGGTGGGGCTGCCGGGCACCGGCGCCCTGGCCTTCGGCTCCTTCACCTTCGACCCCCGCTCGGCGGGCTCGGTCCTGGTGGTGCCGCGCGTGGTCTGGGGGCGCCGCAACGGCAAGGCGTGGGTGACGACCGTGGTCGACCGCGGCGGCGAGCACCCCGACCCCGCCAACCCCCTGGGGGCGGTGCCCCCGGCCGCGCCCGTGGGGCCGCTGGAGTGGCACCAGGGCGCGCTCAGCGCCGAGGAGTGGGAGGACGCCGTGGCGCGGGCGGTGGCGCGCATCCGCGGCGGCGGCAGCCTGGAGAAGGCGGTCATGGCCCGCGACGTGGTCGCCCAGGCCGCCCGGCCCATCGACGCCCGCACCCTGCTGCGCCGGCTGGCCCGCGACTACCCCGACTGCTACACCTTCTCGGTGGCGGGCATGGTCGGCGCCACCCCCGAACTGCTGCTGCGCCGCGAGGGCGACGAGGTCCACTCGGTGGTACTGGCCGGCACCCGCCCGCGCGGCGCCACACCCGAGGAGGACGCCCGCCTGGCGGCCGAACTCGCCGCCTCGGCCAAGGACGCCGAGGAGCACCGCCTGGCCATCGAGTCGCTGCGGCGCACGCTCTCGCCGCTGAGCACCGACGTGCGCGCGCCCGACCGGCCGCAACTGGTGCGGCTGCCCAACGTCCAGCACCTGGCGTCCCCGGCCGCCGCCCGCCTGCTGCCGGGGGTCTCCACCCTCCAGGTGGTGGCGGCCCTGCACCCCACGGCCGCGGTGGGCGGCACACCCACGGACGCGGCGGTGGAGCTGATCGCCGAACTGGAGGGCATGGACCGGGGGCGCTACGCCGGTCCGGTGGGCTGGATCGACTCGGCGGGCAACGGGGAGTGGGGCATCGCCCTGCGCTGCGCCCACGTGGAGGGCACCCGCGCCCGCCTGTTCGCCGGCTGCGGGATCGTGGCGGGCTCCCAACCGGCCGAGGAACTCGCGGAGGCCGAGGCCAAGCTGCGGGTGATGCGGGCGGCGCTCACTGACGAGGCCGAATAGTCGGCGGCCTGCCCGGCTGCCCGACCAGCCGATCAATCCCCAACATCACCACCAGCCCCACCAGCCCCAAACGGACCGGGACGGCGGTTATCGGCCCGCGCCCGGGCGGTCGGGGTAAGCGACGGGGCGGCGACGGCGGCGGAGGTCTGGGGCAGGCGGTCAACGGACCCCGCCCCAGTGGTCGGGGTGGGCGACGGGGCAGCGAGGCGAAGCCCAGCCCCGGGCCGCGATCACCGGTACTCGGGGCGGGTGGTGGAGGTGAGCGACGGGGCGGCAACGACGGCGGACGGCTCGGACAAGCGATCAACGGACCTCACCCCAGCGGCTGAAGTGCGCGACGGGGGCGGGCAGTCGGGGCGGGCGGGACCGGCTCGGGTCGGCGAGGGCCGTTCAGGCGAAGGCGGGGTCAGAGCGCGAGACGCGCGGGCCTTTTGGCTGCCGAAACCTCTTCCCCGTGTTCGGAGCGACCGGCACCTTCCCCAATGGGACAAATGGGACTCCAACCCTCTGAAATCTCACATGGTGAGACGAGAACGGCCCCATTCACGACGAGGCGCGGCTAGCAGTCGCCGCTTTGAAGGAAAGCCGCATCTCGTCGCCCACGAAAACGGGCATAGAAGAGAAAAGGGTGCCGCCTTGGTGTCAATGGGTTGTTGCGACTAGCAGTTCGTCCAGCTTCTCGGCCGGGGTGCGATACCCCAGCGTCTTGCGCGGGCGGGTGTTGAGCAGCCCCTCCACCCGGTCCAACTCAGCCCTCTCCAC
>NZ_JAJAQC010000098.1 GCF_027604915.1 Streptomonospora mangrovi
GGCGCGCGCCGCGGCCCTCGGCGCCGGCCGGCACGTCCTGGCCCGCCGCGCCGGTGCCGTCATGGCCGTCGTAACCGCCGTAGCCGTCGTCGCGGCGGTCGGCGGTGTCGTGGCGGTCGCGGGGCGCGCGGGCCGGAGCCGCTCCGCGCGCGCGGCGTCTTCCCGAGCGCCCGGTGGAGTCGGATCTGCTCACGTGGTCTCATCCATCCGTCGGGCCGGGCGGCGCGGGTGCGCCGCCGGCCCGGCTGTGCGTGGCGGGTGCGTGCTGCCTAGGACGGCGCCCCGTCAGCGCCCCCGGTGTCGCGCCCCTTGGCGGTGGCGCCGTCGTCCGCGGTGGTGGGATCGGCGGCGCCGGCGGCCCGGGTGGTGTCGGGGTCCTCCACCGCCGTGGTGTCGGCGGCGGAGTCGTCGGAGGTGGCGGGGTCGGTGTCGAAGACCTGGGTTCCGGAGTCGTGACCCACGGGCACGACGCGGGTGGAGAACCGGTCGAGGCGGCGCCCGGCCCACACGAAGTAGGCCAGCGCCCCGGCGAACACCAGCACCGAGGTCCAGTTGTTCAGCCGCAGGCCGAGGATCTCGTTGGCGGGGTCGACACGCAGGTACTCGATCCAGAACCGCCCCACACAGTAGCCCATGACGTAGACCGCGAAGAGCCGTCCGCCGCCGAGGCGGTCCTCGAAGCGCCGGCCCAGCCACGCCAGCAGCACGGCCAGGGCCAGGCACCACAGGAACTCGTACAGGAAGGTGGGGTGGTAGGTGGTGTAGTACTCGGTGCTGCTGCCGGGCAGCGGCTGCATGCCGGGGCGGGGGGCGCCGTTGGCGTTGTAGGTGTAGTCCAGCGAGACCTCCACCGCCCACGGCAGGTCGGTGGGCGCGCCGAACAGCTCCTGGTTGAAGTAGTTGCCCCAGCGGCCGAGCGCCTGGGCCAGCGGGATGGTGGGCGCGATGGCGAAGGACAGCTTGGACATCGACAGCCCGCGGCGGCGGGCGACGTACCACACGCCCAGGGCGCCCAGCGGGATCGCGCCCCAGATGCCCAGGCCGCCGTTGCGGATGTAGAACACCTCGATGGCGTTGCGGCCCGGCCCGAAGTAGAGCTGGTAGTCGCTGATGACGTGGTAGAGGCGCCCGCCCACCAGGCCCAGCAGCACCGCGGGCACGGCGAGGTCCATGATGGTGCCGCGCTCGCCGCCCATGGCGCTCCACCGGCGCTCGGCCCAGAACACCGCGGCCACGACCCCGGCGAGGATGCACAGCGCGTAGAAGTGGATGGTCACCGGGCCGAGCGAGATCGAACTCACGTCGGGGCTGGGGATGGCCGCGAGGGCGCGGCCGGGGTCGGCCGCGCCCTCAGGGGCGATCAGCGGGATCGTCATCGCTCGGATCTGTCCTTGGGGTCAGGGTGAGGCGTCGGGCTGGGGCGACGCGTCGGCCGCGGCGCCGTCCGCCGAGAGCGGTTCGGTGTCGACCTCGCCGGGTCCGGCCTGCTCCACCGCCTCCTGGATGCCGTTGCCGGAGTAGGCCTCGTTGCCGAGGAGGGTTCCGTTGACGTAGACGGCCGGGGTGCCGCCGAACGCGTTCGCCCCGGAAGGGTACCTCTCTTCGACCGCCGACGTGGAGTCGATGGCCTCGCGCACGTAGGTGCCCTCCAGGAACGAGCCGTCGACGCCGTTCTCCTGGCCCCAGTCGATGAGGCCGCTCAGGCCCATCTCCTGGATGCGGTCGGCGCCCAGCTCCTTCTCGGCGGCGGCGGTGAGGTCGTCCAGGTAGCCGCCGGTGAAGGTGTCCACGACCTCGCTCTCGGCGTCGACGCGCTCGGCGAAGGCGGGGTCGTCGATGCCGGCCTCGGTGCCCCACTCCTTGAGCTGCTCGGTGGAGTAGCCCTCGGCGCCCTCAGCGGGCTGGTGCTCGAACAGCAGGTCGTTGTACTGCACGAACTTGCCGTAGTCGGCGGCGGCGCGGGCGGCGGCGGCGCCGCGCAGGGAGTTGGCGCCGATGGGCGCGGGCTGCTGGGCGAAGATGCTGACCGGGCGGTAGTGCACGATCACCTCGCCCTCGGCGGCCAGCCGCTGGAGGGTGGGGCCGCTGGTCAGCTCGAACTGCTTGCAGTGCGGGCACTGGTAGTCGGCGTAGACCTCGACCACGGGCGCGTCGGCGCCGTCCTCGGCCAGGACCACGCTGCCGTCCTGCTGCACCCGCTGCTCGGGGAGGCTCCCGTAGCGGTTGGCGAACTCCTGCTCCTCGGCGCGCTGCTGGGACAGCACGAGGTAGCCGCCGCCGACCACCACGATCACCACGGCCAGCGCGGCGCCCACCACGGCCAGGACCTTGGTGCGCTTGGCGCGCTCCTCGGCCTTCTGCCGCTCCTGCCTGAGTCGTTCGCGGGAGGCTTCCCGCGCCGCCTTGCCCATCAGCCGATCACCGTGCTTCGTCGTTGGTCCGTTGGTTGGTCATGAGGTGCGCCGGGCACCGGGGCGCGCCGTGGGGCGGCGCGGGCGCGGCCGCAGGCGGCGCCCCGCCGCGCGGGGGCGGGCTCTAAGCCCGGGTTCAGCGGTAGAGGCCGAACAGCCGGTCCAGGGACAGCGGGGAGCGCGGCCACAGCATGGTGATCCCGGCCAGCGCCAGGAAGCCGAGGTCGCGCGCGATGTCGAGGCCGTACTGGGTCTCGCCGGGGGCGACCTGGCCGCCGGTGCCGAAGCAGCCGCAGTCGATGGCCAGCCCGCGCGCCCACGCCGAGACGATCCCGGCGATGAACACCACCATGAGCAGCCCCGTGACGGCGCCGACGTAGCGGGTGGCGAGCCCGATGAGCAGCAGCAGCGCCAGCGCGAACTCGAACAGCGGCAGGGTGTAGCCGATGAGCTGGGCGAGTTCGGGCGAGAAGAGCTGGTAGGCCTCGACGGACTGCACCGACAGCGCCGGCGGCAGCTTGGTGTAGGCGGCGTAGCCGAGCACGCCGGCCAGGGCCAGGCGCGCCAGCAGGGTCACCCACGGCTGCACCGCGGCCCAGCGGCCGGGGGCCGGCGCCGGGGCGGATGCGGGGGGTGCCGGCTGGTGTGTGGTGTCCAAGGTTGCGAATCCCCGGGGGCGAGACGGTCATGTACGGCGGCGGCGCCAACAGCGCACCGTGCGGATACTACTGTATGTGGCGCCACCGCTACACGAAGTCGGCCCGATCGCCTCCGCCCTGGGGCGTCGGGGGGGGCCGGCTCCTGCGCAATCTAACGCCGGGGAGGTCGGCGGATTCCCCCCGGCGGGTGCGCAGGAGCCTGCTCACACCCGATTCTTACCTGTCTAACCCCGCTGCTACCTGGGCGGGGACGCCGGTCAGCCCGTGCGCCCCAGCCGGACGCCCTCGGCCAGCTCGGCGGCGAAGGCCCGCACGGCGGCGGTGGCCGTGCGCAGGTCGGGGGCGTCCAGCACCCGGTCGCAGAACCCGGTGCCCACGATCACCCCGTCGGCGTAGGCCGCGACCTCGGCGGCCTGCGCGCCGTTGGAGATGCCCAGGCCCACGCACACGGGCAGCCCGGCGGGTGCGGCGGCGCGGGTGCGGGCCACCAGCTTCTCGGCGGCGCCCGAGACCTGGGCGCGGGTGCCGGTGACGCCCATCAGCGAGGCCGCGTAGACGAAGCCGCGCGAGGCGCGGGCCGTCAGGCCCAGCCGGTCGTCGCTGGAGGAGGGCGCCACCAGGAATACGCGGTCCAGCCCGGTGGCGTCGGTGGCGGCGAACCACTCCTCGGCCTCGTCGGGGATGAGGTCGGGGGTGATGACCCCGGAGCCGCCGGCGGCGGCGAGGTCGGCGCAGAACCGGTCCACGCCGTAGCGCTCGACGGGGTTCCAGTAGGTCATGACCAGGGTCGCCGCGCCCGTGGCGGCACTGGCCTCGACCACGCGCAGCACGTCGGGCGGGGTGGTGCCCGCCGTCAGGGCCGTGTCGGCGGCCCGCTGGATGGTGGGGCCGTCCATGGTGGGGTCGGAGTAGGGCAGGCCGACCTCGATCACGTCGCAGCCGCCCTCGACCATCGCCTCGACGACCGCGATGGAGGACTCCACGTCGGGGAACCCGGCCGGCAGGTAGCCGACCAGGGCGGCGCGCCCCTGCGCCTTGGCGGCGGCCAGCGCCGCCTGGAGCGCGGTCGGGCCCGCGGCCCCCTGTCCACCGCTGCGGCCGGCCTCTTCGGTGCCGATCACCCCGTTCACGCGCCCTCCTCCTCGTCGCCGACCAGTCCGAAGTAGGCCGCGGCGGTGTCGACGTCCTTGTCACCGCGTCCGGAGAGATTCACCACGATGACGGCGTCGGGGCCGAGTTCGGCACCGATGGTCCGGGCGCCGGCCAGCGCGTGCGCGCTCTCGATGGCCGGGATGATGCCCTCGGTGCGGCTGAGCAGCCGGAACGCCTCCATGGCCGCGGCATCGGTCACCGGCCGGTAGACGGCGCGGCCGGTGTCGGCCAGCCAGGCGTGCTCGGGGCCGACGGCCGGGTAGTCCAGGCCGGCGGAGATGGAGTGGCTGGGCAGGGTCTGGCCGAACTCGTCCTGGAGGACGTAGGTGCGCGCGCCGTGGAACACCCCGGGCGTGCCGCCGGTGATGGAGGCGGCGTGGCGGCCGGTGTCCACACCGTCGCCGCCGGCCTCGAAGCCGTAGAGGCGCACCCCGGGGTCGGGGATGAACGCCCCGAACAGCCCCAGGGCGTTGGAGCCGCCCCCCACGCAGGCGGCCACGGCGTCGGGCAGCCGGCCGGTGAGGTCGAGCACCTGGGCGCGGGCCTCGGCCCCGATGACGTGGTGCAGGTCGCGCACCAGCGCCGGGAAGGGGTGGGGGCCGGCGGCGGTGCCGAACAGGTAGTGGGTGTGCTCGACGTTGGCCACCCAGTCGCGGAACGCCTCGTTGATGGCGTCCTTGAGGGTGCGCGAGCCGATGGTCACCGGCACCACCTCGGCGCCCAGCAGCCGCATGCGGGCGACGTTGAGCGCCTGGCGGCGGGTGTCCTCCTCGCCCATGTAGACGACGCACTCCAGCCCCATCAGGGCGCAGGCGGTGGCGGTGGCCACGCCGTGCTGGCCGGCGCCGGTCTCGGCGATGACGCGGGTCTTGCCCATGCGCTTGGTGAGCAGGGCCTGGCCCAGCACGTTGTTGATCTTGTGCGAGCCGGTGTGGTTGAGGTCCTCGCGCTTGAGCAGGATCCGGGCGCCGTTGCAGTGCTCGGCGAAGCGCTTGGCCTCGGTGAGGGGGCTGGGGCGGCCGGTGTAGTCGCGCAGCAGCGCGTCGAGTTCGGCGTGGAAGGCGGGGTCGTTGCGGGCCTTGTCCCACTCGGCGGCGACCTGGTCGAGGGCGGCGATGAGCGCCTCGGGGCTGAACCGCCCGCCGTAGCGGCCGTAGTGGCCGCGGGCGTCGGGGGTGGACTCCGGTGTCGCGGATGTCATGTGGTGTTCTCCATGGCGGCGCGCTGGCGACGCGCGCCGGTCGAAGCGGATCGGCGCCGCGGCACCGGCGGCACAGTGCCGCCGGGCGGGCGCGGGGTCGGCGCGGCTGCGGGAGTCCTCACCGGCGGTGGTGTGCGCGGGGCGGAGGACTCCCTAGCGCCATCGCCCGGAGGCGGGGAGCCGCACGGCGGCCGCGCCCCAGCGCCGGTCGGCGGTGGGCGGACCGGTGCGGCGGCCTTCGGGGCGGGCGCGCACGGGCGCTAGTTCCGGTCCCGCAGCGCCGGGTGGGCGCCGGCGGTCACCAGGTCGGCGACGGCGTCGCGCGGGTGGCGACCGCGCACCAGGCTCTCGCCGACCAGGACGGCGTCGGCGCCGTGTCCGGCGTAGGCGAGGAGGTCGTGGGGGCCGCGCACGCCGGACTCGGCGACGCGGACGCGGTCGGCCGGGATCAGCGGGGCCAGCCGGGCGAAGGTGTCGCGGTCGACCTGGAGGGTCTTGAGGTCGCGGGCGTTGACGCCGATGACGGTGGCGCCGGCGTCAAGAGCGCGGCCGACCTCGTCCTCGGTGTGCACCTCGACCAGCGGGGTGAGCCCCAGGGACTGGGCGCGCTCCACGAGGGACACCAGGGCGTCCTGGTCGAGGGCGGCGACGATGAGGAGCACGGCGTCGGCGCCGTGGACCAGCGCCTCCCACAACTGGTAGGAGGTGACGACGAAGTCCTTGCGCAGCAGCGGGGTGGAGACCGCGGCGCGGACGGCGGCGAGGTCGGCGAGGCTGCCGTTGAAGCGCCGCCGCTCGGTGAGGACGCTGATGAGGGCGGCGCCGCCGGCGGAGTAGTCGCGGGCCAGCGCGGCGGGGTCGGCGATCTCGGCGAGGGGGCCCTTGGAGGGGCTGGAGCGCTTGACCTCGGCGATGACCTGGACCCCGGGGCGGCGCAGCGCCGCCACCACGTCCTGGGGGCGCGGCACCGAGCGGGCCCGCTCCTTGAGTTCGTCCAGGGGCGTGGCCGCCTGCCGATCGGCGAGATCGGCGCGTACTCCGTCGACAATCTCGTCGAGCACGCTCACGTGGGACTGCCCCCTCAAATCGCCGTGGTGCGGACGCCCCGCGGGACGCGGAGCGCGGTCGTGGGCGGGCCGCGCCGGTGGTCCCGGCGCCCGCCTCGCCCGGCGGGGGTGCGGCCGTGACCGGACGCGAACCGGATCCCGCGACTGCCTCGATCGTATCGATCCCGGGCGGGCGCGGAGCCACTCCCCCCGTCGTTGGGGGGACTCGGTCGGTTTATCCCGGTGCCAGGAAGGCCCCGAAGGGCAGGTTGCGGACCACCCAGAACCCGAGGATGGCGGCGAGGAGCACGTAGAGCCAGATCGGGTTGAGCGCCTTGCGGGGCACGGTGCGCGGGGGCGCCGGGCGCAGGGAGCGGTACAGCCACGTGCCGTAGCTGTAGAGGATGAACGGCAGCAGCGCCATGAACAGGGGGTTCATGCTCAGCGCGCCCAGGACGTCGAATTCGGTCAGGGCGTGCACGGCCCGCATGGTCCCGCAACCCGGGCACCAGGTTCCGGTGATCATGAGCCAGGGGCAGGTGGGGTAGTGGCCCGGCTCGTTGGGGTCGACGAAGTGCAGCAGGGCCGCCCCGGCCAGGCCCGCCGCGCCCACCAGCAGCGGCGCCGCCGCCGGGTGCGGGCGGCGGCGCCGGGGCCGGGACAACGAGGTCTCCTCGGCCGCCATTAGTACGTCGAGACGCTGCTCATGGCGGCGGCGATGATGGCGAAGTAGGAGATACCGCCGATGACGTAGACGATGACGCCGATGATCACGCCGATGAGCGTGAAGCGCTTCGCCTTGGCGGCCTCCTCCTGGGCACCGGCGTAGTCGCCGAGGTTCCACTGGGCGTTCACCTTGGCCGCGGCCAGGATGGCCGGGATGGCGAGCGGCCAGCAGCAGAACATGGCCAGGATCGCGGGCACGAGGAAGTTGTTCGGCGGCTCGCCGCCGCCGGCGGCGCTGGGGTACCCGCCCGAGCCCCCGGGAGGCGGACCGTAGCCGCCGCCGGGCGGCTGGGAGGGGGGCGGACCGGGCGGAGGACCGTAGCTCATGGTCGACACGTCTTTCGTTGGATGACTACTGGTTAACGGTTTCGAGACTGGAGGATGCGCCCTCGCGCGCGGTGTGCTGGTGGCGCACCAACGGGGTCCCGGCTGGCCGCACGCCGTGAACGCGTCGCGGGCAGAAACGCATCATGCCAGATAAACGGGACGGCTGCCGACACGAGCGGCATTGGGGCGGAAGCTGTTCCCCGTAATGTAACCAGGCCGGAAGCAGGACGTCCACGGTCCGCGGCGGCGGCCGCGGGCCGTGGACATCGCAGGGTCGGGCCTGGGCTAACGCGAGGAGCCCGCGGTCTCGCCGGCCGGGGCGGCGGCGGACTCGGCGGGCTCCGCCGAGGCGGCCGCGGAGCCGTCCTTGGCGTCCTTGCCGTCCTTCTCGTGGCCGCCTTCGGCCGTGACGGCGTCCTTGACCTCCTTGACGGCCTCCTTGGCGACCTTCTTCGCCTTGGCCTGGAGGGCCTCCCACTCCTCGCGGGTGGGCGGGACGGGGCGCGGGGTCTTGCGGCCCAGCCCGGCCTTCTTCATGATCCCGGCGATCACGGCGAGGACCACGCTGCCGACCAGGCCCGCGGCGGTCCACAGCATGAGGTCGCCGCCGAGGATGATCGCGACGCCGGCCACGCTCCACAGCACGATCCAGCTCAGGGTCAGGAACCACGCGGCGACGGTGTTGCCGTGGTCCTCGTGGTGTTCGTCGGCCATCAAGGCTCCTTCGGATTCTTCGGCTCGGTGTGCGCGTCGGCGCGCCCGGCGGGGGCCGGCTGGCGCACCGGGGCCGGCGGCGCGGCGGCCTCCGGCGGGTCCAGGGTGGGATCGGCCCCGCTGTCGAGCGACTTCCACAACTCGGCGGGATCGCTGGAGCGGGCCGCGCTCGGGGCGCTGTGGCGATCGTACCTGCTGCTCATGCCGGGCCAGGCGGCACCCCGAAGGAGTACGGCCGCCCCCGCCGCCACCAGCAGCGCCGCTCCCAGGGCGGCCAGCGCGGGCCACTGGGTGGCCACGTGCAGCGCCTCCACGCGGCCCTGCGCGGTGGAGCGCTCGGCGGCCAGCGCGGTCAGGGCCGGGGTGCGGGTGCCCTGCCAGACGGAGTACAGGGCGGCGGCGCCGAAGGCCGCGACGGCGCCGCCCACGGCGCGGCGCGCCCAGCCGCGCGCGGCGACCACGGCGGCCAGCGCGGCGAGCCCGGCCAGGCCCAGGGCGAAGGCGGGCGCGGCGGCGTCCTGGCCGGTCAGCTCCACGGGTGCGGGGGCGACGCGGCCGCCCACGGCGATCTCGGCCTGGGCCCACACGCGTCCGCCCGCGCCCAGCAGCGCGCCGGCGCCCAGGGCCAGCGCCGCCAGGGCGGCGCCGTACTCGGCGCGGGCGCGGC